>PBSZ01000015.1 GCA_002726445.1 Cellvibrionales bacterium | reverse complement strand
ACTGGCTGACACTAGCATCCAACTCCAAGACCGAGAATACGGCTATTCAACAACGAAAAATAGCCTACGTCACTCAAGCGCCCTGCTTATTTGAACATTTATCCATTAAGCAAAATCTGCAATATGCGATTGACCGTCAACACCAAAAAAAAATAAACGACAGCGATAGCTACCTATCGCTTGCAAGTGTCAGCCAACATCTCAATATCAATTACCTATGGGAAAAATTTCCCAGTCAATTATCTGGCGGTGAAAAACAACGCGTAGCTATTGCTAGAGCAATCGTATCGGCGCCACAATTAATGTTATTTGATGAACCGCTTAATGGCTTAGATGAACAACACCGCGAACAAATACTGCATCATTTAGAACACCTGCATCAGCACTTTTCGATACCAATCCTTTATGTCACTCATAATATGGAAGAACTCATGCGATTGGCTGACCGCGTACTGGTATTACAGCAGGGTTCATTATTAGCTCAAAAAGATATCAGTGACGTACTATCAGATTTAACATTACCTTTCAGTCGTCATCATCAAGCGGGCGCCGTTATCTCCGCGAAGGTTCATGCCAGCGAAAAGAATTACCATCTTATTCAATTAGCGCTTGGCCACGGTGGCTTTCTATGGGTGAATAGCCCGTCATTAGCACACGCTACTGGCGAAAAAATTCGATTACGTATTTATGCAAAAGACATCAGTATCACTCGCCAGCCAGCTTCAGATTCGAGCATTTTAAACATACTGCCGGCCAGCATAATAGATATTATAGACCTCAGTAAAGGCCAAGCTATCCTCAAGTTACACTGCTATCAACAGATATTATTAGCCAGGCTGACCAATAAATCTATCGAACAATTAAAGCTTAATAAGGGCGATCATATTTTTGCACAAATTAAAGGTATTGCTATACTAGGCGCCGGCCTACAATAGCTTGATAGCTGATAGTTTGGAACTCACTTTTTCAATGAAAATAATAGTTAGCTTAATACGATCAATCTTCATTACTGCCATGATGGCATTAGCGCTGTTGATACTGAGCGTTGTTACTGTTGTTTATATTACCGTCGATACCAATGGTGAACTCACTAGCTTTGAATCGATCACTTTAAACGATATTAAACGCGTTAAAATGATTGCCCAGCAAGTGACGGGCAATATGGAAAAAGAATCAAGCGAGCAGCAGATTACCCTTTCTGAACGCGATCTTAATCTAGCCATCAGCCATTTCGGACCAAGCGTGGTGAATATTCCTGACTCAGCGTTTGCTAAGATCAATCTTTCAAACACACAACAAAGTCTGCAATTAACCTTACCATTAGACCGCTTACTCGCACTGGGAAAAACCGAGTTAGAACAACGATCCAATGATCGGCTAGTTAGGCTAGCAAATTGGACAAGTTATCTCCTGATCAATAAGTGGCTTAATATTGAATGGAATATATCGATCAACAATTTGGCTGAAAAAGGCCAGTGGCTAAGTGCTGGTCAACTGCGTGTTGGCAAACTGACTCTGAGCCAAACACAAAGTCAAAAAATTGCTGACCACATAATCAAAAGCCTATTGAGTAATGCCAATAGCCAGCCAGCACTCGAAGCATGGGCAAATATTACGAATATCACCCATCAAGACGATCGAGTGGTGGTTAACTATGTATTCCCCAGCAACGGTGCTTCGTCTTTGCGAAGCTATCAGTCATTAATTCTAAATCCTCAAGAGCAGGCGCAAGTCGATGTCTACACGCAAAAGATTAATACGCTGCCTAAAAAAACGCCATTGATACGGTTATTAACTGCGATGTTTACGCTCGCCGCTGAACGTACAGCTGATTCAGGTGATCCTGTCGGTGAGAATCGTGCCTTGCTGTTATCATTAGCCAAGCTCTATGGCGCCGATGACTTAAATGCTATCTTACAAGGCAATAACCCGGCTCAATTCAACCGCAAACGACTCAATTACACTATTTATGGCCGCCGTGATTTAGCCCAACATTTAATATTATCTGCAGGGATTTCATTGCTTGCTGATGAAGGCTTAGCCAACCTAATTGGCCTTGATAAAGAGATTTCTGACTATCAAGCCGGTAAGACAATCAGCGCTTGGGACTTATTAGCCGACCAAGCCGGCATTCGTTTAGCGCGCAATGCTACACGCTCAGAGCGATCAGCAAAGCAGGTGCAGCAATTACTGTCTCAAGCGAAGTCTGACAAACACTTACTGCCTGATCTAGGCCCTGATTTCTCCTATGCTGAAGATCATTTCGGGGTAGACGATCTCGACGAACTAAATCAACTAATCGGTTTAACCCTTGAAGAGCTGGTTATTTTAAAAGAATAATCGCAAGTTGTTGAAATATATAAAAATAATAAAATACTCTGAACTGGCATTCGCCGTTAAGCAAACTATACTTGATTAATAAGCAACCTTTTTTACTATCATCGATGGCAGTGAGGGTTATCCGTCTCTCACCGCTTTGAAAAGGACCCGTTATGGCGTCAATCCCTGCGCGTAAAGCTTTGGTGATCAACCCTGATCCCAGCTTGCGTAAGACAATGGCTCAGCAATTACAGCAATACCATTTTGCTGTGATTGTTGAAGCCTGTAATGGGCTTGAGGCCATCAATATCTTAGGTGAGCAGGTCGTTGATTTAGTGGTTACTGATATCGCTATTGGCCAAGTCGATGCCTGGCGACTGACTCGCCTCATTCGCTCCAACATGCTTGCCTCATCAGCCCACACCAAAGTCATTGTCGTGTCTTCTACCTACAGTGAGCGTATTGCTGAAGCGACCGCCAAAGAGTTTGAAATTAATCGCTTCATACCCATGAGCCGACTCTCGGACTTAGGAGAGATCGCTGATAACTTACTACAAAACGACAATGCCGTTGTTTCGAAAGCACGTATTCTGGTGATAGAAGATTATCAAGATACCGCTGAATTAGTTGAACGAGTTTTAAGTAATCGTTTTGAAATTTCCCATGCCGCGGATGGCGAAACTGGCCTACAACTATGGCAGCAACATCAACACGACATTGTTTTATTAGATTTAATGCTGCCCAAATTATCTGGCGAAGCAGTACTACGGGAAATCATTAAACAAAAACCTAATCAGTCTATCGTCATGATGACCGCTCATGGTGACGCTAAAAAAGCCGGTGAATTGATTATTGCAGGTGCCATCGACTTTATTGCTAAGCCATTCCGAGCAGAGCAATTGCGGCATGTTTGCAGTATTGCCGCTCACCGTGAAGATTTTATTATCAGCAATGAGCAATTTAAAGAAAAACAAAATGCCTTGATTGCCGAAAAAAGCCGTGCCCAGATCACGCTTGAATCCATTGCCGACGGTGTGATTACCACCGATAGCTCAGGCAATATTGACTACGCTAATCCTATCGCTGAAAAATTATTAAATGAATCACTCGACGATCTTATTGGTCGATCTATTGGTACCGTGTTTCACACCTACCATGAAGTATCACGAATTCCCACTGCAAACCTTGTTAAGCGAGCCATTGCTGAAAACGCGATTATCAATTCAGTTGCCAACCATATTTTAAAAACAAAAGATAACCAAGAAAAGATTATCGAGCAGCAAGCGGCNCCNATNAGAGACTCTAAAGATTGCGCNATTGGNGCGACATTAGTGTTTCGAGATAAAACAGAAGNNAAAAATATTGAAANACAACTGTCATTTCATGCCAGTCATGACCCTTTGACGGGCCTAAATAATCGCAGCACCTTTGATCAAGAAGTTAAACTAGCGATTCATGAAGTAGCAAACAACGAACTTCATCACGCCCTGTGTCATTTATCAATATCACAATTTAATATCATTAATGAAACCTGCGGCCATCATGCAGGTGATCAATTACTTCAGCAAATTGCTCGCACGCTCCGACAAAAAGTTCGCTCACCTAGCGATGCAATAGCACGGGTTGGCGGTGATGAATTTGGCATTCTTCTTAGACATTGCCCTATTGATGCTGCACAACGTATCTGCGAAGTCATTGCCTGTGAATTTTCAAATCAAAAGTTTACTTATGAAGACAAGATATTTGATATCAATGTTGGCATTGGCATCGTCTCTATTAATGATGAAACTACTGATCTGACTGAGCTTATTTCAGCATCGAGCGCCGCTTGCAACAAAGCGAAAGAGCGTGGCAAAAACCGCGTAGCCAGCTACAGCGGTAAAGATGAAACAATTTATGCTAAACGCACGGAAGCTTTGCTCGCGACCGAGCTAATGGAAGCAATACAAGAAGGTCGTACCTGCCTGTTTCAGCAACGCATCAGTAATCGAACTGCCGAAGGACAAGACAGCTATGAAATCCTACTAAGAATTCGCGACAAAGACGATAATCTTATTAGCCCCGCCCCCTATTTAGAAGCCGCAGAACGCTACAACTTCAGCCCTACCGTCGACCGCTGGGTCATCAGCCAAGCCTTCGCATGGTTAGGCAATCATCCATCGACGCTGGATAATATCGAATACATATCGATTAATCTTTCAGGCTTGTCTATCTGCGATGACAGCTTTTCAGAATTTATTTCAGAGTCCTTTAGAAACTCATCAGTGCCACCTGAAAAAATCTGTTTTGAGATCACTGAAACAGCAGCCATTTCAAATTTCCTTAATGCGCTTGAATTCATTGGCGCGGTTAGAGACCTTGGCTGTCAGTTCGCATTAGATGATTTTGGCAGCGGTATGTCGTCCTTTGCTTACTTGAAAAAACTACCGGTTGATATTTTAAAAATCGATGGCTTATTTATTAAAGACATCCTTAATAATCCGGTTGATATGGCGATGGTTAAATCAATTAATGAGGTAGGCCACGTAATGGGGCTTAAAACGATTGGCGAATACGTTGAAAACCGCGCCATATTAGAAGTGTTGACCGTGCTAGAGGTTGATGCGTTTCAAGGCTACGAAGTTGCCAAGCCTGCGCCCATAGAAGAACTCGCTAAAATACCCGCTATTAAAAAAACCGGCTCTTAACTTTATTCATCTGTCATATCGGGTAAGGCTCGTTTAGCCGGTCCAGTATATTCAATGTCTTCACACCTTAACGGTAAAAAACTATCTACTGGTTTTTCGGCCTCTTCGCTAAAGCTGGCGGTAACGCCATTGACGACTATCAATGCAAAAATCCTATGCACTTGCTCTGCTGAGTAGCCTAAATCTGACATAAATGCACACAAATAGCCGGTAAAATTCATCGTCTCCGAGTACCGATTATACAATAGCTCCTCTATAGCTAATGCTAATTGCATATGCGCGCCATCTTGGTAGGCAAGATTTTTGGCAGTCCTTCGCATCGCAACCACCCTCTCGTCACCTGATGCTAATGGCCTAGCAAAGCCCATAATATTAACCTTACCGCCCTTACGTTCAATCTCCTGATCAACAATCTCTTCAACCGATTTTTTTTCGTTTAAATGCTGTGTATGCAAGCGCTGTATCAAGCGAGTTCCTATAGGTAAAGTGCCTTGACCGTACATCACGGAATCAGCCGCAAGATTGCCAAAACTGCTAGCTGCATTTACCGTGGCTCTCGCCATCGCAGCATAAGCACCAATTTGATTGCACCAAATGCGCGGATCAGGCCAACTGACGCAGATATGGGCGGCATGCAGCCATTTTGCAAACCGTTCTTCGGGCAATTGACCAGTAATATTAAGCACTAAGCTTTGAAAAAAATCGACCCTACCCACCAAATCGTCCATCATGTCATAACCGCGGCAATAGACCGCAGTGCCGGGTACCCAACCGCCTGTACGGTTAGGTAATTTACTCCGTAAGCGATCGTAATCTTCTATTTTAAGTGTCGACAATGTCGTAATCCTCATCCCTAACAAATGGAAATTCTGTGCGGGACTTAGGGTAAGCTTCTAATCCATGGGCAAGTAAGCCAGGGGCTTGTATGAGTTGAAATAGCCCCGCACCCGCATGAGGAGGAAAACCTAAATCGCAAAGCACTGCCGCAACAATACCAGTTTGCAACCAGCCTATACAATATGGCTTTAATTCTTCAACAAGACCGGCGCACCACGTTAAATGTGGCCCTGAAAAAGATTTACCTAAAAACTTATCAGCCAATAACGAGGCATATGGGTCGATCTCACCATACTGCTGGCCAAAACCGTAAATAATCCGGCCTTCAGCTAATAAAGCTTTATCCGCTTCGGCCAATCTAGCTTCCTGTTCCTCTAACCATAGTGCAGGTATTATCTGATGATTGTCCTGAATTAACTGCATACAAAGCTGCACTTGACGACCACCTAAATATTCGCCACCTGCGATACCGAGCGATGCCGGTAGGATATGCTGTGGAAAGGTTTTACCTCCGCCTAAACTCATAGCCGACCTAGAAGCTGGATGTCTTGGGCTTGGACTAATAAAAGTAACTAACAGTAATTGCAGTAATTGCTTCTGATTTCGATTGGGTAGTTCACCCAAAAAAAGTAAATAGAACATCTCTGTGAAATCACAATGCTGAGTTAGCTCATCAAAATCGTAACCACGAAGATGCGTTTTCTCAACAAGATAAGGGTTATGCTCAACCGGCTGTTCTTGCCAGATATTGGTCGAGGCTTTTTTTACAAAGGGTTCTTTCCTGCTTTTAACCGAACGGTTAACCATAAAATAAACATCAGTTGAGTGAGTATGTGAGTTCGATTCTAACTGATCGGCCTTCTAAAGGATAGTCGCCTGGAAGAGAGCTGACAGAAGCGCTGGGTTCAAAGTTTTCTCGGTCAAGAGCGTTCTTAATAACTATACTGGTTTGTAGATTTGGAATTAAGTTATCGTTATAGGCAACAAAATCAACCGTCGAATAATCATCGATTTTATCTCGAGAGTCGCCCTCCGCCCTGGCACGGCCAAAGGCACGAGTTGCAACAGCGTTAAAAGTCCAGTCTGAATCTGGCTGCCAAGTTAGCATCGTATAAACTTGGTGATTAGGAGCATCGGCCACTCGAACACCGGCCTGTGCTGAATGCTGCCATGCCATATTAGTTTTTGTTGACCACTTACTGTTTATAGCCCAATTTAATTCCCACTCAAGGCCATGCCCATACTGTGCAAAAAGATTTGCTGCTGGTTGACCAAAACTAGGGTAGTCAATCAAATCTTCAACCTCATAGTAGAAAATATTCAAACTAGTATTTAAATCGGCAGTCACGTCATATTCTATCGAGATTTCAAAAGTATCAATAACTTCAGGGTCAAGCGTCGCATTACCCAAAATTGCTGGATTATTTTTTGCAAATAACTCCGCAAAACTTGGTGCTCTAAATGCACGGCCATACAAGGCTTTCATAGTTAGGTTATAATCGGCAGCCCATACTAAAGCCAGACGTGGGTTTACCGTACTGCCAAAGTCATTGTAATCATCAAATCGAAGCCCGAAGGTAAGCGCCCAGTCATTAGCCAGCTGCCATTCATCCTGTAATGAGACAAAATGAACTTCTCGCGTTTGATTTTCAAGAAAGATCAAATCTGTTCCCGTTACATCCGTTAACGTCCCAGCGGTAATACCTCCAGAAAAATCAAAGTTTTTTACTTCAGCCGACTTAATATTCTGATATTCATAACCCACTGAAATTCGCATTGAATGTGATTCCAAGCCATCAAATATTGACGCAAGCTCAACGGTGTAGACAGTATCTTCAGTGCTAGGTTGACCAATTACCCCCTCTGGAAAAGCACCAGGCAAAAAGGGTAAAGTTGTGTTGCTAGGCCATAAAACAAAACGCGGGTTTTGATCGTTGATACCGCCACTTATATCTAATTTAAAACGCCAGTTATCAACCGATTCATTGAATTGCTGACTATAGTGGATTTTAAAAGCATTAGCTTTATCGCGACCGATAGGGTCAAGGACCTCTGCCCCACCAGAACCTAAACCAGCACTGACTAAATTATATGAACTCAATGACAGCTTCCAATCGTCATTTGCAATCGATAGTCGACTGTTGAATAATTCATAGTGAGTCGACAGTGCGCTCGGCGCAAAGGTCGGCTGACTGGGAAATGCCGCGTCAACTGGCACAATGCGACCATCATCACCCTCACTGCGCGAATACTCCACAGCCAGATCAACGTTAAGGCCAGCCAATTGCGTGCCGCCGATAAACCACAAATCATCTGAATCAAAAGAACCACTTCGTCCACCAAGCAATTTTTCACCCGTATCACTGGGCACTTTAGTAATAACATTGATCACGCCAGAGAAAGCATCCGCACCATAAACCGCAGAGCCCGGACCTCGGATAATTTCAATCCGGCTAATATTAGCTACTGGTAAACGATAGTTGTATGACCGACTGCTATTGAAAAGTTGCGCCGTGTCGATACCATCAATTAACAATAAAACCTGTGGGTTTTCATCCGTATGGATACCTCTTAAAGAATAAATAGCATTTTGGCGATTTGAGCCTCTACCTACATGCATGCCAGGCACCATCTCCAAGACGTCATCTAGGAAGCGTGCACCTGTATTCTTTATATCATCAGCAGTAATCACGGTCGCAACAGACGGCGCAAATCGAACTTCTTTTGCCGTACCGGTAGCAATGGTAATGAGCTCGTCCTCTTCGTAAAGACCGATGAGATCATCTTCAATTTGAGCCGTCGCTGTCGAACAAATAAATAAAAACAAAATAGCGAAATAGGTTGGAATGTGCATGACTAGTATCTCGTTAGCGTCAAGTTAAGCTAATTGCCTGTGTCGATAAGCCAAAATGATTAAAAACTCTCATTGTCAACAACGGCTTGCAGGATTTAGCCAGTAACAGCGGTAAGTATCAGGACTTACCCAATACTGAAATTATAGGCTATTTTCAGGATTTCACATTGAAGTGAGCTATCGACCGATATTGAAAGTGTAAAATGTGATGAAGGGCATTTTTTTAAATTTAGATCAATAAGATAACGGGCAAAGTTTAGGGCAACTGGGCGAGTTCAATGCCATGTTTGGCTTCTTGCAAGACATCTAGACGGGTCTTCATGGGTGGGATTTCTTCACCATCAATAATAATATCCAACAAGATAGGACCTGATGGCGATTGAAGTTCAGTTGAATCAATATCACTGAAATCTTCCCAACACTCAATTCTATGCCCTTTGACACCCATAGACTGGGCCATTTCAGCAAAATTGATCGGCGGCAATTCTGCGCCGATTTCTTCTGCTTTATTCATGCGTTGACCGTGCTTAACCATACCGTAGGCCTGATCATTCAAAATCACATAAATAACCGGGAGTTGGTGTTCAATAGCAACCGTTATTTCTTGACCTGACATGAGGTAGGAGCCATCGCCTGTAATACACACAACCGGTGATTGTCGGTTGCCGAATGCAGCTCCCACTGCGGCACCGATGGCCCACCCCATCGCGCCAAAACCCATAGCAATGTAAAAAGTATCCGCTTTAGGTAGATGCATGTAATGCGTCGCCCAGCTCCAAGCATTGCCCGTATCAATAAAATAACGACTATTATCGGCACACTTTTCAGCCAGCGCCGCCATTAAGCGCTGCGGTTTTATGGGCAAGTCTTGGCTTAATGTTTTTTCTGGCTCAACAATTTCTATGTTGGCCGGCATCAACTGAGCCATCAGTTTTTGGCTTGCTTGCGGCGCTTGAAGCGCGTCGACTGTGGCATGTGGGTAGGCGACGTATTTCGCATCAATGCCAGCAATCAGCTTGGCAAATAAGGTATGTAAGTTGCCATATACATGTAAATAGGCCATGGGAGAGCGATCAAAGCTACCCACTGAAGAGGCAATATGCACTAAGCGATCATTCAGTAAGGCTTGCGTATCCCAGCCAGCAGTATCTAGCTCATTAAAACTGGTGCCTACGGCTAAGACAAGATCGACACTCTCATCAACCAACGCCCGCCGAGCACTTTCATGGCCGGCAAAACCAAATACGCCACAGTAGCGTGGATGGCCAGCGCCCAACCAACGCTTTCCGGCAGGAGAGCTGACGATATTCGCTTCGACTAAATCGGCAAAATGGAGAATTTGATCGGCAGCATCACCGCAATCTTCGCCGATAAAAAGGGTGATATTACGGCGATTAAGTCGAGACTTCTCAATCGCTGACAGTAAGGCTTGATAACTGGCATCGTCAACCGCAACGGGCTCTCTTAGCAGGGTTGCAACATTAAAACTGGCAGCGGCATTTGGCACCGGCATCGATAAAATATCAGCCGGAATACTCAGGTGGACAGGGCCGCGAGGGCGTCGAAAAGCGGTTGACAAGGCAGTGAATAATTTACCCTCTAATTGATCGGGATGCGAGACCAACGAGCTGTAGCGAGTACAGTGATCAAAGATAGACACGACGTCGACTAAATCACTCGACGACTCTTGAAAACCCCGCTGACCAAAGCTCGGTAAGGCCGTTTGAGGGGTAATCACCAGCATCGGTACACGATCAACGTAGGCATTAGCCACACCGGTCAGTAAATTCGTTGCCCCTGGACCCGTGGTCGAACAACAGACACCTAACTTGCCCGTTGACCGAGCATAGCCGTCAGCCATAAAGGCAGCGCCCGTTTCGTGCCGAGCAACCACCATTTGGGGGCCCGAGACTGAGCGAGGTCTTTTTCGCTCAAGCGCGCGGGAGTGATGGATCGATGTTTGAGGGATCTCGCCCTTATGTCGCCGTGCTAAGGCGTCAAACAGCCCTTCAATCGCACCGCCAGGGATACCAAAAACAAACTCGACATCGATTTGGCTGAGATAATCAACGATCAAATCGGCATATGTGAAAGCGGGGTTAGCCGTCTTATCTGACGCCTGTGATTTACCAATAATATGTTTTATTTCAGACACTTAATACCCTTTAAGTTTGAATAAACACAGGTAAAAACGCTTTGATTATCAACTTCATTAATCAATCCACGCCTAATAAAACACCCCAATAAAGACCAATCGCTTATCGGATAATATTCTGCATACTATAGCCATCATTTTTACAGCCTTACCTTCAGTTTGTCATGTAAATTATTGGTTTTAATGAATTATTTACAAATGAGTTAAAAAATAATCAAATATTGGCGGCAAATTACCAAATATCTGCCAAACTTAATGATCAGGAAGTAAGTGTTTACTGCGTTAGAAACACGAATAGATTATTTATTAAGCTAAGCAATGACGGTAATTATGCTAGGGATACTGCAAGCAATTGACTCACATAACAGCAGCTAAGCAAGCGATTTGCTATTCAAGCAATAAACTGGCTCGCGGGTTCTTTCGGCGTGTGGCCTGCCTATGGCTGCTGTTAATGATTAGCGCTCTAAGCGGTGCTGACAATACCATTAGCCCTGTGGAACCCAGCAGCAATATCCCGATTAAAACGACCTTAATCATGCCTTTAGTGACGGGCGCCGCTAAAAACATTTATCAAAATGTTGCCGAGGGCATTACATCGAATAGCGATCTAAAAATTTCTATTATGATGGTTGATAAAGCGTCGTCTATTGAAATGGTTGAGCAACATATTCTAGAAAACAACAGTGAGCTAGTGATTGCACTGGGTAATACCAGTTACCGCTTAGCCGCATTATTACCCATCGATACACTGGTCATTGCTGGAGGAATTACCGGCAACCAGTCATTGAGGCCAACACTCAGCTTGTCCAGCGATCCTGAAGCAGCATTAAAAGAATTAAAACGAGTGGCTCCCCATATTGAAGATGTGATGCTGGTATACAACGAATCACTTAATGGGTGGTGGTACCATAAAGCACAAAAAATCGCCCCTAAATATGGCTTTAATATTGTTGGCTATAACGCTAAAGATATTAAGGCTGGCGTTCAGTCATATCAGCAATTATTAGATGATGCCACGCCAAACACCTCGGCTATCTGGTTACCGTTAAGGAATATTGTGCCGTCTAAGACCATACTGCCGATGTTGCTAGAGCGTGCATGGAGTAAAAAGTTAGCGGTATTTTCTAACAACCCATCGCACACAAAGTTAGGTGGTCTAATGGCCATCTATCCTGAGCACCAAAAAATGGGCAGCCAGCTGGCTAAATTTGCCACTGACCATTTTCAAGGTAAAACGAATGACGCCATTATTGGCACTCAAGAACTGCGTATTGCCATTAATTTACGAACCAGCTCACATATTGGTATTCGTTTAAGCACATCAGATCAAGCAGGATTTGATAAAATCTACCCAACGCAACGCTAGTGGAGGGAAAATGAATTTTATACAGTCAATCAATTCGTCTTCATACGCTAGCAAAAGAGCGAAAAGTACTAATCCTCAAAGCTTTCAAAAAAAGCTTTTTATCAATTTCGCCATCACTGGTTTTATCATTGCCATTGCCGCTGCATTTGCCTACTCCTATATCGCCAGTAATATGATTTCCACATTTTATGAACGGGAGGGCTTGCAGGCGACCGAGCACTTTGCTCAGCTCAGTGAGCTCGCCTTAATTTACGAAAGCGGTGAAAATGCCAAAGAAGCAGCATTAGCGACTTTAAATTATCCGAGCATCAAACATGTTGCGGTCATCAGCGATAGCAATATTGTCATCTTAGCCGAGGGTGAAACTAACGAATCAATATTGTCATCACTAGGAAAAGATGACTGGCAAAATAAGACTGCACAAATTCTTTCTACCAGCCAAGCAACCTGGCAAGTGGCTGCGCCAGTATTCACCTCTTATAGCGAAGAGGATAATAGCTTTGGCCTAAACGATGAGGGCATAGAAGAAATTTATCTAGGCTATGTTGCCATACAAATTGATACATCTGAATTACGTAACTTTCAATTGTTATTATTTATTCGAAACCTCGGCCTCGGCCTCGGCTATGGCTTAGTATTCGCCACACTATTAATACTAACCTTACGCCGATTATTAAAGCCGATGAATAAACTGACTAAAGTGATGGAGCAAACATCAGACGGCACCTATAAAATTTCTGATATTGACGATAATGCATCAAAAGAAATCATTAAAGTCGCTGAAGTTTATAACCAAATGATCTCTAATTTAGCTGAGCGCGATCAAAAATTACGAAGTCAAAAAAATCTACTCAAAACGGAAGTTGCCTTAAGAACCAGTGAGTTAGTGCAGGCGAGAGATGCTGCATTAGAGGCCAACCAGCATAAAACTGAGTTTCTTGCCAATGTCACTCACGAACTCCGAACACCGTTACAAAGCATTATTGGCTATTCGGAAGTCGTCAAAGAATTGCTGCTTGATGAAGGTGTTATTCATACCCAAAGCGACCTCGATAGAATCACCCATAATGCAGATCACTTATTGGGTTTAATCAATTCAATTTTAGATATATCAAAGATTGAAGCTGGTAAAATGGAACTTAATAACCAGCAAACTAATATCGCTGAATTACTCAACACCGTCGCTGATACCATTGCACCGCTTATCGAAAAAAATGACAATACATTAATTGTTAATACAGAAAATATTCAACAAGACATCGACATTGATCAAAAGAAATTATTTCAGGTGCTGTTAAATTTGTTGAGCAACGCAGCTAAATTTACTCACCAAGGCTCTATTCAATTAACGGCGTCAATCAATAAACAGCTATTAACTATTGACGTTATCGATAGCGGTATCGGCATCAGCCCAGAGCAGCAAGCCGTTATCTTTGAGCCTTTCAGGCAAATAGATGGCAGTGAAACGAGGAAATTTGTTGGTACCGGTCTAGGGCTATCAATAGCAATGAACCTTACTAAATTAATTGGAGGTGATATCAGCCTCAGTAGTGAAGTAGGCAAAGGGTCAAGCTTCCAATTAACTGTGCCAATAAGCCAACAATTAGGCGCAACAGAAGCGGTTAATTAGTGGTGTTATTTCTTTATGCCGGGCCAGAAAAGACTAATCAGCCATACCCAAAACGAGTTACCTTCTAATACCATGCGGTCGATCTGATCGTATTCTTTTGCATGCTCCAATGGATCAGAAAAAAAATCGCCTCGGGTTTTAAATCCTTGCTCGGGATCAAGATCACGAACCTTAACCGCTGGATTGCCTGCCACAATGGTATTTTGTGGTACATCTTTTGTAACCACTGAGCCCGCTGCAACAATACTGTTTTTTCCTATATGTACGCCCTTTAAGACTGTGGCATGATCGCCGACCCAAACATTGTCTTCAATGATCACAGGCTTACTCGACTGATCGCGACTCATACGATCATAAATACCATGCCAGTCTGAGTCGGTAATATAAGCGCCATTAGCGAACATGCAACTATCGCCTATGGTGATTTTATTTGCCGCGCTAATTCTTACGCCTGGGGATATCATCACATAATGACCGATAGCTATTTCGCCATCGCCTTCACTGACACCCCAAACGCCAATCGAAACATGTCGATCTGGCTCCGCCACGATCGTTGCGCAATCACCTAAAGAAATTCCCTCGCCATTTATCTTAATATGCCATGGCCGCATAAAGGTGCCAAATTGGCCTAAGGATTTAAATCGCGGGCGCAAAAAATATTCGGCATAGCCACTTCGAAACCTTAAATAGGTTTTTTTAATCCAGTAAGGTCGATAATCTTTTTGCATTATCAGGGTTCCTAAAGCATTTAAATCAACTGAAGCAATAGCGATGCATATCTAATGATATACTATGCCATAATATAAACCCTAATATAAACAAATTGACGATTGTTTATTAACAACGATTATTCAAGCCATGACTATGGAATACTCTTCAAGCAGTGTTGACAGCAATCAAACTGAAGCGCATGACAAGGTCAGTGAAGTCGTTCAAAAACATTGGCGTACGCAGTTTCAAAAGCCTATTGCAGAACATAATCGCCGGGCCTACCAGCAAGCTATGGCTGCAATAAATAAGCCATCCATTATATTTGATTCCGGTTGCGGCAATGGCAACAGTACTTTGAACCTAGCTGGACAATACCCTGATTGCTTCATTATCGGTATCGATAAGTCCTTATCTCGCCTCACTAAGCAAGCGGATAAGTCTGGCCAATCGCTGAGCGACCCTAATTTTATCTTAATTAGAGCGGACCTTATCGATTTCTGGCGCTTGGCAGCGAATGACAATATAACATTACTGCGGCACTTTATACTTTACCCAAATCCATGGCCAAAAAAACACCATCTAAAACGGCGTTGGCATACCTCTCCATTGTTTAAAACGATCATAGCATTGGGGGGGCAACTTGAAATAAGAAGCAACTGGCCTATCTATATTGACGAATTTTCTACCGCATTAACCACACAGCGCTTTAGCAGCCAAAAAAAATTACTGAAAGTGCAAAATGATCAATGGTTGTCGGACTTCGAAAAAAAATACCACAAAAGTCAACATGCCCTATGGCAGTTAACCGCTGACCTTACTGTTGACAATAATAACAATGAGTTACAAAATTCGCTTATATCAGAAAGTTGATAAGACATTTGCGTTGCTCGGGGAGCACCTATGATTAACAATCCGCCACTACCTTCGGATGCTCAATTCGCCAGTGAAAAAATAAAAATTTGGCAGTGTATCTTAACAGAGGCAAAAAAAGAGGCTAAATCCGAGCCCTTACTGGCTGACTTCTTAGATGAAGCCATTCTCAATCATGATGATTTCGCCACGGCTTTATCATTCCATCTTTCTAATCTTCTCTGCAATCTCACGGCTTCCGCGCAGTCGCTGCAAGAGATATTTAGCGAAGCTTATAAAAAAGACAGCGCCATTGTAGACGCTGCCTTTAGCGATATTTTAGCGATTCGCAATCGTGATTCTGCTTGTAATGAATGCGGCACCCCATTTTTATATTATAAGGGCTTTCATGCCTTACAAGCTTTTCGCGTCGCGCATTGGCTGTGGCATCAACAACGACGCGAATTTGCATTGTTTCTGCAAAGTCGTATATCGACCTGTTTCAGTGTTGATATTCACCCCGCTGCAAAAGTGGGTTATGGTTTAATGCTCGATCATGCAACGGGCATCGTCATCGGAGAAACCAGCGTTATCGGTGACAATGTTTCAATTATGCAATCGGTCACGCTTGGCGGTACGGGCAAAGAAACCAAAGATCGCCATCCTAAAATAGACGCCGGGGTATTGATTGGCGCCGGCAGTAAAATTTTAGGTAACATACATATTGGGGAAGGCGCAAAAGTGGGTGCCGGCAGCGTGGTGCTTAACGACGTTCCTGCACACTCAATGGTTACCGGTGTGCCAGCCGTTGTCATAGGCACGCCTGACGAAGCCATGCCTTCATTGTCTATGAATCAAAATTTAAGCTGATGATAACGACAAGTGATTATTAATTAATTGTCTACTGATGATAATGCGGGGAAAACTGCTTAACCGCTTCAATAAAGGCCGCTGCATGTTCGGGCTCAACGTCAGGTGTAATCCCATGGCCAAGATTAAATACGTGGCCATTGCCAGCACTGTGCTGGCCATAAGAGCCGAGCAGTCGTTTCACTTCTTGCTCAATGACAGGGATAGGCGCCAGTAATATATTGGGGTCCATGTTACCCTGCAAGGCTACTTTTGATCCTATTTTAGCTCTTGCGACACCGAGATCGACCGTCCAATCAAGGCCTACCGCATGGCAACCGCATTGGCTGATAGCCTCTAACCAAGGCGCTCCACCTTTAGTAAAAGCAATAACAGGCACGATCGAACCATCCGGTCGATTTAGCTTTAAGCCGGCAATGATCTTCTGAATATAAGCCAGCGAGAATTCCAAATAGCTGTCATGACTGAGGACACCGCCCCAGGTATCAAATATTTGCACCACTTGCGCGCCGGCATCAATCTGCGCATTCAAATAATCAGTCACGACTATCGCCAACTTATTTAACAGCAGGTGCATGGCGGTTGGATTGGTATAAAGTAAACGCTTAATCTTTTTAAATTCACGAGTCGAGCCACCTTCAACCATATACGTGGCTAAGGTCCAGGGACTACCAGTAAAACCAATTAATGGCACTGAGCCGCCTAAGGTCTGGCGAATCATAGTGACCGCATCCATCACATAACGCAAATCACTCAACACATCGACTGATAGATTTTCAATATCGGCCTGCGAACTAAGCGGTCGCTGGAATTTAGGTCCTTCACCTTCGGCAAAATAGAGCCCTAGCCCCATGGCATCGGGAATAGTTAAAATATCTGAAAATAAAATAGCGGCATCTAAAGGAAAACGTTGCAAGGGTTGTAATGTCACTTCCGTTGCTAATTCTGTATTTTTGCATAGCGATAAAAAATCGCCTGCTTTAGCCCTTGTAGCACGGTATTCTGGTAGATAACGGCCTGCCTGCCGCATCATCCACACCGGCGTAGCATCTACCGGTTGGCGAAGCAGCGCACGAATAAAACGATCGTTTTTTAATACAGGCATGTGAGGTCGCTTGATAAAACAACTGTGAGATTAATAAACATCGCGTAGATAACGTTTTTCACGTTTAAGATTATTAACATAATCGGTGGCTTTTTCAGCATTCATCGTGCCGTGTTGCGCAATTACATCGGCAAGCGCTTGATCAACATCACGCGCCATTCGGGTTGCATCACCACAGACATAAAAGTAACCGCCCTGCTCTAACCATGAAAAAAGTTCGGCGCCATGTTGTTTCATTTTATGCTGCACATAAATCTTCTCGGCCTGATCTCTAGAAAAGGCCAAATCAAGTCGAGTTAATACACCTTGCTCTTGCATCGCAGACAATTCATCTTGATAAATAAAATCAGCAGCACGAGTTTGATCGCCAAAGAAAAGCCAATTTGGCCCTGTTGCTTGACGCACCTGCCGCTCCTCTAAGAAAGCTCTAAACGGCGCAATGCCGGTTCCTGGGCCCACCATAATCATTGGCGCAGTGTCGTCAGCGGGGATACGAAATGATTTATTGGTAGAGATAAAGATACCGGCCTTATCGCCCTCGGCAACTCGATCAGCGAGAAACGTTGAACAAACACCTAAATGCTGCCTTGATTCATAGGACCATCGCACCGCCGCCACAGTTAAGTGAACGGAGCCGGGATGTTTATTAACACTGGAGGATATTGAATACGCTCGATGCTGTAACGGCTTAAGTAAGCTCAAGAATTCCTCAGCAGTGAAACTCACTTTTTCTGTCAATTGCAGTAAATCAAGAATATCCTTCGCCCATAAGAAGTCTGCTAATGCTTCTTTGTCACCATTCTTAAACACATGACTAAAGGCATCATGATCAGCAATTTTTTCTACCGCAGCGATAAGCTCTTTAGAAGGCGTTGAAATCTCGTACTTGTATGTCAATAGCTCGCCCAGTGGTTGCTCCTGCCCATCGAGTAAGCTGTCAGCAGGCAATGAAAAATAAGCCAGCAAAGCTTCAACTAAGTCAGCATCATTGATCGGCATCACATTAAGGGCATCCCCGACCTCATAACTTAAGTCACTATCACCAAGGTCAATTTCAAAATGACGAATTTCTTTAGCCGAGCCTTCCGCTGACAACAATAGATTCTTTGTGACCGTAGCCGGGTAAGGATTTTTTCGATTCCAAATGGATTTTACCACTGCTGATTCGGCCTGAACCGGAATAGCCGTTGCTATGGCATCGCCATCATTTGCTAACGGTATGGTAGTATTAATCCACTCTTCAGCAATATCTTCAAAATCAACATCACAGTCAACGCGGTCAACTAAGCGGGTCGCACCTAATTGCTCTAAACGCATATCAATAAGCTTACCGGCCTGGCAAAACTCATCGTAACCCGTGTCACCTAAGGCTAATACGCCAAATTTCATATCCGGTAATTTTGGCATATCACTGGCAGACAGTGACTGCCAAAATAATTCGGCGTTATCGGGCATTTCACCTTCGCCGTAAGTCGCGACTGAAAAAATAACTTTTTCCATCTGAGCAAAATCTTCTATGTTCACATCATCCATGCCCTGAACCACAGGATTAAATCCTTGAGCTCTGGCCACGTTAGCAGCATCCATGGCAACGCCTTCAGCATTACCTGTTTGACTGCCGTATAAAATATCCAGCCGTGGTGCGACTTGACCAGCAGTCGCCGTTAAAGAAGCATTTTGCTGATCTGCCATCTGCTTAGCAGATTGTAAGCCCGCTAAAAAACCGGCCAACCAAGATTTTTGGTCACCAGTAAAAGGGGCATCATCGGGTATAAAGGGAGGTTTCATGCACGGTTCTCATAATTGACTCACATTAGGTAATAAATCATTCATCGCGTTGAAGGCAAATAACTCTTCAAAACTTGGAATTCGACCTAATGCTGTTTTGTTCTTCTGTTGCTGATGAATAATCCAACCATAAGTAGCCGGACTGTCCATTGCTATAATATTGCGCAGACTCAGCGTTTGTTTAAAATCATTTAATCGTTTATTGGCAATCATTGCAGCCAGCTCGCTGTCGCTATAAGCGGCAATTGCTTGGCGAGAGTGGCGCAACAAACCATTCATTAAAGCAAAATCTTCAGTCAAAATCAGATTGCGCGTAGCTTTAACCGCATCGGGATGCGTGACATCGTTAATGGCGGGCAGTTTTTTCAGCGCCAACTTTTGCGCCGTATCTAACACAGAATAGGTATTCAATAATTCATATTTCTTGTCGCCATCATCGCCAAGTTGCGTATCTGGCACGAAACCATGAAACACTGGCTGACCAGAGCGCCAAGCACGTTTAAGCTTATTCACTTGATGAGCCGCAAGCGCTGTCGCCAACTCTTCCAATAATTCTTTACGTGGCTTAGCGGCTAAAATAGCCTCTGAATCTTGATACTGCAGTAACGCACGCGGAACAATATACGAGAAATGCTTTTTCTCAGCGTTCCAATTGGCCAGTAATTGCTTTGCCTTTTGTGAGTCGGTTGCCGCTACATGCCAAGCTAATAATGTCTTAACCGCTTGCGCATGAATATCCGATTGCTCAGAACTTTCTGACAATGAACCCAATAGAACAGAGTCATGGCTAATACTGTCAGTGAACGAGCCATCAGGATCATATTGGTAGGCAAACCCGCCGGACATACCATTACCGAACCCTTTCGAAAATCCACCTAAGTTTAACACTGCGCCATTAGTCATATACTCGCAGCAAAAATCACCCACACCTTCTACGACCGCCGTCGAACCAGAGTTTCTTACCGCAAAACGATCGCCAGCTTGACCTTCAATAAAAACTCTTCCGCCTGTTGCGCCAAATAAGGCAAAATTGCCTATCAATACATTATTACCCATGGCTTGATTTTCGCTGGCTGGCGCATGCACCACAATCTGACCACCACAAGCGGTTTTACCCACACCATCATTACAAGTACCGGTATGCTCCAACACCATGCCGTCATTACAGAAGGCACCGTAGGACTGACCAGCAGAACCGTGCGTGGCAATATTAACACTTGCCTCTCGAAGGTAACGTCGGCCACGCTGATCTTTCAATACCGCAGGTAAATCCATATCCGCTAATTCATGGTTCAATATGCGCTCTAAATCAATCGCCAACTGACCACCAACGCTTTTATTGCAGTTATTTAAATGACGGCTTTCAGGGACAGTAATCGATAATTGTTTCTTATCGATTAAGGCTTGCCTAACATGGACAAGAAATTCATCGTCAACAGCAAAGTCTCTTTCCATATAGATAGGATTATCAACTTTAAACTCATCGACCACCGTCAACATAGCTCTTAAATCTAATTGGCCAACCGAAGAAGGATGATCTAACAGATGCATTAAATCGCTTCGGCCTCTCGCCTCGCGCAAAGACCGTAGGCCAAGCTGAGCAAGAATTTCTCTAACTTCATGAGCAATATTCAATAAATATTGACCCAGTGCACGAGGATCACCATCAAACACTTCTGGGTTGGTAGTTAAGCCTGCAGGACATTTGATGTTACAGTTTTTTGCCATTACACACTTGAGCATCATCAATGCCGTGGTGCCAAACTCAAAACTATCACCTCCCATCAAAGCAGACTTCACCACGTCGGAGCCGGTTTGATGGGCACCAGAACAGCGAAGAATAACCTTACTACGAAGGCCGTTTGCAGACAGCGCTTGATGCACTTCAGCAATACCGATTTCTGCCGCGCGGCCGGTATATTTGAGCGAAGTGACTGACGCTGCGCCCGTACCGCCGGTATTACCCGCAACATTAATGACGTCAGCTCCGGCTTTAGCAACACCAACAGCGATGGTGCCTATGCCATCGGATGATACTAATTTAACAATCACGCGTACGCGCGCTGCTTTGGCATCGTGAATCAGCTGAGCCAAATCCTCAATTGAATAAGTATCGTGATGCGGTGGTGGCGAAATTAATTCGACACCCGGCACGCCGCCGCGTGCAGCGGCAATTTCAACATTTACTTTTGGTGCTGGCAATTGACCGCCTTCACCTGGCTTGGCACCCTGACCAATTTTAATTTCAACTTCTTCAAGCATGGGGTCAGCGAGATACCCTGCCCATACACCAAATCGGCCCGACGCAAACTGTTTAATCCTTGATGCTCGAATAGTGCCGTATCGCGATAGGTGCTCGCCACCCTCACCACTGTTCGACATGCCGCCGACCATATTAGTACCGTGCGCAACCGCCTCGTGAGCAGTCGCCACTAAAGCACCATGACTCATTGCGCCAGAGGCTAAAAATGGGGTTATCGCACTGGCTGGTTGCACCTCTTCAAGAGGTAGAGCGGGCAGTGCCGAACGCAAACGTGTGAGATAATCAAGTGCTTCATGGCTAGCCGTGATAAGCAGACGTTGCCCTTTAATTTGATGGCTTACAATATTATCGTTAAAGCGATCGACAAACGAAATGGCTAATTGCTCAAGTCGGTTAGCATCATTAGCTTTGCTGCCGGTTAATTGTAAAGAAAATTCAGACTCACTAAGCGGCTCGCAATCAAGACCTCGAATAACAAAATCATTATTACCGGCACGATTAAACCGCATCAATTCTTCACGAAAATCATCTGCTTTATCAATAAAGCTAATATCGGCAGGAAACGCCAAGACATCACGTAAAGCAGCAGGTCGCCGGGCTCTTTCTTCCGCCATAGAGCGTGAGAACTCACGATACCCGGGCGTGATATCAAAGTTATTAATTTCATCGTGAGTTAATCGATCAAAGCTGGTATTGGTATAGCCTTCTTCACTGATACCAAATGCACTTTCCATGCGATTTAAAGTTAATAAACGTAAGGTGTCTTTGGTATCTTGTTCGTCCTGATTCTCAAAGGCAATTTTTTCTTCGGTTAAGTCAACAAACCCCCGGACTGCCGTAATACCATAACTGTGGCCGGCTCCTTCTGCACGCTCTTTAAATAAGCCCAGCATCGGAATATCATTTTCAGAATGACAGTCTAAAGCATGCTGATGCCAGTCTGTCATTGCTTGTGCCACTTCGACAAAACCTACACCGCCAACTGGCGATTTCATGTTAGGGAAATAGCGACGGAAAACTGGGTCATCAGTATTGAGGAAATTTGGCTCAAAGAATTCGCCACCCGAATAGCTCTCAACGGTACAGAGACCCACTTTACCCATAGTCTTCATTAGCGCTTTTTCGGCCGCCTTAGCAAATTTTTGATAGGCAAGGTCAGTATCTTCAGAGAATTTTTCTTCTGCGCGAAGCTGGACACCCAGTGGATAAACGGCTGCCGCACCAAAGCCCAATGCACAAGCAATATGATGCGAGGAACAAATCTGACCGCTCTCAACAATCAGTGAAACTCGCAGCCGTAAGCCCGCTTCAATCAAGCGCTGATTAATTGCAGAGACAATCAAAGTCATCGCAATGGAACCATGAGTGCGTGAAATATCACGATCACTGATAATGGCAATACCGCCTTTATCGGCTGCAAATTTTTCGACCTGATCGCAAATAGCGTCGATGGCTGACACCAAAGCCAATTGATTTGCTTCACAATCGTTAAATACCGGCTGATAAAGCATGCTAAAGCGGCCAATGGGCGTTTCTTGCTGATGGCAGATGCGCTGCATTTGGTTAAAGTTCAAAACAGGCGAGTCAATAACAATTTGACGCGCTGCTTTTTTGCCAATGTTGGGTTTAGTCCCAAGTGCCACCCGTAAAGTCATGCCTTCGGCTTCTCGAATAGAATCCAGTGGTGGATTGGTGACTTGAGCAAAGCGTTGAGAGAAATATTTTGCAACGCCGCCTTCATTATCCGACAAGGCATTAATCGCATTGCCATACCCCATAGCCGAGACCTTCTCAACGCCAGTTGCCAGCATGGGATCCATTAAAAACCGGAAACATTCTTGGTTATGGGAATAAGAAACATATCGTCCGGCCAAAGCTAAATCGCCTGAGTAAGCTAACAAGGCCGCTGAATCAGATCCTTCAGGTGCCGCTAATGCATCAATGTGCGTGCGTGCCTCATTCACTAGCTGAATATAGTCACGCTGCTCTGACAACATCTCAAGGGCTTGGTTGGTATTAAACGAACGTTTTTGTTGGTGATCATAATATAGCATGCCGCCCGCTTCTATCCGGCCTCGGCTCAAGACAGCTTCATCTTTAAAATCGATCTGGCCTGCCTCAGACATAACCGCTAAATAATTTTCTGTTTCAATACTTCGGAGTGGCCGCAGACCGAGGCGGTCGAGACGCGCACCAATAATACTGCCATCGCCAAAGATTAACGCCGCAGGCCCGTCGTTTTTCTCTTCATACAAAGAAAAATATTCCAACATCGCCCTAACATCTGGCGATAAGGTTTGGTCGTTTTCCCAAGCGGGCGGCATCATCGACACTACAGCTGTGACTAAATCTAAACCATCTTCAATCACTCGCGATTGCAGGGTTTGGTCCAAGCGGCAGCTATCAGACTGGCCTTTGGGACGAATGATGTTGTTTTCTTTGGCGCGGGCAATAGCCGCTTCTGATAAGCGATTTTTCTTATCAGTGTTTAACTCACCGTTGTGTGCCATCAATCGAAAAGGCTGTGCCATTGATGGGTGCGGGTCAGTATTGGTAGAAAAACGGGTATGGAAATATAAGGTATGAATACTTTGCTGACTATCATTCAAATCGCAAAAATAAGGAATAATTTCGTTTGAATTGACGCGCCCTTTCAATACCTGCATCTGCGCCGATAAAGACAAAGGATACAGCCCACTTAACTCAGGCTCAGTGTAGGCTCGCGCTTCTACCGCTAATAAAACCTGATGAATTTTTTGATTAAACCGATCGCTTTCAATGCCCTCGGGAGCTAAGAATACCCACTGTATAATTGGCAATTGATATTGCACGGCTGCAGGACGAAGCACGTCATTATTAACGGGCACATCGCGGGTGATGAGTGTTGTCATGCCTGCAGCGCTGAGCGCATCATCAATCAGTTGCTTGGCCAATCCATGCTGACTGGTATCGCTGGGCATAAAGAAGTTACCAACCCCGAACTGGCCTAAACTCAAAGTGTGGCCGGTGACGTGATTAAAAAATTCCAGTGATAAATCGATCGATACACCAGCACCATCGCCCACACCTTCAGCCGACATACCACCTCGGTGTGGCACAGCACAGAGTGCCTCATGGCCTTTAACTAAAAGGTCATGGGTCTGCTTGCCGTCTTTTCGAGTTAGGAAGCCAACGCCACAGCTGCTCTTTTCCAACGAGCTGTCGTAAAGGCCGAACCTAGTGTTATCACTCATAAGCTTGAATCACTTGTTAAAATCAAAAAATCGAATATTTAAAATATTGAGAGCCACCACAATATCCTCTCACCTTTTTTAGATGCAAAAAGAGGCGAAACTATCCAATCCCCTTTAGGCAAAAAAATATTGTTAATTCTCAATGTGTTACTGAAAAAATCAGAGCCAAATATCGGCCATCAGGCTAAAAAGGGAGATGTATTCTACACGTAAGTACGATCATGAACAATTATCCATTTACTTACTGCGAAATTAGCTATTAAACATGGAAAAACAACAACTTACGATTAGCAATAGTGATACAGATATTGCAAATTACTATTCTACTCTTGTTTGGCCTCAATAACAGCACTAAATCGCTGAATATCAGATTGAATACTGGCGATATTACGTGGCCAAGGTCTCAAGCGCTGCAGTCCGGTAGCCAGGTCTTGAATCGCTTGTTTTGCTTCATCTCGGCCTATATACGGACCACCAACCACGACAAACCAGGCCTTACCGCTGTAGCGCGTCTCATAGACAAATAGCGGCAATTGCTCGGCATATTGCTCAACCAGTTGCTTGGCACGCTTTGGGTTGTGGGTGCCAAAAATTTGAAGTGCGTAGCCGGTATCAGGCCAATCTGCGATCTTAAACCGCCTGTTTTCTGCCTGGGAATTGCCAATTTCATCTATTAAATCAATGCCTTGAGAGCTACCATCACTACTATCTCGTGTAATCCGATCATCTACTCCTGCCGCTGAGGCCGTTGTCGTGACAAGCTCGCGCCGATTACTCATCACATCCGCATTGTTTGTTGCCGGCAGGTCTTCCGCCAGCGCCTGTAAGCTAGTCCTAACTTCACCGGCGGTTTTAACCGTGACGGCATCTTTAGCCGTTGAGAGCGGCTCATTGTCAATCGATGATTGAATATTACTTTCTGGCTCTCGGCTAAAGCCTGACTGAGCACCGACCAAGACAATTGGCTCAAAATCTTTGACTAAAACCGGTTCTTCTACACTTGAGTTATATACAAATACGATCAAAATTGTTAGAAAGATCAATGCGACTGCATGGCCTAATGGAAAGGGTTTACGAGATGGAATCTGGCTAGCTTTGCCTGCCATTAGCATACTGCGTACCACTTGATGCAACTGTCGCACGCTACCCTGACTCCGATACGTTAGCGCTTGCAGCTGCATCTGGCTTAACGGGAACTCGCCTTTAAACCCAACCGCTTCAAGCCGATAAAAAACATAGTCATAAACTTCAGACTGGCTAAAAGGCGACAACTCAATTCGATTGATCAGTAAATCTTCCGCTTCTGCCGCTGACTCGAGTAAACTCAGCGCCTGTTGCTGGCCGACCAGAATAGCCGCTAATTTACCCTCTGCTGCCGCAAGTAAAGTAAATACCGATGCCAGTGCCTCGTGGCCTAAATCCTCAACATTATCAATGCAAATAAGGGATTGGCGCTCAATCGCCGTATTGCTGTCAAAAAATGCCAGTAAGTTCTGGCCCAAGCACTCCACATCATTAGCACTGTCACGATCGATATCAATACCAAGGCCAGTCGCTAACGCCGTGAACACTTGGGCGGTGCTCATCATTAGCTCAGCTCGAATACTTGCTATATCAACATCGCCTTTTAATTCACGAACCGCCGCGCTCAAGGTCGCGGTCTTGCCAGCACCTGCGGGACCCGTAAGGAAAACGGGTGTACTGCCATAACGCGAGTAATGTAACAAAGATTGGACCGCCTGCTGACGGCCAGATCCCGGATAAAACAGCCCGCTATTATCTTGATCAATAAAAGGGTCGCGCTCGAATCGATATCTTGCTAAATACGCATTGAATTGTGCGCGTTTTTTTTCGTCCCGATATGTTTCAGATGCGGCCGGAGAGGTAGCAGGAGTAACCTTGCCTGAATCAACTGCAAGCCGTTGTTGTGAGTCAACTTGTGAGTCTGAGTCTCTATTGATTTCCATCACCATAGCGTTAAACGCAAGAGATTTTTCTTACAAATAATGTTGTAACGTTTGTTTAAGTATATCAGCATCAAAATCATTGCTGACAAAAGCATCGCCAATAGCGCGCAACAGTACAAGGCGTAAATTCCCATCAAGCACTTTTTTATCCATGCCCATTAAGCCTAATATCTCATCGGCAGCTGGTAAATTGGCCGGCGCTGATACCGGCAGCCCTGCGGCCGCTATGAGTGCTATCGTACGCTCTAAACCAGAAGCGTCAATTAAGCCTAAGCGCATAGAAAGGTCAAGAGCCATAATCATCCCAAAACCAACCGCCTCGCCATGCAACCAGGCTTTATACTCTGTTGCAGTCTCAATCGCGTGGCCGAACGTATGACCTAAATTGAGAATCGCACGAATACCACCTTCACGTTCATCGGCAGCCACTACCTTCGCTTTATTCTCGCAAGATCGTGCAATTGCGTATTGCAAAGCCGCTTGGTCTCGCGCTATTAATGCTGGCATATTTTGTTCCAGCCAAATGAAAAAGTCAGCATCGCAGATTAAACCGTACTTAATCACCTCGGCTAAACCAGCTTGATATTCACGGGTAGGCAAGCTAGACAAAGTATCTGTATCAATCAATACAGCTACCGGCTGGTGAAAAGCACCGATCATATTCTTACCTAGGGCATGATTCACTCCGGTTTTGCCGCCTACGGAGGAATCAACTTGAGCTAACAATGTGGTAGGCACCTGAATAAACTTGACGCCTCGCTGATAGCAGGCTGCAGCAAAACCCGTCATATCACCGACCACACCACCACCGAGGGCGAGCAATGTCGTGGTTCGATTATGGCGCTGGTTTAATAGGGCCTCAAAGACGTGCTCCACCGTTGCCAATTGCTTGTACTGTTCACCGTCTGGCAAGATGACCGAGTCTGCATTCGGGATCTTATTCAGCAATGAATCTAAATAGAGCGGTGCGATGGTTTCATTGCTGACCACCATCAACTGACCCGAGCCAATATACTGCTGCAATAATGCATCATCTTTTAATAGGCCCGCACCAATAATAATGGGATAACTTCGCTCGGCTAAGTCGACTTGAAGGGTGATAGATGTCACGTTGCTGAACCTTTTTCAGTGAATATGTACTATTTAACCATTAACAACGATAAAGTCAAAGCGTTGCGCCTTAGACGAAAAATCCATCTGCTCACTCATTGAACCGGCCCGTTGTAGATAGGCACAAAAAAGCATCATACATAGCGCTAGTCCTTACTCAGACCACGCGGAGATTCAAGCGCTGCAACAATCAATTGTGCCGTTAAACGCGGCTTGTTATTTTCAGTCGCAATAATAATATCAGCCACTTCTTGATAGAGAGGCTCGCGAATGGTCATCAAATTTTTAAGCGTCTGGGCTGGATCGCCCTCATTCAATAACGGCCTTGAGCGGTCATTCCCTGTCCGTCTCAACTGTTGGCTAACGCTGGTTTGCAAAAAAACTGTCGTGCCAGATTGATTCAGCAATTGCCGATTTTCTTCGCGAATAACGATGCCACCGCCGGTAGCAATAATAGCCGATGAAGATTGGCAGATATCATAGAGCACTTTATGCTCTCGATCGCGAAAACCCTGCTCACCTTCAACATCGAATATCCATGGGATATCGGCACCACTGCGCTGTTCTATCTCGTGATCGGTATCGATGAAAGGTAACTGCAAAGCACTTGCCAAATAACGACCGATGGTCGTTTTGCCAGCACCCATTGGGCCGACCAAAAATATTCTCGTTGCAACTGCCATAAAGCACCGACTGCTTTCGCCTACTGGTTAAAAGACGTCATTTATAGCACAGCGGAACCAAATTAGTCTAACACGCTATCGGTTAATATTTTGGGTGTTATGAAGATTAACAACTCATTTTTTTGATGGCCAACGATAGTGCGCTTAAACAGTCTGCCAAGTAAAGGAATATCGCCCAGCAAGGGCACTTTGGTTTCTTGCTCTAGCTCACTTTCTCTAAAAATACCCCCTAAAACTATAGTCTTACCATTATCCACTAAGGCCTGAGTACGAATTTCATTTTTTAAAATAATAGGCACTTGTGAATTATTTTCACCATATACTTTATCTTCACTGCGGGAGTCTTGTTTAATCACTAAGTCCAAGATCAAACGATTATCGGCTGTAATACTGGGCCTTACGTTCAAACTTAAAACCGCTTCCCTAAATTTAATAGTCGAACGACCACTGGCCGATGATTCTACATAGGGGATTTCTTCACCTGACTTAATTTCAGCCTCTTGTTTGTCGCCAGTAATAATTCTTGGCTGCGAAATAATTTCGCCGCGACCCTCTGCGGCAATGGCACTTAACTCAGCATTAAGTGCAAAATTATCACTGAGAAAACCAACAGCAATAGACTGTGGCTGGCCAAGCGCCTCACTAACACCTAAATCAACAAAGTTCGCCTCAGGAAAACGAAGGCTAGCATTACCATTGGCAAAATCAAACACACTGCTTAGTTCATCGCCCGACCCCGCTTGATTAGACAAAGACTCTAAACTACCGCCAACGCCAAAGCGATCGCCATTGCCTTGCTGCGCAGCACCACCCCCCCAACGAACACCGATTTGCTGATCAAAATTATCATTCGCCACTACAATTCGCGCTTCAACCATCACTTGTCTAAGCGGAATATCTATTTGCTCAATTAACTGTCTAAATATTTCGATATTTGCTCTTGTCTCAGTTATCAACAGTGCGTTGGTGCGTTGGTCGACAACGATTCTACCGCGCGATGACAATAGCGCTGAACTCGCACCATTAATCTCAACATTCATATCTAGACTTGATTGCTCACTCAGCAAAGCATATATATCACTTGCCGTCGCATATCGAATATGAATAATTTCTGTCTGTAAGGGCGACAGATCCTGTAATTGCTGACGAGACTCTATCGATTGCAATTCTCGATCAGCGATTTCATCTGCTGGCGCAATCATCAAAACATTGCCAACTTTTTGTTGGCCAAGACCCTTCGTTTTTAGGATCAAAGCCAAGGCTTGATCCCATGGCACATCTTTCAATCGCAGAGTGATATTGCCATTGACAGCATCTGAAGTTACTAAATTTAAATCAGTAAAGTCAGCAATTATTTGAAGCACAGAGCGAACTTGAATATCTTGAAAGTTTAACGATAATGGCTCGCCAATATAGTCTGAAAGAACGGTAGTTTCTCGGTCTGAATAGACTTTTTCACTTAATGTAAAAATCAATTGGCGATCTATAATCACCGAATTCAATACAGTCGGCGACTGAGTCATTAACTCAATTCTTGCATGACCTTCAATATTCTCTGCTATGAAACCATTAGCGATTGTATTAAAATCCTCAACATTATAATTGTTCGCTAATCCAGGCTTAAGGCGGGTCAAAGAAAAATCTAAAGTCATCGACTGCGGGTTGATTACAATAGACGGCTCGATAACTTTGTCAGAAAAAGTCACCAGTAATTTAGCTGATCCTTGTTCGCCCAACTGAAAATCAAGAGCAGTTATTTCAGCCGCCTGCAAAGACACTGGAAATAGCCATATAAAATAGGCTAAAAATCTGAATGCTATACCGGCAAGGGCTGCAACATGATTTTTTCTCATTGTTGGATATCCTGAATTTTTAAAAATCTGACTCGATGAGTCCAAGTATTTTGGCCATTACTAATTATTTCTTTAATGCTTATCGAGTCATTATCGATAGCTTGAATATGGCCATGGTTCTTACCGACAAAATGACCCGCTGTGACTTTATGTATGTCGCCATTAGCTGTCATCAACAACGCCCACCTAAGCGTAGATTGACTGAGTGTCCCAACCATAGTGAGCTGCTCGATAGGGAAATTCTCTAATGGCTGCTTAGCACGCTTAAAATCTGGCTTAATGAGACTATTTTTTTTATTCGTTAAATTTTTTTTACCTAAGGGCTTAAGCGATAACTGAAATGGCGATCGATAACTAGCAACATCGTATGTATAGGGTTGATAAACCTCCTGTATAGGCACTTTAACCACTTTAGGCACTGAGTTATGATTCACCTCATGAATAAAAGCAGCTAAATCCTGATGATTATCACTAGCGCAAGAAGCCAGTAAAAAAATGACCATCAATAAAATAATATTCATGCTAATTAGCTGCCGAAAGCGAGGATTTTTCAAAACTTTTATAACGGTATGTCTTTGCTGAAATGGTCATAGATAGCCTATTAAAGGAATTTTTTTCAGACCAAATATCAAAGTCATGCAAGGTAACGATCCTAGATAAACTGGACACACCACTGACAAACGCAGCCAGATCATGATAGGAGCCAGATACTTCGACAGTAATCGGCAGCTCGACATAAAAATCTTTTTTGATCTCATCATTGAGTTCAATTTTCTTAAACAGTAGCCCGCTGTTAACGCCGGCATGAGTCACATCTTCAAGCAGGGCTGGCACTTCGGTCTCAGAGGGCAGCTGGCTAATTAGAGCTTCAAAAATAATTTTCATTTGCCTAACTTGCTGCTTTAATACTGTCAGATTTGCTGCCTCTGTATATTTAACTTGATAATCATTTTTTAATATTTGTTCTTTGTTTTTTTCATTATTCAATGTACCCATTTTACCGCCTAACAGAAAAAACCCTGACAGCGATAAAATAATCATAAAAAAAACAGTTAACGCTGCTAGTCTCAGCTCGCTTGGCCAAGAACTCAGCTCATGCCAATCTATTAATGACGCATCAAAACGCCTCCATTGATCAAACCGCGTCTGAATTAAGCTTATTGGTTTAATCATAGATCTCGCTCATCTTGCTGATGCATCAATTGATTAACATCAACTGTAAGCACGAAATCTTTTAACGCCTGGTCTTGATCATTTTCAACAATTGAAATCAATTCTGGGTTTTTCAACCAAGACGAAGCATTGAGCTTTCTCATCAACTCTGAAACCTGACCATTAGCCGATGCCATACCAGATATAGTTAACTGCTGATCCTTCCTTTTTAATGAAGTGTAATACACGCCCTTTGGCAATGTTTGAACCAGCTGATCAAAAACATGGACAACCATAGGCCGATAACTCTGCAATGACTGTATTACCTCCATCCTAAAATCTAACTGTTCGCGTTGGATGGAAATATTTTTTATTTGGTTTATTTTTTCATCCAAAAGGGCAATATGGCTTATAAGATAACTGTTTCGTGATTGCTGGTTCGAGAGCTGACCATTAAGCACAACAGATATTGCTATGCAGCAAAGCAATGCGAGAACAGTGCATATTAAGAGGTTTTTAAAAAAGTCTTTCCTAATTTTTTCGCGAGCGATCTCTCGCCACGGAAGCAAGTTAATTGCTATTGGCATGCACTACCTCGCATAGCTAATCCACAGGCTACGAGTAGCGATGCGGCATGATCATGAATATCTTGACGATCAACTTTTTCAGCGAGAGACATGTAACGAAATGGGTCAGCCACACTGGTTGGTATTTTAAGCCAATTATCTAACCACACCGCAAATTCTTTTATCGATATAAAGCTCCCTGCTAAAAATACACGGTCAATTTTTTCATGCTGGCTAGAAGAAATAAAAAACTGTATCGCTGATTTCATTTGTTGTGCCAGTTGCCGTTTGCACGCTTCACCTTCTGCATCATTAACACGCTTAATTACCTCGTTTTCATCAGTTACTTCGATGAGATTAATACTGCCTGGCGTTTCTTCCTCAGCAGGGGCAAATGACTCCTCTTTATGATAAATAACTACACCCTGTTGCAATACAGTTAGCGATAAACCCGTATTATGTTCAAATAAAGCAACCACTTCGTGACTTCCGTGAGAATATTCTTTTTTAAGTAATGAAAATGAGCGTTCGATGTCATAGATCTTAATATCCACAATGCTAGTCTCTAAGCCAACTGCAGATAGTATTTCGACTCTTTGATCTATTATTTCTCTTCTGCATGCGGCCAATAATATTTCACTTTCTTTTGTGTCGTCCGTCTTGATTATCGAGTAGTCAATTGCCACATCCTCTAATGCGTAAGGAATATATTTTTCCGCATCGGCAATAATTTTGGCTTCAAAAGTTTCTTCGTTAGTATTGACTACCATTGATATAACTTTTGTAATTACCGACGATCCGGATACAGCTATCGCTACACTTTTTGTTTTCGTAGAAGCTTTTTTAAGTAAGCTAAGTAAGTGTTCGGTAACGATTTCTGACTGCTTTATTTCGCCATTAACGATAGCGTTTATTGGCAACTGCTCCATTGCATAACTAATGACTTTTAAATTTTCGCCATCAGTAGCAAGCTCAATGAGCGATAAAAATTGATCATTAATATCAATGCCTAGCAATGGAGGGGGCTTATTGAATACTTTTAACCTATCTAGTAATGCTTTCCAATTTATCATTCGCCTTATCCCTGTGATGCCATTGTGATTAATGCTTCTCTTGTCCCAGCCCCATTACGGGCCCTTCGTTACGGTCTCGCTGAGTGAATTTATCGTCTGATTTACGAATTTATTGAATTTTTATCGTTGCTAAAGGAGATTTTTACCTATTTTCTTGCCTTTCTTTTCGCTATCCTGTCAACCTTTGAATAGCGGTGTTTACCAAGGTCAAACAGACAGATATGCAAGCGCGAAAGTCCCTATTTAAAACTTTTTTTACATTAGCCCTGCTAAGCGCCCTCTCTGTCTTGATTGTTATTTGCGCGACATACCTTTATCTTAGCCCTAAGTTACCTTCGGTCGATGTGCTTCAAGAAGCTAAACTGCAAGTCCCTTTGCGAATCTACTCACAAAATGGAAAATTAATGGGGGAGTTCGGCGAGAAGCTTCGAACGCCTATCCGCAGAGAACAAGTCCCGCCACAGTTTGTTAATGCTATACTTTCCGCTGAAGATGATAGATTTTTACAACATCAAGGCGTTGATCTTGCCGGATTACTACGAGCTGCGCTTCAGCTTTTTGCTTCAGGTAAAATTCAAAGTGGTGGTAGCACTATTACCATGCAAGTTGCTCGTAATTTCTTTCTAAGCAGTGAAAAAACGTTTTTACGTAAATTTAACGAGATATTTTTAGCCATTCAAATCGAACAGAGCCTCACTAAAGATCAGATTCTTGAGCTCTATATGAATAAGATTTATTTAGGTAAGCGAGCCTACGGTATACAAGCCGCTGCACAGGTCTATTATGGCAAGTCGATTGACGAATTAAATCTGGCACAACTCGCCATGATTGCCGGTTTACCAAAAGCACCTTCGGCCTACAACCCCATTAATAATCCACAACGCGCCAAGATAAGACGAGATTGGATTCTTGGTAGGATGAACAAGTTAGGCTTTATTACGGCTGACGAGCTTGCGACGCATTCCGCTCAGCCTGTCACCGCTCGCTATCATGGCACTAAGCTAGAGCTTAATGCTGGTCATGCCGCAGAAATAGCGCGTAATCTTGCAGTAGAAAAACTTGGCCGCAAGGCCTATACCGATGGTTTCACGATCACAACAACCATCGATAGCCGTCAGCAAGAAACTGCGCAAGCGGCAATACAAAACGGCTTATTTAATTACGACTTAAGGCATGGCCATCGAGGGGCCGAACAGTCGTTCCCAATGGAACAACGCGATCAGTGGCCGGCAATGATCAACCAATTGCGCACAATCAATGGACTCGAGCCAGCCGTCATTACCGCTTTTTCTGACCAACCCCTAATTCAAGAAAATGAAGGGCCGTCGTTAGCGCCAGCACTAGCGCTAGCGGACAAAGATTCCATATTAACCGAACCAAAATATTACACCCATCTATTACTTTCTGATAATCGAGAAATAGCCTTCGAGTGGAGCAGAGAAGCCAATCCGCTCAGGCCTTACATCACTGAAAATAAACGTGGGCCAAGTATCAATAACTTAACCGAATTATTTCAGCCAGGTGATGTTATTCGAATTAAGAGATCACTCCAAAACAAAGAAATTTTTATTACACAGTTGCCTGATGCGAATGCCAGTTTAGTGGCTATCCGTCCGAATGAAGGCGCGATTAGCGCGTTAATCGGCGGATTTGACTTTCAATCAAGTAAATTTAATCGCGCCACTCAGGCACACCGTCAGACTGGTTCAAATTTGAAACCTTTTATTTACGCTGCTGCCATTGAACATGGTTTTACCGCAGCCAGTCTAATTAACGATGCGCCTATTGTATTTTCAGACCAACAACTCGAAAGTGACTGGCGACCACAAAACTCAGGGGGCACTTTCTCTGGGCCAACGACGATTCGAGAAGCTCTGTATAAGTCAAAAAATTTAGTTTCTATCCGATTACTTCAGGAGCTGGGTATTCGAAAAGCAATTCGCTATTTAGAACGGTTTAACTTCAACGACCGAGCTTTACCGAAAGATCTGTCGCTAGCATTAGGCAGCTACGCAATGACACCGTTACAACTCGCAACCGCTTATGCAAGTATTGCTAATGGAGGCTTTAAAATGTCTCCTTATCTTGTTGACGAGATCATCGACCGAAATGGAAACGTCGTGTTCAAATCGCCACGCGTAGCAGTTTGCTCAAACTGTGGCAACACAACAAGCTCGACAAAGAAATCGAGCGAAATAGAAAGCCAAGATTTCACCGAGGCTGACTCGCTCGACGCCCTGCTAGAACAGGAACCGCTAGTAGAAAAAACTAAAGGAACTATACAGGCCGATCGTATTATGGACCCCCGTGTGGTCTATATCATCGATAGTATTTTAAAAGACGCTATACAAAAAGGCACGGCAAGAAAAGCCAGGGGGTTAGGACGAAAAGATTTAGCGGGAAAAACGGGGACAACCAACGGCCCTACCGACGCCTGGTTCTCTGGCTATCATCCTGACTTAGTCGTCACAACCTGGCTTGGCTTTGACAGCAATAAGAATATCGGCACCCGCGAATACGGTGGTTCGGCTGCGCTACCAATTTGGATAGACTTTATGCGAGAGAATCTTAATCACCTCGAGAAAACAGCAGCTGTTCGACCAAGTGGCATGGTATCGGTTAAAATCGATAGCCGCACAGGTCTCGCAGCCAATGATTCGTCAAAAAACACCCGCTTTGAACTTTTCCTTGAAGAATACTCGCCACAGACATTATCGATACAGCAGGCAAGCAAACCGAAAGAGGCACAGCTAAACGAAGAATTATTTTAATCGTATTTTTTTTCGTCAAATGGCAATTGTGCCACACCACTCTCAAACGCAGCTTTAGCGACCGCAGCCGAGACCCGGTTCAATAAGCGTGGATCAAGCGGTTTGGGGATAATATACTCCTTGCCGTAACTTAAGGTCTCTAAACCGCAGGCTTTCGCTACCGCCACAGGTACAGCTTCTCTTGCTAGGTCCTTGAGCGCATGCACTGCCGCAATCTTCATCGCTTCATTAATTTTACTCGCTCTGACATCAAGCGCCCCCCTAAATATATAGGGAAAACCCAAAACATTGTTAACTTGATTGGGCAAATCAGAACGCCCCGTCGCCATGATAATATCGTCGCGAGTCGCATGTGCAAGTGCTGGTGCAATTTCTGGGTCAGGGTTAGAACAGGCAAAAATAATTGGATTTGCCGCCATCGTTAATAGCGCCTCTGGCTCAAGTAAGTTGGAGCCAGAAAGGCCAATAAAAACATCAGCATTCGCGCAGGCGTCACTGAGCGTTCTCGCCTCAGTCTGCAGGGCAAATTCGGCTTTAAATTCGTTCACTTCTTCTCGACCCTGATAAATGACACCCAAGCGATCGAGCATCATAATATTATCAGCATCAGCACCTAGACTTACCAACAACCGCATGCCCGCAATCGCTGCCGAACCAGCACCTAAGCAAACAATCTTCGCACTGGCCAGTACTTTACCTTGTAGTTCAAGAGCATTGATTAACGCCGCGGCTGTAACAATCGCTGTGCCATGTTGATCATCATGGAATACTGGAATATCACAGAGTTCTTGTAAGCGTTTTTCAATCTCAAAACATTCAGGGGCTTTTATATCTTCAAGATTAATGCCACCAAAGGTTTTAGAAATATTCCTGACTGTTTCAATAAAACTCTCTGTATCCTCGGTATCAACCTCAATATCAATAGAATCAATATTGCCAAAGCGCTTAAACAATAAAGCCTTTCCTTCCATTACTGGTTTGCTGGCCAACGCGCCCAAATTACCTAAGCCAAGGATAGCGCTGCCATTACTAATCACGGCAACCAAGTTAGCTTTAATAGTGTAGTCATAAGCGAGCTCGGGATTTTCGGCAATTGCCCTAACTGGCTCAGCCACGCCGGGGCTATAAGCGAGGGCAAGATCGTCTTGCGTCTCTGCCGATGTTGTTAATGCAATTGAAATCTTGCCAGGCTCTGGGAATGCATGATAATCAAGAGCCGCTTGCTGAGGAGCATCTTTAGAAAAGCGAGTTGTCATAATCAACCAAAAAATCTAGCCAAAGAATATGCCGGTCGTGATCATCAGAATGGGGTATCAAACTGGGACAGACACAAAGTAGTTTAATAGAGTAAGACGCTTATGCATGCATGGAAAGCAAAAGGATAGTAAATTTTATGAATTAGCGGGGATTCATCCTGTCTGAGAAATCCATAATGACGCTTTTGATCAATAACTGAATCATACTGAATGGCTATGCCAGCTACAGAGAACACTGTAGCTGGTAAGAGAGAATTAATTTGAACTTACTACTTCTTGGTCGAACGGTTACCGAAGCGCTTATTAAAGCGATCAACACGACCACCGGTATCCAATATTTTTTGTTGGCCGGTATAAAACGGGTGCGATGCTGATGAAGTATCCACCGTACAGTAGGGATAGGTTTTTCCATCCTTCCATTCTATTGTCTGACTTGTTTTCAGTGTTGAGCGAGTCATAAAATACTCATCGACACTGGTGTCATGAAAAATAACGGTTTGGTACTCTGGATGTATATCTGCTTTCATGGGTTGTCCTTGATCAGTGCGTGATACCGCTCTCCGATTCACTCGCAACTCTGTGATTTCGAGGCCAGCAATCGGTACCGTATC
>PBSZ01000014.1 GCA_002726445.1 Cellvibrionales bacterium | reverse complement strand
CTTAGATTCGATGATTTTAGGTGAGCCTCAGATTTTTGGTCAGATGAAGTCTGCCTATGCCGTATCGCGAGGCGTCAGCGCCATAAATACTGAGTTAGAAGCGGTCTTTCAGCACGTTTTTGCTGTGGCAAAAAAAGTTCGTAGTGATACCGCTATTGGTGAAAATCCAGTATCAGTCGCTTATGCTGCAGTGAGTTTGGCGCAGAGAATTTTTGCTGATCTTTCATCAGTTTCAGTGCTATTAATTGGTGCTGGCGATACGATCGAATTAGTTGCTCAGCACCTAAAGCAATCTGGCGCTAAAAGATTGGTGGTGGCAAATCGCACCTTAGATCGGGCTCAAAGCCTCGCTGAGCGATTGGATGCTAAAGCTATTTTACTGTCTGAAGTGCCTGAGAATTTAGCCCAGTTTGATATCGTTATAAGTTCTACTGCCAGTCAGTTACCAGTATTGGGTAAAGGGGCCGTCGAGTCGGCTTTGAATGATCGTAAGCGCCGGCCTATGTTGTTAGTTGATATTGCTGTGCCACGGGATATAGAAAAAGAAGTTGCTCAGCTGTCAGATATTTATTTATACACTGTCGATGATTTACGCGACATCATTGATCACAATGTGCGATTGCGAGAAGCTGAAGTCGATAAGGCAGGACAGATTGTTGATAAGGGCGTCGAGGAGTTTTTGGTCTGGCAGCGAAGTCGAGATGCGACCGATTTAGTCGTTTCATATCGAGCGGCTATTCAAAATCTTCACGACGATGAATTAGACCGCGCTAAACAATTGCTTGAGAAAGGAAAATCTCCAGAGTTGGCCTTGGAATCATTAGCGCGCTCATTGATTCAAAAAATCATGCATCAGCCAACGGTTGAGATGCGTAATGCGGCGGGGGTCGACAATCAAGGCTTACTTAATGCTGCTAAAGTCTTATTCGGCCTCGATGATGAATTTGATAATAAGCGCAATGAAAAAATAGCCAGCAGTCAGTCTAATGATAATGATTAAGTCGCAATTAAAAAACCTTAGCCATTATTGTTCGAAACAATTGATTGCTTCATAGATATAGAGAAAGCATTAAATGAAAGAGAGTTTATTAATTAAGTTAGACGTGATCAGCGATCGGTACGGCGAGTTAAGTGCTTTATTGAGTGATCAAGAAATTATTTCGGATCAAAAAAAGTTTCGTGCTTTGTCGCAAGAGTATGCTGAAATAGAGCCCGTCGTAAAGTGTTTCCAAGCTTACCGAAATACCGAAGCCGATATTGATGAGGCTGAGAGTTTACTGAAGGATGAAGATCCTGATATGCGAGAGATGGCGTCAGAAGCTATGGCGGTGGCTAGGAAGGCGATTGAAGCGCTATCGGCCGATCTGCAACGGCTGTTATTGCCGCGCGATCCCAATGATAAAAATAATGTATTTTTAGAGGTTAGAGCGGGCACTGGTGGTGACGAGGCGGCTATTTTTGCTGGCGATTTATTTCGAATGTACTGCCGTTATGCCGAGGGCCGTGGTTGGAAGGTTGAAGTGCTAAATGAGCGCTTAGGTGAGCATGGTGGCTATAAAGAAGTGATTTCTCGCGTCATTGGCCAAGAAGTTTATGGTCATTTGAAATTTGAATCGGGCGCCCACAGAGTGCAACGGGTACCTGAAACTGAATCACAGGGGCGGGTGCACACATCGGCCTGTACGGTAGCGATTATGCCAGAGGCTGATGAGCTCGAAGAAATTGAAATTAATAAAGCTGACTTGCGAATTGATACGTTTCGCGCATCGGGTTCTGGCGGTCAGCACGTCAATAAGACCGACTCGGCGATCCGTATTACGCATCTTCCTTCAGGTGTTGTGGTTGAATGCCAGGATGAACGCTCGCAGCATAAAAACAAAGCCAGAGCGATGTCGCTGTTGCAGGCAAGATTAATGAATTCGGCACGCAGTGAAGCCGAGCAAGCGCAAGCCAGTGAGCGAAGAAATTTAGTCGGCAGTGGTGATCGGTCCGAGCGAATTAGAACTTATAACTTTCCTCAGGGTCGCTTAACCGATCATAGAATTAATTTAACGCTTTATAAATTAAATGAGATTATTGAAGGTCAGCTAGACGAAGTGGTTCAGCCTTTAATCAATGAATATCAAGCCGATTTGCTAGCAGAGCTTGGCGGCAGTTAGTTTTTCATCTTACTGCCAGTCGTTAGTCGCCAGGCTTTCGCTGTAATATCTGGAAGCTAATGTGCGTATTGATCAGTTCATTCACCATAGCAGTCAATTAATTGAGTCCTCTAAAGCCGGTGACAGCGCCCGCTTGGACGCCGAGTTATTACTGGCGAAAGTGCTCAATAAGTCACGCAGTTATTTTTATTCTCACCCTGAATATTTACTTAGTGATAAGCAGCTAGAAATGGCGCGAGGTTTGGTTGAGTTGCGTTGTCAGGGTCGACCGATTGCTTATTTGCAGGGCCAGAAAGAATTCTGGTCGCTGAGTTTAGCCGTGAATGATAGCGTACTCATACCGCGACCTGAAACTGAAATGTTGGTTGAGTTTGCCATACAGTTAGACTTACCTGCCAATGCTAGCGTTGTTGATTTAGGTACCGGCAGTGGTGCCATCGCTTTGGCTTTAGCAAGTGAAAAAAAATCTTGGCAGATTACTGCGGTAGAATATATCGATGCTGCATTAAAGGTTGCGAAGCACAATATTGAAATGACCGCGGCTAAAGATTTTTCTGTACTGCATTTGATTCAGGCCAGTTGGTTGTCAGCATTCGCCGAGCATAGTTTTGATCTTGTTATCGCCAATCCACCTTACATTGATTATCATGATCCCCATCTTAAACAAGGCGATGTGCGATATGAACCCTCGACAGCGCTAGTCAGCAACGAACAGGGGTTGGCGGATATTAAGTCTATTGCCTTGCAATCGACCCACTGTTTACGACCAGGTGGTTATCTCATCATGGAGCATGGCTGTGACCAGTCTCAACAGGTTAAAGAAATCCTCAATAACAATGATTTTATTGGAGTGCAGTGCCACCGTGACTTATCGGATAATTTTCGTTTTGTAAGTGCAATGAAAAAGTAGTGAGTGAATTTTTTTGAGAAGACAGTTTTGAATTATTGATGGGCTAGTGAATACTGGCGATATCATTGATAAATCGTTCAACTGTCGCGATTAATTCAGCCAGGTTAAAGGGGGCGATAAAGACGGCATTAGCGCCACTTTGAGCAGCCATTAGGGTGATGTTGTCGGCGGTTAAATTGACTAATTCGAGAGACTCTTTGTTCATCACAGCAATAATGTGTAAGCCGCGGTATTGCTCTCGAAGCTCCTCAATTAATGATAGCCCATCCATATCATTCAGCATTAAATCAACGATCACCACCTGACATTGATGGGCAATTTCAAGGCATTTGGAAGCGTTTTTTGAGCTCTGTAAGTGATAGTCATCCGTGTTTAGCACGGATTTAAGAACATGCTGTAGCTGATGATTATTGCATGCAAACGCAAGGTTTATTGGGCTTTTACCTGAAAGGGTTTTATCTTTTGGAATATTCATCAGTTGGCCCTTTGTAATAAGGGCATATTTTAAAGTGAAATGGATGGATCTACAAGCTTGACAAGCTGCTAAGTTCTTCATTTGATCGATTTTTTTGATCAGATTTTTCATCGTCTCCCGATTGTTCGGTCATTCGCTCAAATAATAACTGTAAGCTTATTGCGTTTGATTGAGATTCTAATGTGACGTGACCGTGATTTTCGTGGGTTAAGTCAATGACGTTTTGGTTATTGCTGGATTTTGTCGGCTGATTATTGGCGGAGGCCAGTATTTTCTTTAGATTAGCAGGGTCGATATTGTCACTCGGTGTAGTGACCGATAACACTAAGTATTCGCCATTTAACTCACTGCCACAACTGGCGCATTTTTTATTCTCAAAGCGCCGATTCGATAAGGCTAACAATATTTCTCCTGCGCCTGACGGACTATTATTGTTTGTCGCATTGTCGCGGGCACTGACCAGTAATTGCATTACTAAGCGCTGAAATTGCGCTGGCGAAACCATTGCCCGGCCCTGACTATTTTCTATATCAGTATGAAAATTCAACGAGCTGGGTAAGGTCGGTTGAAGCATCTGCACCATATCCCTAACTAATGGTTTCAGTTCTAAGGCGACTAACTGTTTTTGAGAATTTGATTCAGAAGAGGCCTCTAAAACTAGCGATAAAGCTTTTTCACCGGCATTAACCACTTGGTTTAGATAATCGATAACACGTTGCTCGCGGCCTGGATTTTTTTGCGCAACAACCATTTCAGTATAACTAATAATATTTTTTATAATGGCCTTAAAATCTTGACTAATAGCGCCACTGGGTTCGGCTAAATTTTTAGGTGCAATAGTTTCAGGCGTTATTTGACTTAGTGATTCGGTTGAAGGCATCGGCGTCGTTGCCGGATTGGATACAGCTGGTTCCTGAAGAACAAAGCCAAATGATGCAATCGATTCAACCGTGTTTGTGTTATGGCTTTTTATTGCAAACTTATGCCAATGAATATTCACAGTTTGGCCATTAATCGTATCGCTATAGGTGAATTGAGCTTCGCCACCTTCGCTGAATAACTGGCCATCTTGCTCAATGATTTTTTCAAGCGTTAAACCAGAAAAAATGTCGTCATCACCACGCCCAGCGATCACTTCTGCACGGACATTAAAAACCTCACAAAAGGTCCTGTTTACACGTTGATAACGACCATCAGCATCTTTTTGACAAAAGACAATTGGCGCGTCATTAATAGTATCGGTCAGCGTATCGTGATTTTTGAGTAGTTCTTGGTAAGCCTGTCGTGCTGCGGTTGCATCAAAAGCCGCCCAAACTACTTGTCTGGAGATGCCAAGATCACCGCGCATTTTGGTGATAAAGGTGTCGAACCAACGTGTTCCATTGGCCGTTGTATAGGCGATGGTTTGTTGATGGGCTTTACCAGTATTGAGTGTTTTGTTAATGGCTTCGACATAATTATCAAATGAATCAATGCCAAATAGTTCGTTCAGGGTTTGTCCCTGCTGTGCCTCAGGAAAGAAGTGCGTGCTGGAGCGGTCACTGTTTATCGTTTTAACAATATGGCCCTTATTATCGAGAATAAGACACATCATTGGCAGCGATTCGGCAATGTGCTGCCATTCTCTTTCTACCATTGCAGTATTTGTTGTCGGGCTAATATTATCAAAGCCCGAATGTACAGGGTTGTTGCCATGATTTGAGGTTGATGTTATGTCGCCACTCATACGGATTTGACTACTAATGCCAATCACGCGACCTTGGCCGTTTTCTTTTATTTGAATCTCTGAAATATGAATTGGGTAAACTTGCCCGATAGTCGATTTGATAGTGCAGTGTATTTCTTGAGTAATCGATAAAAAGCTTTGGGCGCGCGTCAGCATGGTATCAAATTGCTTGGCCCCTTCCTCATCTAATAAGGCTAACCATTCTGCTATGGAAAGTATCGCGTCAGGTTCTTCAGCGATAAGAGTACTTTCATTCTGGCTAAGATGAATACGATGACTTTCTAGATCAATGCTAAGTAAGTGAAGTTGATCCCTAGCGACATTTACTGCATTGGTGGCGAAGGCCTGTTCGCTAGGTTGATGTGGTTCAGGTTCTGTAATCGCGCTTTGCTCTGCCGTTATAACAAGCCCTGATAGCGGCTGAGTATTCGAATCGTCGGTCGATTTTGCTCTATTGCTGCTGGTTGAATTACTATCAACCTTTGGATGGCCCAGAGGCTTAAAGTAGCTGCTTAGTCGTTTTAGCGACATCTCAGAACTTAATAAAAAATCTTTTACGCCAAGTGCCGCACACGCGGCAAATTGACTCAGATCATCGCTGAGGTATTGTTCATCCAATAGAAGGACGATTGGCATCAAAAAATCGCCCTGGTTAAGCTGTGCGAGTGTTTCTAATAAACCAGTAAATTGGCCTTGCGCACAGTGCCGATCAATTAAAATTAAATCGGCTGATAGGGCGAGATGCGCCTCTGAAAAATGCGAGTTGATGACGGTTAGATCAACCTTTGCGCCATTATAGAGGGCGAAGATATATTCGATTAATGCCACCGTGCGGGTATCATCGCTGAGCAATGCTACCTGCCGGGTTTCACTGTCATGGTTTTCACGCCTTGTTTGAGAGGTTGAAGCCATAATGACGATCTGCCACCAATAAATGCATTATAGATAGGATTTATACTATTTTAGCTTTTTTGTATGCTAATTGACCACCCTGATCCGCCTGATTTTTCAATAATGCAGATAATTTATTGAAAACACCGTTAAAAAAGCGCCGATTTAAGGTTTTAGAGTGTGATTTGACGTCTTATCTCTTCGAAAAACCTTCTACAGTAGTTTTATAGCGAGTTAAATTGTCAATTATGAGCCATTTTATGGATTCTTTAGAGAACCGAAGCAATATCGCATACAATGCGCGCAGCATATCGCTAACATAAGGTCATGAAAGACGCGATGATTGTGGGTTTTGACCGTGAAGTTATTCGTTGAGGAAGTATATTTTGTTCAGTAAGTGGTTTGAAAAAAAAGACTCAGCATCGTCAGCTGCCGACAATTTGTCAGCAACTCAAAGCATCAGTCGAGTTGATACCGCTGACTCTGAGCAACCGCCAGCTAAGAAATCACGACCACGGCGAAAAAAACAGGCGGTTAAATCGCAATGGTCGTTAGCACAATTTCAAGTCCCTGAAAAAGAGGGCCAATCACGCTTTCATGATTTAGAGTTACCCCTTTCAATTATGCGCGCGATTGCTGATTTGGGTTTTGAGTATTGTTCGCCTATTCAGCAAGCGGTGTTGCCTTATACACTTGATGGCTATGATGCGATCGGTAAGGCACAAACCGGTACCGGTAAAACGGCAGCTTTTCTTCTCACCGCCTTAAATGATTTGCTGAATAATCCTATTGAAGATGAGCGGTTTATGGCAGAACCTCGCGTGGTGGTCATTGCACCGACTCGCGAGCTAGTCATGCAAATCGCTAAAGATGCACAAGATTTATCGAAATATACTGACCTCAATGTTGAAATGTTGATTGGCGGTGTTGATTATGCAGGTCAATTGAAAAGAATACAGTCTCGTATTGTAGACCTTGTGGTTGCTACTCCGGGTCGATTGATTGATTTCTTAACCCGTAATGATCTTAAACTTGATCAAGTTGAAATTTTAGTGATTGATGAAGCTGATCGCATGCTTGATATGGGTTTTATCCCACAAGTAAGGCGTATCGTTAGGGCTTGTCCGGCTAAGCAAAATCGTCAAACCCTGCTATTTAGCGCCACGTTTACTGATGATGTACTCCGGTTGACTGAACAGTGGACTATTGATCCAGTTAAGATAGAGATGGAGCCTGATCGAGTGGCGGCAGATACGGTGACTCAAAAAGTTTATATGATTGCTGCTGAAGACAAGTTTACTGTGCTAAAAAATATTTTGAGTTCAGACGAAGTGAGTAGTGCCATTGTGTTTGCTAATCGGCGCGATCAAACTCGCTGGTTATATGAGCGGCTAGGCAAAACTTCAGTGACCTGCGGCATGTTATCGGGCGAAGTTGCCCAGCAAAAAAGAACCTCAACCTTAAAGCGCTTCAAAGAAGGAAAGATAAAAGTATTGGTTGCTACCGATGTAGCCGGCCGTGGTATCCATGTGAATGGAATCAGCCATGTTATTAATTATAACTTGCCAGAAGATCCTGAAGATTATGTTCATCGCATCGGTCGAACGGGTAGAGCAGGTGAGACAGGCACATCCATCAGCTTGGCCTGTGAAGATGATGCATTTATGTTGCTTGATATAGAGGCTGCACTGGGCCAAAAGCTCGACTGTGAACAGCCNCCCTCAANCTATACTGAATAAGCANCTNAAAATTNTAGCCGNCNATTTGGCTTTGCAAGTAATTTTCAATGCCGACGGCGTCNATNAGTTTGAGTTGTGTTTCGATCCAGTCAACATGTTCTTCTTCNGANTCAAGTATGCTTTGCAGTAAATCGCGGCTGACAAAATCATTAATGCTTTCGCAGTAAATGATGGCTTCTCTTAAATCAGGAATAGCGATCATCTCAAGTTTTAAATCACAGGCTAACATTTCTTGGGTGTTTTCCCCAATCATCAGCTGGCCGAGTTTTTGTAGATTGGGTAAACCCTCTAAAAATAGAATCCGCTCAATCAGTTGGTCGGCATGCTTCATCTCATCAATAGACTCGTGGTACTCATAATCAGCCAATTGCTTAAAGCCCCAATCTTTGTACATGCGAGAGTGCAAAAAGTACTGATTAATCGCAATCAGCTCATTTGCCAGGATCTGGTTAAGGTGTGAAATGACATTAGCATCGCCTTGCATGCTGCTCTCCTTAGGTAAATAGAATAAGCGGCAATTTTGCTCGTCAGTGAGCGGCATGTCAAGATAAGTTATTGATTTATAAGGTATTAATGAGAATGAGAACGTTTTTCAATGTGATAACAATTATCTTCAAGCGGCATAAAAAAGTGCGTTGCTGCGCTGTTCTTTTTCGAAGGCGGCTTCTTTTAACATTTCATTGGCCACTTCGAGACAGCATCCGCAATTTGTGCCCAGTGACAGATTTTGTTGCAACGCGCGCAAGCTATCAGAGCCATTGTGAATGGCCTGATCGATTTCGCTCTCAGTGATCCGGTTGCAAAGACAAATATACATAGTGCAGGTTAATGGCTAATGAATGAGGTTTTAGACCATTATACACCATGAACGCTAATCATTACCAACTGCAGATGGGTTTTGTTACCAGACAGTATGGTTTCTTAATCGTATTAAAAAAGGCTAATTTAATTAGTCACTTAGCTCATTTTTTGGGGAAGGTGGCGGCCAACCGCCCAAGGATTTCCAGCGGTTAACCATGTGGCAGAATAAATCGGCAGTTTTTTCGGTGTCATAACGGGCACTGTGGGCATCGTCATTATCAAACGGTATGCCGGCGTGGAAGCAGGCTTTAGCAAGTACGGTTTGTCCAAGGGTTAAACCGGCTAAAGTCGCGGTATCGAAGCTAGAGAACGGGTGAAAAGGACTGCGCTTTATGTCACAACGCGCAATAGCGGCATTCAGAAATCCCTGATCAAAGGCCGCATTGTGTGCAACAATAATGGCGCGCTTACAGTTCATCGTTTTCATTGCTTTACGGATATGGCCGAATAAGTCGCTCAAAACCTCGGTTTCGAGTTGTGAGGGGCGCAGTGGATGGTCGGGTTTGATGCCCGTGAATTCCAGTGCGGCGGGATCGATATTAGCCCCCTCAAAGGGTTTAACATGATAGCTATAAGTATCGCCAGGGTAGACGTTGCCAGCGTCATCCATTTGAATAATCGTCGCAGCAATTTCCAGCATGGCATCGGTACTGGCATTAAAACCGCCGGTTTCAATATCAACGACAACAGGTAAGTAGCCACGAAATCGATCTTCCATGACATACATATTTTTTGGCTCTGGGTTACTGATTTGATCACTCACGCTGTTGTTAACCGCCATAAAATATTTTGTCCTGCGCGAAGCGGAATCAATTGATCGTCAGCCATCGGTAAGTGCGCGGGAACTTGCCAGTTTGATTTTTCTAAAGTAATGGTGCCGGTATTGCGCGGCAGTCGATAAAAGTCGGCACCGTAAAAGCTTGCGAAGCCTTCTAGTTTATCCAGCCCATTCATGCTTTCAAATGCTTCTGCATATAATTCAATTGCTGCATGCGCGGTATAAGCGCCTGCACAGCCGCAAGCACTTTCTTTATTACTTTGGGTATGCGGGGCTGAGTCGGTGCCAAGAAGGAATTTTTTATTGCCACTAGTCGCGGCTTTAAGCAAAGCCTGTTGGTGATTTTGCCGCTTCAATATAGGTAGGCAGTAATAATGGGGACGAATGCCGCCGGCTAACATATCGTTGCGATTATAAAGCAGGTGATGTGCAGTAATGGTTGCGACAATATTGTCACTGCTGGCTTTAACAAATTCAACGGCATGTTCTGTTGTAATATGTTCAAACACGATTCGTAAAGCAGGAAAATCACTGACAACTTGTTTTAGTATCGTTTCAATAAAGACCGCTTCGCGATCAAAAATATCAACATCACTATGAGTCACTTCGCCATGAATAGCCAACACCATGCCGGTTTTTTGCATAGCCTCAAGCGCGGGATAGATTTTTTTGATATCGGTCACGCCGCTCTCAGAGTTGGTTGTGGCACCGGCTGGGTAAAGCTTTGCCGCATACACTACACCAGAGGCTTGTGCCGCTTCTATAGCGGCTGCCGTGGTTAGATCCGTGAGATATAGCACCATTAAGGGATCAAGCGATAGATTGTTATCAACGGCTGCGACAATACGATTGCGGTAGGTTTTAGCCTCAACAGCATTGGTGACGGGCGGCACAAGATTAGGCATCACAATAACGCGGTTAAATTGTTTGGCCGCATCGTTTGCGGTGCGACTTAATGCATCGCCATCTCTAAGGTGGATATGCCAATCGTCGGGTTGAGTGAGTGTTAGAGTAGTCTTTGAGGTCATCGCGTGCCTGTATTTAAGAGAAATATAACATATTTCACGGTTATGAGGACAGAGAAATTATCTTCATGCCAGCATCAATGACGATTGTAGACTAAAATTGATAGACGATGTGATTAACAACGCCAGTCACTCGAAAAATTAATTACTCAAGTGACTGGCACTAACATTCACAACAACGCCGTTAGCGCCATCGAAGTCAATGACCTCATTCCTGCAGCACGGCAGACGAGCGCCTAGGAGAATACGTATGCAACGACTTAAAATGTTTTTCTGGCTGATTTTAGGCCTTGTGGTCAATCCCGTTCAGGCAAATCAGTACCAAGCCGCTATGGACCAGTCACGATGGTTAGTTTCAAGTCATCTATTGTCTTGTCATATGAGTCAGGAAATCCCCGGTTTCGGTCGTGCGTATTTTGAACAGCCGGCAGGTGAGTCGCTGCAGTTTTACTTGGCCAGTCACCAGCATGCCATGTCAAAGGGTAAGGCGTCACTGCGATCGTTAGCACCGGTTTGGAATCCTACTATTGAGGGGAGAGAGTTTGGTCTGATTGACGTGCAGTCGGGGTCTAGGCCTATTCAGCTAGGGGCCGAACTGGCGTTGCAATTATTAAATGAACTTTATGTTGGTCGTACGCCTCAGTTTCTTCGTCGCGCGACGGGCACACATAGCGCTGCTGAACCAGAGACCGTTGAGGTGGGACTATCGGCGGTGAACTTTCGAAGCTCGTTTGCTAGCTACCAACAATGCTTAGAACAGCTAATGCCGGTGAGCTTGTCTGAGTTGAGTCGTTCAAGGCTACATTTCTTACCCAATGAATCGGCTTTAAATGAGGCTTCACTGGCTTGGTTGACCACCTTAGTCGAGTTTATTAAGCGTGACGATCAATTGGAGTCTGTCTTTATCGATGGTTATACCGATAACAGTCACTCAGCCCGATACAACCGGGTACTATCGAAAAGACGTGCTGAAGCAGTGCAAGACTTCTTTATCCAGCAGGGGGTGAGTGCCGATCTCATTCTACTTCGGTTTCACGGTGAGCGGTTTCCTATCGCAAGCAATGAAAACCCCCAGGGGCGTGAGCAAAACCGCCGAGTGACGATCCGTTTGCAACGCCAGTCCCCCAGATTCGCTCATCGCTAGGGCAGAAATCAGCAAATTGTGTGATTAATGGCGCTCTAACGCCTCTATCTGGTGTTAGCCGCGTCGATTTTTCGATAAACTTAGGCCTTTAATACCCTGGTCGAAAGCCTGATTCGCTAAAATAGCGATCAGGAAAAATGGCCGCTTCTTGGATTCTATTGTTAAGGCGATGAAGTAACACTATGAGTGATATTAAAAAAGTAGTTTTGGCGTATTCCGGTGGACTCGATACTTCGGTGATCGTGAAATGGTTACAAGAAACCTACCATTGTGAAGTTGTGACGTTTACCGCAGATATAGGGCAAGGTGAAGAGGTCGAGCCGGCCAGAGCTAAAGCGGAAGCGTTGGGTGTAAAAGAAATTTATATCGATGATATGCGTGAAGAGTATGTGCGCGATTATGTTTTCCCTATGTTCCGAGCTAACGCCATTTATGAGGGCGAGTATTTATTAGGAACCTCCATTGCCCGCCCTTTGATTGCCAAGCGGATGATAGATATTGCCAACGAAACCGGTGCTGATGCAATTTCACATGGGGCAACGGGCAAAGGCAATGATCAAGTGCGATTTGAGCTCGGTGCCTATGCGCTCAAGCCCGGTGTAAAAGTGATAGCACCTTGGCGAGAGTGGGATCTTAACTCACGCGATAAGCTTCTAAGCTACTGTGAGCAACACAATATACCGGTTGAAATGAAGCGCGGTAAGAAATCGCCTTATTCAATGGATGCCAATTTACTGCATATCTCCTATGAGGGGGGTAATTTAGAAGACCCTTGGTCGCCTGCAGAAGATGATATGTGGCGGTGGTCTGTGGCGCCAGAAGACGCGCCTGATACGCCAACTTATCTCGAGCTTAGTTATCAGCAAGGCGATATCGTCGCGATTGATGGCGTGCAAAAAACACCAGCAGAAGTATTAACTGAATTGAATGCGGTTGGTGGTGCGAATGGCATTGGTCGTTTGGATATAGTTGAAAATCGTTACGTGGGAATGAAGTCTAGAGGCTGCTACGAAACACCCGGCGGGACTATCATGATGCGCGCTCATCGCGCAATTGAATCGATTACCCTAGACCGAGAAGTCGCGCACTTAAAGGATGAATTGATGCCGCGTTATGCATCATTAATTTATAACGGTTACTGGTGGTCACCAGAACGAAAAATGTTACAAACCGCGATTGATGAGTCACAGCAATGTGTTAATGGTGAGGTGCGATTAAAGCTGTATAAAGGTAATGTAATTGTCGAAGGGCGTAAGTCGGATGACAGCCTATTCGATGAAGCAATAGCCACCTTTGATGACGATGATGGTGCCTACAACCAACAAGATGCCGAAGGGTTTATCAAGTTGAACGCACTCAGAATGCGAATCGCATCAAATAAAGGTCGAGAGTTATAAGGCTTTTTCATTGATATTAAAAAGCCGGTAAGAGCTTAACTTCTTACCGGCTTTTTTTGTAGTTTACGCTGCAGCGTCCGTCGATGCATGCCCAGCGTTCGAGCAGTAGCTGAAATATTGCCGTCATTCTCGGCTAAGGTTTTTTGAATATACTCCCACTCTAAGCGCTCGACTGATGGACGCTTTGGTTCAATTTTGTTTTCTTTTTGTTGCATTGAATTGTCGTTTCTATCGACGAAAGCCCGCATGATCTCATCGATGCTGGCGGGTTTGCAAAGATAATTAACCGCACCTAATTTCATCGCTTCAACGGTGGTTGAAATACTGGAATAACCGGTGAGGACAATAATTTTTAATTGAGGGCCGTAGCTTAATAACTTAGGAATTAAATCTAGCCCAGAATCTTCCCCTATGTTTAAGTCAATAATTGCATAATTAGGTTTGATTAATGCTTCGCTCAATAGCGTTAACGCATCGGCTGGCGTATGCGCAATTAAACTTTCAATACCTTGACGTTTTAATGAGCGGGCTAAAATGCCGGTAAAAACCGTATCATCATCGACAATAAGATAGGTCTTAGACATACTCACCGCTATTTTTATGGACTCGTGGTAATTCAAT
>PBSZ01000013.1 GCA_002726445.1 Cellvibrionales bacterium | reverse complement strand
TTAACAGTAGAAACAGGCTCCCCTTGGACAGGCCTGATACTTTTGTAATTGAGGAGGAACTCTAATGAAAAAACTGATTATTGCTTCTGCAATGATACTGTCAGTTGGTGGAACAAGCGCAATAGCAGCACCAGATGGTATATTCAGACAAGCCCACGAATATGGCTATGGTGACAAGTCCAGTCTGGACCCAGCGTCGCGTGGTCGGGTGATGCAAATCACTGAAAAACTTATGAGCCGTCTCATTCGCCCTGACATGAAAGGCTCGCCAAGTCCCGATCTGGCAACCTCATGGAGCGCGAATGATTCGGCTACAGAATGGACATTAAAGCTTCGTAGCGGTGTTTCATTTCATGATGGCAGCAGTTTTGAAGCCGCCGATGTTCTTTACACGTTGAATCGTGTTCTGGATCCAGAAAACAAATCACCAGCGCGTTCTGCGATCAAAATGATCGAAAAAATGGAAGCTTTGGATAGCATGACTGTAAAGTTCACCTTGTCGACACCTTTTGCCGACATGCCTTTGCAGCTAATGGATTATCGCCTGCGCATCATTCCAGAGGGATCTGGTGACTCAATCGCTACATCAGGCATTGGCACTGGCCCATTCAAACTAGTCAGCTTTGACGCCGCCGGCGTTACTAAGCTGGAAGCCAACATGGATTATTGGGAGGGTTCACCTGGCGTTGCAAAAATGGAAGTTATTGGCATTGGTGATGGGCAGGCTCGCATGCAAGCATTACTTGGCGGTCAGATTGATTTTGAGAACACCGTAACCAACCAGCAAAAGCCAATGTTTGCCAGCAACAACAAGTTTAAGCTGATGGAAGTGCCAACCGGTAACTGGCGTGGCTTAGTATTCCGCACCGACATTGCACCATTTGACGATGTGCGCGTCCGCCAAGCTGTTCGTATGGCCGCTGATCGTGAGGATCTTGTTCAGCTAATCATGGGTGGCGCGGCAACAGTTGCTTGTGACACACCGGTAAAGCCTGATGACCAGTATCATGCTAACATCAAATGTCCTCAGGACATTGCCGGCGCGAAAAAGCTGCTTGCCGAAGCTGGCTATCCAAATGGGATTGATGTCGAGGTTTACGTTGCGACATTGGAGCCTACATGGCCAATTCTTGCAGAAGCATACCAACAACAGGCTGCGAAAGCTGGCATCCGCGTGACAATCAAACAGGTTCCTTCTGACGGCTACTGGAGCGACACTTGGATGCAGAAAACCGTTTCAGCAACCCGCTGGAATGAGCGTCCTGCCGACTCTGCTCTGCATGAGATTTATCTCTCAACAGCCAAGTGGAACGAATCCTATTATAAGGATGCTGCCTTTGATGCCTTGCTCGGCGATGCCCGCCGTGAGTTGGACTTCAAGAAGCGTAAAGCCCTTTATGTAAAAGCGCAGGAGCACCTTTACGAAACAGCTGGCACATTGATTCCCTATCACGTGTCAAAGCTATATGTGATGAATGATCGGGTCAGCGGCATCGATGCCGTCGAAAATCACACCATTCGCTGGCACAAAGTAACTGTAAAATAAGCTGACTATCAAACGTCTGCATCAGCAGATAACCAACTAAAATGTAGGCCAGTGTCTAACCCAAGCTAGTATGGGTAACTCACTGGCCTTCACTCTAATTGACGTAAGGTTTTATTTTTTCACCCAAACGGGGAGACATCATACATGCTGCTCATGTTGATAAGACGGGTTTTTTTAGGCCTTGTTACCGTTTGTCTGGTATCTTTAATCATTTTTACTGGCGTAGAAATACTTCCTGGAGACGCCTGCACTCAATATCTGGGCGAATATCAGGCAGATGACGAATTGCTGGCTCAGTGCCGCAAGGATCTTGACCTTAATCGTCCCGCTATTGATCGTTTTAAGGAATGGGCTAACGGCGCGGTTACTGGCGACCTAGGGCTTGCCGTAGATGGAAAAACAGAAATTAGCACAATTGTTGGTGACCGCTTGAAAAACTCACTTTTACTTGCGTTATGCGCCATGAGTGTTGGCGTTCCCTCAGCGCTCGTTCTTGGCGTAATTACCGGCTTATGGCGTGATCGTATGCCGGACTTGATGATCTCGACTATAGCAATTTTCGCCATGACTATCCCAGAATTTGTTTCAGCAACATTACTAATACTGATTTTCAGTATCTGGCTCGGATGGTTACCAGGTATTGTTTTAACATCTGCTGGAGCGCCGGCAACAGAGTTCTTTCCAGAAATTCTATTGCCTGTCATCGTACTGTCACTGGTTATGTGCGCGCACATAATGCGGATGGTGCGCTCATCAGTGATTGAGGTGATGGCAAGCGATTATGTACAGATGGCAAATCTTAAAGGCGTACCCTATTGGCAGATGGTGTTCCGTCATGCCCTCCCAAATGCTTTATTGCCAGCGATTAATGTTGTTGCGTTGACGATTGCTTGGCTACTTGGTGGCGTTGTTGTTATTGAAGTGGTGTTCAACTATCCCGGACTTGGCAGGCTAATGATTGACTCAATCTCAGACCGTGACTTGCCTGTTGTACAGTCAATTGCGCTGATAGTGGCCAGCGTCTATGTCTGTGTTAATCTGGCTGCAGATTTGCTCACCATGTTTGCCAATCCAAAGCTACGCACCATGTATACGAGAAAATAATGGCTGTAGCCCTCGCACAAAAGGCCGAATCCAGCTACCGTGCAATAACGGTTCTCACCGATCTTGTATCGCGACCGTCAGGAGCAATTGGCCTGTCATTGGTTCTGTTCCATGTCGTGCTGGCACTGATCAGCCCTTATATAATTCCATTCGATTTTAGATTACAAAATTCCAGTCTAATGCTCTCGGCACCTGACAATATCCACTGGCTTGGTGCTGACCATCTTGGTCGGGATGTGTTTTCTCGCACCCTAATGGGTGGGCGCGAGGCATTGTTGGTAACAGGTGTAGCAACCCCTGTGGCGGTTATCTGGGGCGGTTTTATAGGCATTCTTTTTGGATTGGTTGGCGGGCGTCTTGACGAAGTGCTAATGCGGGTTGTCGATGCGTTTCTGTCGCTTCCTTGGATTTTGAAAATGCTGGTTCTGATTGTCACCTTTGGTAGCGGTGTCGAGGTGCTCATTCCAACATTAGCCTTTTTCTATGGGATTCCTGTCATTCGCATTGCCCGTGCCGCAACTCATGATGTGATCGCCCGCGATTTTGTGTGGGCAGCCAAAGCCCGAGGGCACAGCCGGATCAGCATTATTTGGCGTGAATTACTTCCAAACGTCCTTGATACGCTGATGGTAGAGGGAGCCATGCGCTGGTCATGGATGCTACTGGCATTTTCCTCATTGTCATTTCTGGGTTTTGGAGTGTCACCGCCCACGCCAGATTGGGGTTTGATGATTTCTGATGCGCGCGGTTTCATGTCCTTTGCCCCATGGGGTGTGATTGGCCCTGTGATTGCTCTTTCGTCACTAATTATAGGCATTAACCTAACCGCCGATGCTCTCGCCAAAGCGCTGGGTATTGACCGTGCGCAAAAGGCACCAATNTANCATGATNAAAAAAGCTTTCNTTGATATCAACAATTTGTCNATTGGTTATTCCAGTCGTTCCAGNNANGTGATCAAAGTGCTNCGCGATGTAAGCCTNACAATCAAACGCGGCGAGAGTGTNGGCCTTGTTGGTGAGAGCGGTTCCGGTAAAAGCNCATTAGCCTTGGCCGCACTTGGCTATTTCAAACGTGGCCTCCGCGCTCTTGATGGCAGCGTATGTTTTGATGGCATTGANATGCTGAACCTTAACCGCGATGACTTACAGACAATCCGCGGAGGAAGACTGGCTCTTATCCCGCAAAATTCTGGTCAGTCACTCACCCCGACATTGCGTATTGGTCAACAGGTTGCCGAGGCCTTGCGCCTGCATAGTGATCTGAACGAACTGCAATTCAAGTCACGTGTTGTTGATCTGTTAACGCAAGTTCGCCTTCCCGATCCAGCCGCACTTGTGAAAAGATATCCCCATGAACTCTCTGGCGGCCAACAACAAAGAGTGGCTATCGCGATGGCACTTGCCGGTGAACCTGAAGCGTTATTACTCGATGAGCCAACAACGGGTCTGGATGTCACAACGCAGGCACATATTCTTGAATTGCTCCGCGATCTGGCGCGTGAACGCAATATGGCAATGCTATATGTCAGCCATGATTTGGGCGCGATTTCGAGGGTCTGTGACCGAGTGGTAGTGATGTATGCTGGTGAAATTGTACTAAATGGCTCGGCTAGGCAGGTTTTGCTGGCACCACGTCATCCCTATGCGCATGGTTTGCTGGCATCAATACCACGATTGGATCAAACCCACTTGCCAATGGCATTGGACGGGCGACCACCAATGCCTGGCGAGACTATAAACGGGTGTGCTTTTGCCAACCGCTGTGCGCTGGTTGATCAAAAATGCCGATCGACATCGCCGCCACTAAGCCCCATAGATAGCGGTGAAGACGTCCGCTGTTTTAACAGTGACAAGATTGACCAGATGCCGACAGCTAACAAAAAGCCAATGAGACAAGGTGATTTGACAACCGTTGAATCTGGGCAAGCGCTGAGGTTGGACAACCTTGCCATCAGCTATTCCAGAACTGATTTTCTGGAAACCCTGTTTTCAGGGAAGAAGTTATCTCCAGATACAGTGGAAGGCATCAATATCACCATCGAAAAGGGCGAAACACTTGGTCTTGTTGGAGAGAGTGGCAGTGGAAAATCGACAATTTTAAAAGCAATTGCCGGATTGATTTCACCAAAGAATGGCGCCATTACACTTCATGGTGAGACCCGATTGACCACTAGGGTCGAAGAACGCCCATCGCTAAATTTACGGCAGATTCAGATGATTTTCCAAAATCCGGATGACAGCCTGAATCCACGACACACAGTAGCACAAATTCTGGCCCAGCCCTTACGCCTATATTTTGGCCTAAGCGGCAACGCTTTACGTCAGCGAAGTGCTGAACTCGTAGAGCGAGTGAGGCTTAGCGCACATTACCTTGACCGTTTGCCAAGCCAGTTATCTGGTGGAGAAAAACAGCGCGTTGCCGTGGCGCGCGCTTTTGCTGCAGAACCCGAGATTGTCCTGTGTGACGAAGTGACATCCGCACTGGACGTTTCAGTTCAAGCAGCTGTTCTTGACTTGCTAGACGAGTTAAAAACACGGCAGGGAACAACCTATATTTTTGTTTCGCATGACCTCGCGGTTGTGAAAGCCATTTCAGACAGGGTTGCAGTGCTCTATCAGGGGCGATTATGCGAAATTGGTTACGCTGACGACGTTTATAAAGCACCATTTCATCCCTACACTGATCTACTGCTAGGGGCTGTACTTGAACCTAATCCAAACGCCGCGCCAAGACTGAGTGCCGACGATGTAGTCGAACTGGCACCGCCTGCAACAGGTTGTCCATTCCAGCGTCGCTGTCCACGCAAAGTTGGGTCTATTTGCGAAACCCATACCCCTCCATCACACATTACCAGCCCGGGTCATTTAATTAATTGTCACATTCCCGCTCAAGAGCTGTAAGTATAGGCCCTGCTCCTCATGAACCCTAAAATAGTGAACGCATTTACCTTACATGGTTGCATTGGAGGCTCATACCTAAAACCTATTAGCCACAGACCAAATCCCGCTTGAGATTATGGAACGCCGCTGCGTGTTTTTGGAATGATAAAATGGCGGAGGGACGGGGATTCGAACCCCGGAGAGGCGTTAACCTCAACACGCTTTCCAGGCGTGCGCCTTAAACCACTCGGCCATCCCTCCGGCAANACTGCCATAAAAATTGGCAGTCAACCCGGCGGCAATCTAACAGGTGCGTGCTAGGTTTTCAACTGTATCAGATGGGGCTGATTTTACTTGCATCGCATCGCGACCCAGATCATGTTGGGAATATGTTTAGAATTTTCCTTCGCCTACTGGCAGTTGGTTGTGCTGGCATTGCCAGTTTGACGGTCTGGCAGGACCTGAGCAACCCATCCGACGCCAGCAAGCCGCTTGGCAGACTTTGGCATGACCTGCACAGCGGCTCACTGCAGGTAAGCGAGGCTGTTGTCAGCCGTTTTATCGACCCTTGCGGCCTAATTATTGCGCTTGATTGCACGCCGTTTTTGTGGCACCCGCTGATCGCAACTTTTTTGGGTTGGCCGGCCGGGCTTATCGGCTGTGTTTTGAGCGGCATTTTATGGTTTTTTGGAAGACCCAAACAACGTCATGGTCATCGGCCAAGACGTTTGGCATCACGCTAATCCGCCACACGCTCACTTGTCTGAGAATCGCAGCCCCCTGCCAAGTATTTCCACGGGGGGTTAATTATCGCCCATTTTCAAGGCCTCAAAAAACGCATTTTGCGGTATGTCGACTTTGCCAAACTGACGCATCTTTTTCTTCCCCTCTTTTTGCTTTTCAAGCAGCTTTTTCTTACGGGAGATATCACCACCATAACATTTTGCGGTGACATCCTTGCGCAGCGCCGCGATTGTCTCACGCGCAATGACCTTGCCACCGATCGCTGCCTGCAACGCCACTTTGAACATTTGTCGCGGCACCAGATCCTTGAGCCGCATACAAATCGCTCGACCTTTACTTTCTGCCTGATCGCGATGTACGATCATAGACAGCGCATCAACCGGGTCACCATTAACCAGAATCGATACTTTGACCAAATCACCCTTGCGATAACAATCCAGCGTGTAGTCAAAACTTGCATAGCCGCGGGTGATTGATTTCAACCGGTCATAAAAGTCAAAAACAACCTCATTAAGCGGTAGCCGATAAACCGCCATGGCGCGATTGCCAGCATATGTCAGATCGAGCTGTTCACCGCGGCGCTCAGTACATAATGTCAGTACCGACCCTAAAAACTCATCCGGCGTCATAATCGTTGCCTTGATCCAGGGTTCTTCAATTGAGGCAAGCCGTGTGACATCCGGCATATCAGCCGGATTATGCAGGTCAAACCTTTTGCCATCGGTCATTTCCATCTGATAGACAACCGACGGAGCGGTAGAGATCAAATCAAGGTCAAATTCACGGTTCAGCCGTTCACGAATGACCTCCATATGCAACAACCCTAAAAATCCACAGCGAAAGCCAAAGCCAAGCGCCGCCGATGTTTCAGCTTCAAAGCTGAAAGATGCATCATTCAATGACAATTTTTCCAACGCCTCGCGAAGCCCTGAAAAGTCATTGGTATCCAACGGAAACAATCCGCAAAACACCACTGGCACCGACGGCGCAAATCCGGGTAAAGCCGCGTCACACTGGCGGCGCTCTTCAGTGATGGTGTCGCCAACCTTGGCGTCGGCAACACGTTTGACACCCGCATTGATGAAGCCAATTTCACCCGGCCCCAAAGCGTCACGCGACACTGGTTTCGGTGCAAACACACCAACACGTTCGATAACATGTGTCGCGTCTGTTGCCATCATGCGGATCTTCATACCTTTTTTCAGAACCCCATGGCGCACCCGCACCAATGTCATAACACCGAGATAAGCATCATACCAGCTATCAACGAGCAATGCTTGCAAAGGCGCATCACTGTCACCAACCGGTGCCGGCAACTTGGTGACAAGCGCTTCCAGAATATCCGCGATACCCGCCCCGGTTTTGGCCGATGCAGCGACCGCATCACTAGCATCAAGGCCGATCACCTCTTCAACCTGCGCTTTCACCCGCTCCGGCTCGGCAGCTGGTAAATCAATCTTGTTTAAAACCGGCACAATTTCATGGTCAGCGTCGATCGCCTGATAGACATTCGCCAATGTTTGCGCCTCAACCCCTTGCGAGGCATCAACGATAAGCAGCGACCCTTC
>PBSZ01000012.1 GCA_002726445.1 Cellvibrionales bacterium | reverse complement strand
GACCTGAGAAGGCGACGATACCCGCTACTGATAAGAATGATGCAGCGCTCATCCAATCAGCACCTGTTGCCATACCATTCAATACCGGATGCACACCGCCACCAGCCACATAAAACTGCTTAGTGGAACTCGCACGCGTCCAAAACGCGATACCAATATAGAGGGCAAATGACAGGCCAACAAATAAATAACTAAAGCTTTGTGCATCCATTACGATTCAGCCTGTGAGTCATTAGCCGCTTGCTCTGCCGCTAAACGCGCCTCTAATCGCTGCATTAAACCGTGATAGATAAAAATAATCGCCACAAAAAATAAAATAGCGCCCTGCTGATTAAACCAAAAGCCCAGCCCAAAACCGCCCAGTGAAAATTGATCCAAATAATCAACCAGTAAAACAGGACAGACTAGCGCCACAATAAACCATAGTGATAATAACGATAGTAATATTTTTTTATTTTCAAACCAGTAACGATCGGCAATAGCCTGCTTATTTTCTTGACTAGAAGTAGATTCACTCATGGCCAAACCTATGCGCTAGTTATTATTTATAATTTAAATACTCGCTCAGCATTTTGATGCAAAAACTTCGGCCACACATCGTCTTTGAACGGAACTTTTTCCATATCAGAAAAAATTCGATCTAACGATAAGGCCATGGGAAAATACCCCGCATAGAGTATCTTATCACTGCCTCGAGTATTGGCATAGTCGATAATTGCTTGAGGATAATGTTTTGGCGCGAAAGCGCTGGTCATATAATATAAGTTGGGGTACTTGATCATCAGCTTAACCGCTAGATCAACCCAAGGCTCAGCGCCATGTTTCATGACCAGCTTTAACTCGGGGAAAAACCAACAGACTTCGTCAATGTGCTCGACTTTTTGTGGTTCAGCAGGGATACGAGGACCCGGTATGCCGGCGCAAGGGCAGAAGGGAATATCAAGATCGATACAGGTGGCATAAATGGGATACCATTTTTTGTCGTTGATCGGCACTTGCGGGCATAACCCTGAAGGAAAGGCGGTCACTGCTTTGAGATTGTAATCTTGGTGCAAGCGCCTTATTTTTCTAACCTCTTCCATGCCTTTATTCGCATTTGCTTCATAAGCAGAAAAGAAACGAGTTGGGTACTGCTTTAAGGCCTGATGATGGGTGGGGCTCACATCGTCAATACCCAGCATCGCGCGATGAATATTATGTTTATCCATCTGCTCTAGCGCATAGGCAATAGTATCATCTTGATTCGACAGATCAGGCACATCTTTAAACATATACTGAGCTGGCATTTTGAATTGCGTCTGACTTTCTTGGTCCATTAATAAATTCTGAAAAGACTCAAACCACTCTGAACGATCATCGCTACTGGGAATGCCTAGCATTAAATCAATTACTTTCATTTCTTTCGAAAAAGCCATAACAACCCTTCTCCACTGCTGCTATCAATCGTTATCAAATCTAGACGATTTGTCTTTAAAAAATTATATTTTAAATGCGGACGTTTAGCGCAGTAACACAACCGATGAGCCGTGGCCAAACAAGCCTTGATTACCGGTCACGCCGACTTTAGCATCGCTTACTTGTCGATCGCCGGCTTCACCTCTTAACTGCATGGTTAACTCGCAAACTTGCGCCAAAGCTTGCGCCGGTACTGCTTCACCAAAGCACGCCAAGCCACCACTGGCATTCACCGGCACCCGACCACCGATACGCGTATCGCCATCACGCAATAATTTCTCTGCATCGCCTTGAGCGCAAAGACCGATATATTCATACCAATCAAGCTCCATCGCCGACGACAAATCATAAACTTCGGCCAACGAAACATCTTCTGGACCAACACCCGCTTCTTCATAGGCTTTTTGCGCAATTGATGCGCGAAAAGAATATGCATTCGATGCGGCGGCAGAATCAGTCGCAATATCAGGCATTTCAACATCGGCGCTGGCGAATTTTGGCGATACTGTAGAGATACCACCAATCTTTACTTGTCGCTGACTGCCCAGACGATCAGCATATTCTTTACTGGCCACCACCACGGCTGCACCGCCATCGCTGGTGGCGCAGATTTCAAATAAACGCAACGGTGAAGCCACCATCGGTGAGGCTAAAACTTCTTCGATGGTGAATTTTTTTTGATAACGAGCAAACTCGTTGCTGAAACCATGTTCAGCGTTTTTAACCTTAATGGCAGCAAAATCTTCGTCAGTAGCGCCATACACATCTTTGCGACGCTGCGCATACAAAGAAAAGTAGGTTGGATTGGTGATGCCTAAACGAAACCGAACCCAATCGGGATCATCGGGCCGCTCGCCTTTTTGAGGCGCTAAAAATCCTTTTGGCGTAGTATCGGCACCCACAACTAAAGCAACTTCACACTGGCCAGCTTGAATTTTTGCCCTCGCCGCTGCCAAGGCCTGACTGCCGGTTGCACAGGCCGCGTAACAAGTCATAATTTCATTGCCTTGCCAACCTAAAGCTTGTGAAAAAGTTGCACCGGCCACATAACCAGGGTAACCGTTTCTCATCGTCGCGCCGCCTGCAACGAACTGAATATCTTGCCAACTAACACCAGCGTCTTTTAATGCTGCACGGGCAGCATGAACACCGTACTCGACAAAGTTTCTACCCCACTTGCCCCAAGGGTGCATGCCTGCACCTAAAATAACCACGTCTCTACTCATAATGTTTTTCTCAGTAAGGGTTAAGGGTTTATATTTTTGGTTGCCAAACCCAGCTCACATAATCTTGCCCATCTTTAGTAAAGAGGGTTTGTAGCTGCAATTCGACCTGCATGCCGGTGGTAACATCATCGACCGTAATGCCTTTGGCCAACTGGCCCAATATAATCATTCGCTCTTTCGCCAATTCAACGGCGGCAATCGCATAGGGCTCAAAGGGATCAGCCGCAACATAGGGCTCAGGTGGTTTATATTGGGCATCCGTATAAGACCAGATAGTCCCCTCTCTGCTCAGCGGCACCGCATCAAACTCATCGCTTTCGCAGCAAGGATTACGACAAAAAGTAACATTGCCAGGGAAAAAATAGGTTCCACAGCGTTTGCATCGACTGCCTATTAAATGCGTATCGGCCTCGTCCATCGTGAACCAGCCCTCGATAACCGGCAAAGCTGGATTAGCGCCACTCGATGCTTCTGTTGAACTCATACAACCCCCAAAAGTACTCAAAAAATCGCTAGAGTATTGAAAAGCCTCTATTACGATCGAAAACATGCTCGTCCTAACGACCAGCATGGCATTATAAAGGTACTATTTAATGATCCAAAGTCTACAATTTTGCGTTAATATAAACAATGAGTACACCATGCAGTCTACAGCCAAGCCCTGAACTCTTTGACCACTTGGCGATCAAACTGTCGTCTTTAAAATCACCTCGTAAGGAATGCTTTGCATGCCAGGTTCTGAGCAAACCAATACCCCAAGCAAAATGAAAGCAGCTAGCAAGACCGCTAGCGGGGTTAAATTTGCCACGCCACAAGGTTTCTCGGCTATAAAAGATGGAATAAAGACCAATCCAAATCAAGCTAAGTCGACAGAGCGAAAACCCGCTTGGCTGCGTATTTCGATGAAGACCAGCACCGCCTTTCAAGCGGTGCGTGAAACGGTGAATGATCACCGCCTAGCCACGGTTTGCGAAGAAAGTCACTGCCCGAATATGAACGAGTGTTGGAGTAACGGCACGGCAACCATCATGCTAATGGGTTCGGTTTGCACACGCGCTTGTCGTTTTTGTTCAGTGGATACGGGTAATCCGCAAGGCTGGTTAGATGCGCAAGAGCCGGCTAATGCTGCTCGCTCTGTTGAATTGATGAAACTGCGCTATGTCGTATTAACCTCCGTCGACCGCGACGATCTCAGCGATGGTGGCGCACTCCACTATGCCAAGTGCGTTCGCGCCATTCGAAAAGCCAATCCTGAAACCGCCGTTGAAGCATTAACCCCCGACTTCTCTGGCAATCAAGCCTGCGTAGCAACCGTGGTAAATTCTGGCTTGCAGGTGTTTGCCCAAAATGTTGAGACCGTTAAGCGACTCACTGAGCGGGTGCGCGATCCGCGCGCGGGATATCAGCAAACGCTGGATGTATTAGCCTTTGCCAAGCAAGAGCAGTCGAATATTTTAACCAAAACTAGCCTGATGTTAGGCTTAGGCGAACAGGATGATGAAATCACCCGCGCGATGGAAGACATGCGTGCGCACGGGGTGGATATTTTGACACTGGGGCAGTACCTTCAGCCTACTAAGAACCACTTACCGGTTGAACGATGGGTGCATCCCGATGAATTTGCTCGCTACCGTGAACAAGGCCTTGAGATGGGTTTCACTGAAATTGCCGCCGGGCCAATGGTCCGCTCGAGTTACCGAGCCGACCGTATATTAGAAAAGAATAACCTTGGCCTTGGCAGCCCTGATTCATCCATCATCCCTGCGGTAAATCTATAATAGTTTAATCCGCCAGTTCTGAAAATTTCACCACCCGTGTTGTAGGTGTTTGAGGGTTCTCAGTCGGGAACACAAAGCGCCAATACATATTACCTGTTGGCCGACCCTCGGTATCTAGCCAGTTCGGTAGGCCCGGATCTTGATGGGCAACAATAATTTTAAAACTGCCGTCATCCTCATACTGAATTTGTTTTTGATTCAGTGAAATCTGTCGATTGGAAAAATCATAACTCTGCATAAAACGGTTCCAAAGCACCACGTTAATAAAACGTGCCGGCGGTAATCGACCCTCAATAATTAAAGCTTCATCTGCGGCCAATTCATAATTAGCAGCATTATAATAAGCGTGCGTATTACCGTAAGCTTGATCGCCCGAGGCGCTCACCCACTGCCCTGGCTTGCCAAATTGATTGGGCACCAAGCTGTACCAACCTAGTGGTGCTACTGCCTCCTCGGTGGGTTGCAGTAAGCTCATGGCGCCGTGCTCACGCACAAAATTGGCCACATAGCGTAAATGATTCGCCACCTCTTGATCACCACCATTAGGCTTTAATGGAACTGGATCAAGCGCTTCAATACGAATATCCATTTGGGCACTTTCATCCGCGGCAACCGACAGCTTAGCTTCATGGTAATGACGCGTAGTAATTTGACTAGCACCATCTTCTAAAGGCAACCAGTTACCTGATGCCGGCTTATCGCGACTGACCATAATCTCATAGCTACCATCGCCGGCTATGACCATGTCATTATCTTTAAGGGCCGCCACTGAACGACGCCCCGCATGACCGTCAAAACTACCGGCTTCTATTGTAAAAGAGGTGAAGACTGCAGCACCGATATTGCCAGAAATTTTATAACTGCGGTTGTCGCGAATGGGCGCAAAATAGTAAATCGAGTCAGGGTTATCACCCAACAGCTTTCGCGAGGCCGTTACGTAGGGCTTAAATACCGGTCGATCAGGATCAGACTCTAACCAAAAATAAAGTGCCGTTTCTAAAATATGCGCCAAGGCTTTTTGGCCTTCAGCAACATCATCGGCAGTATGAATTCCATTAGCTGGCTGCAGAAATTTTTCCTGGACCTGCTCGATAGTGGACAGCAACTCTAACATGGCGATCCGCGCCTCTGAATCAACAGCGGATTTGACAGTAGCTGCTTGTTCAGCATTGTTAGAAGCTAATTGAACTGTTGCTTCACTAGAGGGCTGTTCTGAACTGCATCCATAGAAAGCCAAGGAGAGGATCGCTAAACAACCGATTTTAATTAATTTTTTATACAGAATAGTCATACTAGGCGCCCTATTTAATAAATAGAAAAATAAACTCACCCAGCATATGTCAGCTAGCCAAAAATAACTATTAGCGCCTAGTAATGCGTAAAGACCTACCTTGATGTTCTATTGCTAGTTATTTAACCAACGGGCTTTGTCGCTAACAGCGCCTCATCATAGCCATGGCACTTAATCAGATAGCTGTGTTCAATGCTAAATACCAAAACATTGTCTTGATTAAACATTTCATTAGCCATTGTGACGATGCCGCAATGAGGGCGACTTTTAGATAAGCGCTTCTCTTTTAAAGTGGCAGCGGATCGCAGAACATCACCGGGACGGATCGGTTCGCGCATTTTCATGTGATTAAAACCCAAGGCGCTGATCGCCGCCGAACGCTTATCAGGGTCTTCCATCCCTAATGCCACCCAGATTGCAAATACATGCACCGACGAGGCGACCAAGCCACCAAACATAGAAGCCTTTGCTGCCACAGGATCGACATGAAAAGGTTGCGGATCCCATCGACTCGCCACTTCCACTAACTCTTGTTCGGTAACCGTGTAGCCTTGATCAAAGCGCTGAACGTCACCGACAACTAAATCTTCGTAATAACCTAATTTTGATACCGACATGTCATACCTTACTAGTAGATTTAATGGTTAGTCTAGCGACCAACTAATCGCCGTCTTATCATTGGCGATTAAATATTCATTGGCCTTAGAAAAATGCTGATTACCCAAAAAGCCTCGGTGCGCCGACAAGGGGGATGGATGAGCAGAACTAAGCACACAGTGTTTATCTTGATTAATAAGCCGACCTTTTTTTTGAGCGTAAGCTCCCCACAGCATAAAGACTAAACCCGACCGCGAATCACTCAACCGCGCGACAATTGCATCAGTAAATAGCTCCCAACCCTTACCTGCATGAGAGCCAGCCTGCTGTTGCTCAACGGTTAATACTGCATTGAGCAGTAAGACGCCTTGCTGAGCCCAAGACTGAAGACAACCATGCTCGGGTATTGCCAATTGTAAATCGCGGTGCAATTCTTTAAAAATATTTTTTAACGATGGCGGCAGCCGCTGACCGCGAGTGACAGAGAAGCTTAGGCCATGCGCCTGCCCTTCACCGTGATAAGGGTCTTGGCCTAAGATAATCACTTTAACCGCTTTATATGAGGTGCTGTTTAAAGCATTGAACACATCACTTTCAGCAGGATAGATGATTTTTTGGGCTTGCAGTTGAGCCGCTAAAAATTGTTCTAGCTGATGCCAATAAGGCTGGTCAAACTGATCGGATAACTGTGCCAACCATGAAGGCTCAAGTCGCTGGCATAAAGCCTTCAATGCTCAGCAGCCAATTGATCATTCATCGCCCGCAATGACGATAAAGCCCGCTCGCGAGTCACCTTTAAATCTAAAATTGGCACGGGATAATCTTTGCCTAATTCAATACCCGCCTGATCAAGCACATCACTGGGCGCTTCCCAAGGTTTATGGCGATACTTTTTAGGCAAGCCTTTTAACTCAGGCAAATATCGCAGCAGATACTCACCTTCCGGGTCAAATTTTTCACTCTGTAATAGTGGGTTAAAAATTCGAAAGTACGGTGATGCATCGGCACCACAGCCAGCCACCCACTGCCAACCTGCACTGTTACTGGCCAAATCGGCGTCGACTAAACAGTTCCAAAACCAACGTTCTCCATGCTGCCAATGAATCAATTGATTTTTTACTAAAAATGAGCCGACAATCATCCTGACTCGATTATGCATATAACCGGTTTGCCATAGCTCGCGCATACCCGCATCAACAATGGGGTAGCCCGTTTTACCCTGCTGCCACTGTTGCAAACCCTCGTTATCGCTACGCCAAGGAAAGGCTTTGTATTTTGGCACAAAGGGTTGGTCGGGTATTTGCGGCCAATGATAAAGCAGATAATAAGAAAACTCTCGCCAACCCAACTCCGACTGATAGTGACTCAAATCTTCTTCATTACTGGGGTCTGACTGCAAAACTTGAAACCATACTTGATGCGGCGATAATTCACCAAAGTGCAAATGCGGCGATAAGCGTGAAGTGCTGTCCATCGCTGGAAAATCACGGCCTTTTTTATAGCCTTCCAAGCGACGGTCAATTAAACGCTGAAGCCTATCGTGCGCAGCATCTTCACCCACTGACCACGCTTTTCGAATACCGCCATCCCATGCGATCGATGGCGTTAACGAAAGCTCCTCTAAAGACCGCGAGACAAAGCCTTGGGGCAAGACTAAATAATTAATGTTTTTTGGGGCGGGTAAAACGTGCCGAATACGATTCGCTGCGGCTAAGCAACCTCGTTTAAAAAACGGCGAATAAACTTTATAGGGGGTACCGTCTTTTTTAGTGATTTCCCATGGTTCCCAAAGCAGCGAACCATTATAACTATTAACCTCAATTCCCTGCTCAGATAGCTGCGTTTTGATTTTTTTGTCGCGGCCGATACGCCATGGTTCGTAACAACGATTCCAATGCACCGCTGTGGCGCCAAATTCAGCAACAAGATCGATCAAGACAGTCTGCGCGTCGCCATGGAATAAACACAGTTGACCATTCAATGATTCGTTTAATGAGGCTAGGGACTGATGAAGCCACAGTCGACTGGCCTCACCCATAGACCAATCACCGCTATTCACATCATCGAGGATATAAATCGGTAAAATGTCGCCGGCATCAACAGCGGTCAATAAGGCTGGATTATCATGGATACGTAAATCTTGTCGAAACCAGACAATGGTCTTCGCTGCTGACACGGTAAAACCCTCTTATCAAACGACTAGCTCGCCGCGGACTGTGATTGATCGTTAAGCCGATTCGCCCATGATAAAACCACAGGGAAAATCACCGCCCAAACTAGCGCAATAATAAGCAATGAGGTGAATGGTGGCTCACCAATAGCAATAGCAGACAGTTGACAACCCGCAAAGTAACTACTTGGGCCTGCTATTGCCCCGACTATGATAGCGACTATTTTATGCTGTTGAAACCAAACAAAACAATGGTTCAAAGTAGTTGCAAACAACAGCCATAAACAGCTTAGCCATAGCGGCGGAAAAATCGACCCCACATCTGAAATAAGAAGATTGGCAGAAAATAGCGCGGTATCAACCAGCCAGCCCAAAATGACCACCTTAAGCAGCAAACTGCCTTCTGCAGGATTTCGACTAACAAGCAAAAAATGCAACAAAAGAACCACGGCACAAGCCATGGCAGCGGCTAAGTCACCAAAGATAACGCAGACCAACCAGGCAATATTAAACAATAAAGCATTAATGACTTTTTTTACGTCAATGAATCTTTTCACATCGACCTCGAGTTAAGCGCGACGGTAAGCCGGCTTAGCCATCAGTATTTGAGCCGCAGAAATAGCCCGCTCACGAAAACCGCCCTCACAATAGCATAAGTAATAGTCCCACATACGGATGAAGCGTTGATCAAAACCCTGCGCTTTGACTTGCTCCAGCTTATAAAGGAACTGTTCGCGCCATTTTTCAAGCGTATAGGCGTAATCTAAACCAATATCCTTGAGGCCAACAATAGTCATGTCAGTATCATCAGCAACATGATGAGCAATGATATGATTTGATGGCAAGCAACCGCCTGGGAAAATATAGCGCTGAATAAAATCGACTGCACCCAGAGCTTGGTCATAGCGCTGATCTGCAATCGTAATAGCCTGTATCAACATCAAACCATCAGGCTTCAGTAAATTAGAACAGCCATTAAAGTATTCACTAAAATACTGGTGACCTACCGCTTCAATCATTTCAATAGAAACTAACTTATCGTAACGCCCTTCAAGCTTACGATAATCTTCCATTAACACCGTAACTTGCCCACTAAGACCTGCCGCTTCTACTCGCTTGTGGGCAAACTCATATTGTTGTTTAGAAATCGTCGTAGTGGTAACTTTACAACCGAAATTTTCAGCCGCATAAACAGCCATCCCTCCCCAGCCTGTGCCAATCTCAAGCAAATGATCATCAGCGGATAGCTCTAATTGCCGGCAAATCGTTTCTAATTTTGCTAATGAAGCCTGCTCTAATGTAAAAGACTTCTGCACGAACACAGCAGAGGAGTACATCATGGTGGGATCTAAAAACAAACTAAAAAAATCATTGCCTAAATCATAATGCGCTGAAATATTTTCTTTTGAACCCTTCAGGTTATTACGCTTCGCGCGGTCAATCAACCAGACCCCTAGCCGACTCAGCCAAGAACGCTGGCCATCAAGCGCCTTAACGGTTTGCATATTAACCACAAAAAACTGAATCACCTTGACTAAGTTTGGCGTTTGCCAAGCGCCCGACATGTATGACTCACCCGCGCCTATGACACCATTAAAAGCAACCGCAGAAAACAAGTCATCATTAATCAACTCTATTTCAGCTGATAATATCGTCTCACTTGACTGATCGCCGTAAACACTTATATTAGCGCCATCAATTATTTTTAATTGACCTGTCTTCATTTTTGATAACTGATTTAGAACGAGTTTTTTTGCCCAAGCTTGACTTGAAAAAAAACCACTAAGCGACTCAATTTTCGATGCTCTGGTGAGCTGCTGACCTCGACTACTCATACAAGCTGTACCTTAATCTACTATTTAAAAAAAAGGGTTATTCTATCAACCGTCACCTTGATGGACTTGGTGTTTAAAAATTTTTATGCCTTTTAACCATAATTTTAAAGCCTGCCAATGAATACCGATAAATACTTGCAGGGTCATTAGAGGAAATCGCAAAAGCAAAGAATTGAGCGATTTATTACTGATGGTTTGTCGTTGGAAATTTACGCCCGCATCAAAAACTCTTTCATTATTTCTAAAGTTAGTTAATTTAAATTTTAAACTCTCGGTAGGCGTACTGCCCTGCCATTCATATTGCATATCCATTGGTAGGAAAGGTGAAACATGAAGTGTTTTGTCAAATAAAACCTTTTGATTATCGATGCTGTTATCGCAATCTAACACATATGCGTGCCGCTCACCCCAAGGCGTGTTTGTGACCTCAAGTAACACAGCCTCAAGATATTCATCTTTACTATCAAAACAATAATAACAGCTAATCGGGTTAATGATGTAACCCCAATAGCGAATATTTGCTAGCAGGCGAATCGGACCCTGAGGCCTAACGCCTATCTCTTGTTCGACCTTCAACCTAACAGATTCGCTTATTGTAAGTTCATCATCACCAAAAAAATCTGATCGTTTAAAGTGCGCCATGGCAAATTTATTTTTTGACCAAAATTTACTCAAAGAAAATACTTGATTCAGCTCAGCTAAATCGAGATATAGCATAAATACCCGATATCTAAACGCATGGCTTTTAGGTGAGAGGCGACGGTGCCAGACATGGCCAGTATAAATCGCACTACTCAGACGGCGTTTTGAATTTGCTTTAGCTGTCATACTAGTTAACTTAAGGTTTGATATATTGAATAAATCACTGACTATACTGTTTGCCGTCAATTGCCTCGGCAATTCTTAATGCGCTGGCAACACCATCTTCATGAAAACCATTAGCCCAATAGGCACCACAGAACCATGTTCTATTCTTGCCTGCTAATTCTGACCACCGCATTTGAGCTTTAATACCTTCTACGGTAAAAACAGGGTGGCTGTAATTAAATTGTCCGAGTATTTTTGTCGGATCTATCAATTCGGTTTGATTTAGACTAACACAAAATGTATGCGGCGAATCAATGCTTTGCAACAAGTTCATGTTATAAGTTAATCGAGTCATTTCACCTTGCCTAGCCCCCTCAGTCTTAGCATTTGTCTTAGCATTTGTCTTATCATCAGCAACATTGTCAGCGTCAGCTGATAATCGATAATTCCAACAAGCCCAAGCACGGCGTGATTTAGGCAGCCTACTGATATCAGTGTGCAAAACGACTTCGTTGTTCTGATAAGGAATAGCCTGCAAAATTTCTTGCTCGCAGGCCGTTGGCTGATCAAGTAACGCTAGCGCTTGATCGCTATGAGTAGCAAAAATCACTGCATCATATTGCGTTTTATCGCCCTCTGCAGTAGTAATGGTGACCGCATCGGCATTACGCGCTATGGATGTAATTTTCGAGTTGGTTTTAATACAATGCAAAAAACTGTTAGTCAATGGTGCTAAGTATTGGCGTGAACCGCCTTTAATGACGCGCCATTGAGGCCGATTAGTCACGCTTAACAAGCCATGATTCTTAAAGAATCTAACAAAAAACAATAGTGGAAAATCCAGCATTGAATCAACGCCAGCCGACCAGATAGCAGCCCCCATTGGAATTAAATAATTAGTCGTGAACGCCTCACTATAATTATTATTATCGAGGTACTGCTGTAAGCTTAAATCTTCAGGAATATTTCCAGTCTCCAAGTCTTTAAGCGACTGTCGATTAAAGCGCATAATATCTTTTAACAAACGCCAGAAACTTGGTTTTAACAAATTTTTCCTTTGGGCAAACAGCGTACTAAGATTGCTACCCGCATACTCGAGGCCATTCATATCATTGGCCACACTGAAGCTCATACTGGTAGTTTGCGTTTCAACATTTAACTGTTTTAGTAAACGAATAAAATTGGGGTAGGTCCAGTCATTATAAACTATAAAACCAGTGTCTACTGCAAATTTCTGCCCTTCTAATTCAACATCAATAGTCGCAGTATGGCCACCAACAACCGAGGAAGATTCATAGACGAAAATTTCGTGATTTTTCTTTAAATAATAAGCAGCTGTTAAGCCAGATATACCTGAACCAATAATGGCAATCTTCATAATGAAACCTTTATAAAATCTACCCAAATCCTAACAATGGCTATAACAAAGAAATAGTACTCCCCCACCTATAAAGGGATATTATTTTTTTGTCACCGCTGCTTTTCGATTCGCGCGATACCATAAAGATGGAAAAGCGGCGGCTAGAGCAAGAATACTATAAAGTCTCTTGGGAAATTGCACTTTAAATTTTCGCGCATCAATACCAATAATGATCTTCTCTGCGGCCTTGTCTGCAGACATAATAAAAGGCATAGGGAAATCGTTACTACCGATCATCGGCGTTTCAACAAAACCGGGATTGACAACTGTGACATCAATACTTTTGTTAGATAAATCTAAACGTAATGACTCTAATAAGTAATTGACTGCTGCCTTTGAAGAGCCATAGGCTTCGGCCCGAGGAAAACCGACCACTGCAGAAAGACTAGCAATTCCGACAATATGCCCTTTGCGCCCAGATATTGCAGCAAATTGCTTCAAACGAGGCAAGGCAATGGCAATACTGTTAACCATACCAAAAACATTCACATCGTAAACACGGCGAAACATATCGCTAGTCACTTCACCATGCTCAACATACTCGCAATGACCGGCATTAAGAATGGCAATATCCAGTCCGCCTAGGTGCTCATCAATTGCCTGGCCCATTAAATGACAGCTTGCATCGTCAGTAACATCCCATGTAAAAGCGGTGATGGCATCGGGAAAATCATTAGCAACCGAGACTAGATTCGATAAATTTCTGCCTGTAATGAGCACTTGATGGCCAGCTGCAGCAAATTGAAGCGCCAATGATCTGCCTATACCTGAGCCTGCACCTGTAATCCATATTTTTTTCGAAGGTGTTCCTTTAGCCATATCATTCTTCACTGATAAATTAGGGTCATTATTGAATAACCGTAGGCGTTATATTGAGACACACTGGACTGGGTTTCTAAAAAAATACAAAGAGATACTTAACAAGTCATCAACTGATAGAAATCGTCTTATAAATCGAAGACCAACCGTGCTTTTAGCCCGCCAGACGAGCTTTTAATTTAAGGAGCATACGCCCAAGCAGAGGGATATGTTCATAGAGCATTGCGCCCACGTCAAAAACATCTTCATGGTAATCAATCCGGTCACTGAAGCGAACATGAGTAATGCCTCGGACAGTAATTAATTTTCCATTACCTAGCTTTCGATGCCGAAACAACATGTCCCACTTAATAGTTGCACTGTTTTCACCAATCCAATGCTCGTGATAAGTGAATTCGCAGCTCACGACATTGCTGTACATGCTGTCCATATAACTGCGATAGGCTGATAGACCTTCAATTTGATGAATAGGATCTTTAAAAGTTACATTTTCTGAATAGACTTCCTCCAACAGAACTTGCTGAGGGTTGCCCGCTATCTTACCGCAGGCAGCTTTGGTATTATCAAGTCGGCTATAAATGGATTTAAAGCGCTGGATTAGTTGCTCGGAGGATGTAGCATTGGGTTCTGATAAGCCATTGATTGAACTGACATTAGAGATTTTTTTTGGAGCAAAAGTTGGATTATTCATAGGCGATAAATCTCAAAATTCGTTAATCCAATGATTAAGACTAATTGGTCTGATTGGAGCAATTATGTTGTTTACGTGAATCGTCAAACCTCGGATCAACTTGACTCAATCTCTCGACATTAGCATTTATTCATGAAATACCCTCAGCAAAGGTGGCCTCAGCCATATAACGGTGATCCAGCTAGCCAAAACGCGCGTAATAAATAGTTATAGTAGCAAAGTACAAATTTTGCATATTTTTTACTCATCTGCGTCGAGGTTATACACTGAAAATGACCACTTCATCATTAACTACTGCTAGCCTGAACNGTGCCGAGGAAAACATTTCTAATAGCCTCCANGATTCGGTCAAAAGCAGTCAAAAACAGCAGACAGGGCTTATGCANTACACTGATTCAAGCAAACCGGCGAAGACTGACGACTGGAGCCCAGTCCTCATCAAAATCGCCAAAGATCGCGATCGAGTGGCATTTGGTCGACTTTTTGATCATTTCGCACCCAAAATAAAATCTTACGGCATGATGCTTCGCTCGCAGCATACTTCACCTCAAATGGCTGAAGAGCTTGTCCAAGACGTCATGCTTAAAGTTTGGCTTAAAGCCCATTGCTTCGACGTCAACAAAGCCAGCGCCAGTACGTGGATTTTTACGATTGCCAGAAATTGTCGTACTGACTTTATACGTAAAGCAAATCGCACCGATGCAGAATTATCGGCCGATGACTTATGGCCAATGGCTGAAGAAGAAGGTCCGTACACGTCTCTTCACCAGCGCAGAATCGAAAAAAATATACACAGCGCAGTTGCGCAATTGCCTCCTGAGCAGGCCGATGTTCTCAAACGCATTTACATTGAAGGGAAATCACATTCTGAAGTCTCCGCTGCCACAGGCTTACCCCTTGGCACGGTTAAATCGCGTGTCCGCTTAGCCGTGGGCAAACTCCGAACCTTACTTTAACCATCGATTATAAAAATTATTAACAGGTCAGCACTTATGAGCCATTTCCGCCCCGACATTCACTGGTTAACCGATTACGCAGCCGGCACCTTACCCTTATCTCAAGCGCTTTGCGTTGCAGTGCACCTTTCGTTCTGCCCGGAAAGCCGTAAACAAGTGGAGCAACTTAACAGTCTTGGCGCAATCATGTTTAGCAATGCTACTAATGATTCAGATAGCCTACCCAGCGAAAAGCTCATTTCTGAACCTCCAACTGAAGAAGATGAATCCATCAACCAAGAGCTCCGCGCCAAAGTTTTTGATTTAATCGACAACAACGATATAAAGCAGCAGCCATCTGCAGTTACTGCGTCACTGAGTGCTAACGATGCGTCTAATAAAGCTGAACTATTGCCTCACTGCTTAGCGAAGCTAATTCCCGAAGGGATCGATCAACTGGATTGGAAAAAGTTAGGCACTGCTTTAAGTGTTGCACGCCTACCCGCTGGGGACGATTCACGTGAAGTGGCCCTACATAAAATTAAGGCCGGCGGTCGCGTGAGTAACCATGACCATCGGGGCCGAGAAGTGACTGTTGTACTGCAAGGTAGTTTTTCAGATCAGAACGGTCTTTATTTGCCAGGTGATTTTTTAGTAAAAGAAGCTGGAGAAGAACACCGCCCTATTGCTAGTGAAGACGCCGAATGTATTTGTTTATCGGTGTTAGAAGCACCAGTTAAATTTACTGGACCTTTGACCGGCTTAATCAACCCGTTCCTCAAAATCAAAACTGGCACACGATAATCCTTTTTGTTGTATCTTGTTTAACCTCTATATATCCATTTTTTGCGGGCTATCAGCCCGCTTTTTTATATCTTATGAAAAACCTCTAAGGCTCTCAAAATTTTGAGTGTGAAACATTATTAAGAGGCATAGCGTCAAGGAATCTATTAACATCAATGGAATACACAATTAATCTCCGTAGATAACCTCAGCTCGGTGCGATATCTACTGAAATTTAGACCATTTACAGCCGATAAATAATCGTCTATTGGATGCTAATGTGAAACAACAACGCCCTTTTGCTATTCGCGCACTCAACTTTTCTGGTCGCGTGCTAGCCCAGCTTGGCATCGCACTGCCCGCACTCAATATCGATGATATTCATCATAAAGCCAAACAAAAAACCGGACTCACTGACTTCGGCGATATCGATTATCTCGCCGGCCTTGAACACCTTATAAAGAGCACTGAAACAGAAGCCAAACTCAGTCAAATTGGCAGAATAGCGGCAAAATCGGCGCTAATTGATAATTTAGCTAATCGTATGTTGATGGTGGACTTTGTCAAAAAAAATCCTGCTGTTAAAGAGGAAGTGATTGCCCAACCCATGTTTATCATGGGCCTACCCAGAACGGGAACAACCATTTTACATGCGATTATTGCCGAGGCGAACGAACATCGCGCACCGAGATTGTGGGAGATGCAACGGCCCTTTCCGCCACCAGCAAAAAATCCCGCCGATAACGAGGCACGGATTCTTGAACTAGAAAAAAACGCAGCAATGCTCGATCTTCTGGCTCCCGAAATGAAGCTCAAACATGAAAGCAACCCTCGCTTAGTGGAAGAGTGCTTACCTTGGATGGCAACCAGCTTTTTTCAAGAACAATTCAGCACCGTGCATCGACTGCCTGGCTACCGTCAATGGTATCTGAATGCCGACCCGAAACCGGCTTATCAATGGCATAAATTATACCTACAATACATGCAATTCATCGCTAAAAAGAACGGTCAAGCACCGCAGCGATGGATATTAAAATCGCCGGCTCATCTGCCCTTTATTGAGGCTATTCTCAACACTTATCCCGATGCATTAATGGTACAGACTCATCGTGACCCACTGAAAGTACTCGCCTCTGCTTGCAGTCTGCTTTCAACGCTGCGAGGCGGTTTCAGTGATGCGATTGATCCGCTACAGATTGGCGAGGAGGAATCCCAGTTTTACTCAACGATTCTTAGTCGCGGCATGGCGGCTCGCCGAGAGATGAAAAACGCCGAACAATTTTATGATTTTCAGTTTGATGATGTCATCAATCGACCCATTGACGGTATCGCTGATCTCTACCAACACTTCGATCTGAACTTAAATGGTGAATCACGAGAAAAAATGCAATTTTTTATAAATAATCGTCCGCGTACAATGCACGGCAAACATGTGTATACAATGAAGCAATTTGGCTTAACAGAAGAAAAGCAAGGGCCATTATTTAGTGATTACCGAAAAAAATATGTTCAGTCAGCGCTCTAATTCGCTAACGTCAGCTCACGCAAACGTTTAATAGCCTCGTCACGCTGGGCCAATTCATCGAGCAACTGCGAATTTTCGAGCATCACTTGATCTTTATTCACATCAGCCTTAAGCAGTAAACTGGCGGTCAAGCGAAGCAGTCTCGCCTCATTTGCGGCGTCAGTCATGGCCGCTTGATCGATACGCTGATGAAATACATGAAGGGTATTACTCGCTGTTTCACGACTATACGCGGGATTATCTCGATCAAGACCCAAGGCAATAAGACCAAGCAAAGCATAGGCATCGCTCAGTAAGCTAGCTTTATCAACCAATACTGCTTCATATATCTGAAGTGCTGCGGCGTAATTACCCTGCTCATGCCTTTGATGAGCCAAAATCAATTGATTAATCGCTGTGGTTAGCGCCACATTAGAATCAGACGAAGGGGAAGCAGGGACTTTTGACGTCAAGCGATCGTCGACAGAAGACTCAACGCTGACCGAAGCAGGTCCTGGCGGAAGAATCGCGCAGGCGCTAAGCACGATGACGAAACTTAAAAATAAAAAAATATGGCCGAAATGCTTGATCAATTGACTCGTTAACCTATTTTATTACGCTGAGGCTAATATCACTGAAGTGCTGAGCGCACGAGCAGTGTAAAAGCAGAATACCATCTTATGATAAACCATCTAAAATCAAATCGGTATTGTTTTAAACGGTGAAGCGCCGTTTTGTTGTAGCTGAGCTGCTATTTTGTTGTGTCAGCCTTTACAGTCATTGCTTAAACGCTTATTGACTTACTGGCCGCATGGCTGGGAACAACAGCACATCACGAATTGATGCTGAATCCGTCAGCAACATCACTAAGCGGTCTATGCCGATCCCCTCGCCCGCAGTGGGGGGTAAGCCATATTCTAAAGCAGAAATGTAATCGGCATCAAAATGCATGGCTTCAATATCTCCGGCATCTTTCTCAGCTACTTGACGTTGAAACCGCTCCGCTTGATCTTCGGCATCGTTTAATTCTGAAAAACCATTGGCAATTTCTCGACCGGCCACAAAAAACTCAAATCGATCAGTGACAAAGCCATTATCATCATTACGTCGCGCTAATGGCGATACTTCGGTAGGGTATTCGGTGATAAAAGTGGGTTCAATCAGCTTTTCTTCCACCGTCTTTTCAAAAATCTCGATCTGAATCTTACCCAAGCCATAAATAGGCTTCATGGGTATGCCAAGATTATCTGCAATGCCTGCCGCTGAATCACGCTCAGACAAGTCACTCAATGACAAATCAGGGTTAAAGGCTAAAATAGATTCTAAAACTGTCATACGTTTAAACGGTTGGCCAAAGTCTAACTGATAGCCTTGATAATCGAGCACTGTTTTTGAAAAGACATTTTCGACAACGGTACGCAGCATCGCTTCGGTTAAATCCATCAGATCACGGTAATCCGCGTAGGCCTGATAAAATTCAATCATGGTAAATTCTGGATTATGACGGGTCGACAAACCCTCATTCCGAAAGTTACGGTTAATCTCGAACACTCGTTCAAAACCGCCGACAACTAAACGCTTTAAATACAGTTCGGGCGCAATGCGTAAATACATGTCCATATCGAGCGCATTATGATGGGTAATAAAAGGCCGCGCTGTGGCACCACCTGGAATCGCCTGCAACATCGGCGTTTCAACCTCCATGAAGGAGCGGGCTTCTAAAAATTGACGAATCTCTGAAATGATTCGTGAACGGAGAGCAAAAACAGCCCTGACATCCTGATTCATAATTAAGTCAATATAGCGCTGACGATAGCGGATTTCAGTATCCGCCAAACCATGAAATTTATCTGGCAGCGGTCGAAGCGACTTAGTCAGCAGTGCTGCAGACTCAATATACACATACAAATCACCCTTACCCGACTTATGCACGGGCCCTGATGCACCAACAATATCACCAATATCCCAACCTTTAATCGCCTGTGCCATTGCCTCAGGCAGGGACTTTTTATCAACGTATAACTGTATCTGGCCCGATACGTCCTGCAATACAATAAAAGGACCACGCTTATTCATCACTCGCCCTGCCACACTGGCTAGGCGATTTAACGCTTCTAGACTGGGTTTATCATGCTCACCTAATTCAGCCTGCAACTCGGCAGCTAGACTGTCTCGACGAAAATCGTTAGGAAAAGCCTGTCCCTGGGTCCGCAACTCGGACAGCTTAGCTCGCCGTTCAGCAACTAACTTATTATCTTCAGCGGCAATACCGGCTTCATTGCTATTGTCAGTCATAATATTTGGACTCTTTATTTACGGGGTAAAGGTATTATCTCGCTCGCGCGACAACTGTCAACTTTCTAATTTTCTAATCTGTATGATCTTATTAATCACGCTCTACAAGCCTTGCTTGAGTGATGCTTCAATAAAGAAATCGATATCGCCATCAAGCACATTTTGACAATTACTGGTTTGGGCGCCAGTGCGTAGATCTTTAATTCGCTGATCATCTAATACATAAGAACGTATCTGACTGCCCCAGCCAATATCTGACTTAGTGTCTTCAAGCGCTTGTTTTTGACTATTACGCTGCTGCAGTTCTAATTCATAAAGCTTAGCTTTTAGCATTTTCCAAGCTTTATCGCGGTTTTGGTGCTGAGATCGATCACTTTGGCATTGAGCAACCGTACCCGTCGGTTCGTGGGTTAATCTAACCGCCGAATCCGTTTTATTCACATGCTGCCCCCCCGCACCGGAGGCTCGGTAGGTATCGGTACGCACATCACTGGGATTAATTTCAACTTCAATATTGTCATCGACTTCTGGCGAGACAAAAATAGAGGCAAAGGAGGTATGGCGGCGACTGCCCGAGTCAAACGGTGACTTTCGTACCAAGCGGTGAACACCGGTTTCGGTGCGCAACCAACCATAAGCATACTCACCTTGAAAATGCACCGTAGCGCTTTTGATTCCCGCTACATCACCCGCCGACGCTTCAATTAAGTCAACTTTCAAGCCTTTTGCCTCACCCCAGCGCAAGTACATGCGCAATAACATTTCTGCCCAATCTTGCGCTTCAGTTCCACCAGAACCCGATTGAATATCAAGATAAGCATGATTAGGATCCATCTCACCTGAAAACATGCGGCGAAACTCTAGCTGCTCTAACAACTGCTGCAAGGTGGCTAATTCACTATCGACCGACTCTAGAGCCTCTGCATCGTCATCTTCTATCACCAATTCGAGCAAATCACGCGTATCGGTGATGCCGATATCAAGATTATCAATCACGCCTACCACGGCTTCGAGTGCCGCACGCTGGCGGCCTAATTCTTGTGCTTTTTGGGGGTTATCCCAAACCGAGGGCTCTGCAAGCTCTAATTCTACTTCGGTCAGTTGCTCTTGCTTGTGAGCATAGTCAAAGATACCCCCGAAGCACTTCTACACGGGCTCGAAGATCTTTTAAGCTTTGCTGTTGCGGATTGGTTTCTAACATCAAAAATGGGACTCTCTGTCGGAATAAACAACATTCGAATACCGCATTGATTGCGTTATGGCCCCGGTCAATGCGATTAATCACTGCACAGCACTGAGCTATTTCGAATTAATTTAAATTATAGGTTCATTATACTCAAATGACTTTCCATGAGCGAGTAAATAATAGTGATCGAAGCCATCGTCCAATAAAAAACAGGCGACGCCTCAATGCCGATAAAATCGCTTTAGCGCATTAATAGACCACAAATTGCTTGACAGTTAAGCGGCTAAATTGACAATAGACTGTCTACATTTAACAATAGCGGTTCTGGCTTAAGGGTCTATCTACAAAAAGCTCATACAGTCACAAAACAGTACCAATCATTCATGACTCATCACAGGTAACACGATCATTATGCGAGCACAGCTAACCCGTTCAGACGACATCACAACTTTACTTTGCGACACCTTGGTTATTCCTTTTTTTAAAGATTTAGCGCTTAATGCTGATAGCCGCTCTATTAATAAGGCAACCGGCAAACAATTAAGCCAATTACTCGCCAGTGATGATTTTAGCGGCCAACTGGGTCAAACCACCCTGCTGTTACTGCCCAACGGCATTAAAGCACAGCGCATTTTATTGTGGGGCCTGGGCGATAAAGACAAGCTGAGTCGTCAATCATGGAGTCGTGCCGCCGACAGCCTGGCCGCAACCTTGAACCAACAAAAAATTAAACATGCCGCCATCTTAGGCAGCTTAAAATTACCCCGCGCAGTGGCAAGCGCCTGGTCATTGCAACAACTGGTTAGCCGTATCAATCGAAGCAGCTACCGATATTCGACCACAAAAGCTAGCGTCAAAGCCAAGCAATCAACGCTGGCTAAAATCAGTATCGTTAATACCGAAAACACGGCAGCCAATAAACGTGCGATTAAAGCCGGTATTGCAATCGGTAAAGGTATTAATGCTGCCCGCGAATTAGGCAACTTACCCGGCAATATCTGTACGCCAAAATATTTATCCAGTGAAGCGCGAAAGCTTGGTCGACAACATGCCGCGATTAAAACCACGGTACTGGGTGAAAAACAAATGAAACTGCTCGAGATGGGCTCTTTACTCTCGGTAGGTCACGGCAGTGTTGAAGAATCGCAGTTCATTATTATGAACTATCAAGGTGGAAAAAAGAGTCAACAACCGCATGTATTAGTTGGCAAAGGTATCACCTTTGACAGTGGCGGTATCAGCCTCAAACCCGGCGCCAAAATGGATGAAATGAAGTTTGATATGTGCGGTGCCGCCAGTGTCATTGGTACGATGTCGGCCATTGCAGAGATGAAATTACCCATTAATGTGGTGGCTGTTATTGCTGCCGCCGAAAACATGCCATCGAGCCGCGCCACCAAACCTGGTGATGTAGTGACCAGCATGTCGGGTAAAACCATCGAAGTACTGAACACCGACGCAGAAGGTCGCCTAGTCCTCTGCGATGCATTAACCTATGTTGAACGATTCAAACCCGTATCGGTAGTCGATATAGCGACATTAACCGGCGCCTGCATCATGGCATTAGGTCACCATGCGACGGGCTTACTGAGTAATAATCAAGACTTGGCCGAGAATCTACTGAAAGCCGGCCAAGACAGCGCCGATCGCGCCTGGCAACTACCACTATGGGACGAGTACCAGAAGCAAATGGAGTCACCCTTCGCTGACCTAGGTAATATTGGCGCTGGTGGTGCAGGCACCATTACCGCAGCCTGCTTCTTATCGCAATTTGCCACTAAGTACCCATGGGCACACTTAGACATTGCCGGTACTGCTTGGAACCAAGGCGGTGGCAAAGGCGCCAGTGGTCGACCCGTTGCTATGCTCTGCCAATACTTAATGACCTGCGCCGAACAGTAACCCGCTGTTATGACCCATATTGACTTCTACATCACAGCAGCCAGCAACCCCGACGAGCTGTTAAGCTTTGCCTGCCGCTTAACTGAAAAAGCGTATCGCAGTCACTGTGATATTTATTTGCACACCGAGTCTGAGCAGCAGATGTTAGCCCTAGACGAAAAGCTGTGGAGTTTTCGAGCCAATAGTTTTTTACCGCATCGCCATGAAAACAGTGAGCCTGAAGACAGCAAAACACAAAACAGTGATGCGACTTCAGCGATAAAAAAAGGCAATATCTTGATCGCTCATTCGGGCAATGTTGGTGAACATCACGATGTACTGATTAATCTAACGGATAAAACACCTGAGTTTTTTAGCCGCTTTGATCGTCTTGCCGAAATCGTATCCGGCACCGATACAGCCAAAGAAAAATCTCGACAACGCTATAAATATTACCGTGACCGAGGCTATCCGCTCAAGGTGCATAACCTGTAACTAAGATAAACCTGTTTATGCTGCTAGGCAGCTAAAAATAAACACGCTATGAACAACAAGAATGGGCCGCAACAACAAACAGAAAATTATTTTTCCGTAAACGATTATTGATTAATGCAATTTCGCATGACTTATGTAAACGCAATAAATAGAAAAAACTATTATGGATAAAACGTTTCAACCCCAAGACATTGAACAACGCTGGTACCAACAGTGGGAAAGCAACGGTTTTTTTATCCCCGCGACTGACCCAGGCCAAAGCGATCAACAAGCGTTCTGCATCTTGATTCCGCCACCCAATGTCACGGGCAGTTTACATATGGGCCATGCGTTTCAACACACTATCATGGACGCACTCACTCGCTACCAACGGATGAATCAAAAAACCACACTCTGGCAAGTTGGTACCGACCATGCTGGCATTGCCACACAGATGGTGGTTGAGCGGAAGCTAGCCGCCGAGACGGGCGAATCACGACACGACTTAGGTCGCGATAAATTCATTGAAAAGATTTGGCAGTGGAAAGAAAGCTCTGGCGGAACCATCACCGAACAAATGCGTCGACTCGGTAATTCAGTTGACTGGTCAAATGAACGCTTCACGATGGATGATGGTTTTTATGCAGCAGTGCAAGCGGCTTTTATTCAACTGCATGACCAGCAATTAATTTATCGCGGCAAGCGATTAGTCAACTGGGACCCGAAATTTCAAACAGCCATTTCTGATCTTGAAGTTGAAAACAAAGACAGTAAAGGCAGTATGTGGCACCTACGCTATCCCTTAGCAGACGGCGCCCTCACCAGCGAAGGTAAAGACTATTTAGTCGTAGCAACAACGCGACCCGAAACCTTACTCGGTGATACCGCAGTTGCCGTTAACCCTGCCGACCCACGCTATCAAGAATTAATTGGCCGACACATACAGTTACCGTTAGTTGATCGTCTGATTCCGATTATCGGCGATGCTCATGCCGACATGGACAAAGGCACCGGCTGCGTGAAAATCACTCCCGCTCATGACTTTAACGATTACGAGGTTGGCCAACGCAACCAATTACCCATGATCAATGTATTGACTCGCGAGGGCTTTATTCGCGCCACAGCTGAAGTATTTGATAGCGCCGGCAATGTATCAGACGATTACGACGGTAATATGCCAGCATCCATGGCCGGTCTTGAGCGATTCGCTGCACGTAAAGCCGTGATTGCTGAAATGGACGCGCTGCAGCTACTCGATGAAATCAAACCGCACGACCTGTCGGTGCCTTACGGCGACCGCAGCAATGTGGTTATCGAACCGATGCTCACCGACCAATGGTATGTCGATGCGAAAAGTATGGCCAAGCCGGCCATTGAAGCGGTGGAAAAGGGTGCGGTCAAATTTGTTCCGCAGCAATACGAAAACATGTACTTTTCGTGGATGCGTGATATTCAAGACTGGTGTATCTCGCGTCAATTATGGTGGGGCCACCGAATTCCCGCTTGGTATGACGAACAAGGCAATGTCTACGTTGCCAGCAACGAAGCTGAGGTACGCAGTAAATACCAACTGGGTGACACGGTCGCTCTGCGACAAGATGAAGACGTACTCGACACCTGGTTTAGCTCTGCACTGTGGAGTTTTGGCACCCTTGGCTGGCCTGAAACGACCGAACGCTTAAAACGCTTTCACCCAACCAGCGTATTGGTCACTGGCTTTGATATTATCTTTTTCTGGGTTGCCAGAATGATGATGATGACCATGCACTTTATTAAAGACGACGATGGCAAGCCGCAAGTGCCGTTCGAAACCGTCTATGTCACCGGCCTTATTCGCGATGAGCAAGGCCAAAAAATGTCAAAATCAAAGGGCAACGTGCTCGACCCTTTAGACATGATTGATGGTATTGACTTAGATACACTGTTAGCCAAGCGTACCGGCAATATGATGCAACCGCAGTTGCAAGCAAAGATTGCCAAACGAACAGAAAAAGAATTTCCTGACGGTATTGCCGCGCATGGCACCGATGCCCTTCGCTTTACCCTTGCTGCCCTTGCTTCGACAGGTCGCGACATTAACTGGGACATGAACCGACTCGAAGGCTATCGTAACTTTTGCAATAAAATATGGAACGCCGCCCGCTATGTATTAATGAACATCGAGGGCCACGACTGCAATCAAGACGATGGCGACATCGAGCTGTCACTGGCTGACCGATGGATCATCAGTCAACTGCAAGACAGCCAAACCACGATTCGAAAGCATTTTGATGAATACCGCTTTGACCTTGCCAGCCAAGTCATATATGACTTCATTTGGAATGAATACTGCGATTGGTATTTAGAATTATCGAAACCGCTATTGACTGATCCTAATGCTAGCGCCGCACAACTGGCAGGCACCCGCAAAACCTTAGCCACGGTATTAGAATCAATACTGCGTTTAGCGCATCCAATCATGCCGTATATCACTGAAGAAATATGGCAGTCGGTAGCGCCATTGGTCGGCATTGATACCGCTGGCGGGCAAAACAGCATTATGCTGCAAGACTACCCTACTGCCGATACCAAACAAATTGACCGCATGGCCGAAGCCGATATTGAATGGTTAAAAGCCGTGGTCGTCGCGGTGCGTAATATTCGTGGTGAAATGAATATTTCGCCCGCCAAAGCCTTGCCGTTATTTTTTGCCAATGGTAATGCCGATGATGCACGGAGAGTCGACTCCTATACACCGCTGATCAAAGCACTCGCCAAAGTCGATCAGATCACGTGTCTAACCGCCGAGCAACCAGTACCGGCCGCAGCGACACAGTTAGTCAATGAGCTCGAAGTGCTGGTTCCACTTGCCGGCCTAATCGATAAAGACGCCGAATTAATTCGGCTCGATAAAGCAATTGCCAAGCTTGAAAAAGAGGTCAAACGACTGGCAGGCAAACTGGGCAATGCCGGCTTTACCGACAAAGCACCGGCTGAAGTGGTCGCCTCTGAAGAAAAGAAGTTAGCCGATGCCAATGATGCCCTGCAACGTTTAGCACAGCAAAAATTGCAATTGAATGACTTGTAACGTCGACTAAAACTGCTGCCTGTATTGGCCAAGCAAAGTTAGCATCTTTTGTTTGTCGGCCAGCGGTGCATGGCTGTCAGGAAAACCCAGTACCATGCCAGTGGCACCTTCGGCCTGCAGTTGTTTGATCTGTTCAACCGAGGGATTATCTTTTAAGGCTAAAATAATCTCAAATGCTTGATCATCGCGCTGATTTTCCACTCGCGCTGCTTGTAATTGCGGCAAAATTGATGCCATTTCTTCGACAGTATTGCCGTTGCCCAACCAACCTTGGGCGTAGCGTCCCGCGCGGCGCAAGGCAGGCGGGCTCATGCCGCCTAGCAGCAGTGGAATCGGCTCACTGGGCACGGGATTAATTTGCAGCGGATCAAAATCAAAGTGCTGACCGTGATATTCGACGTAACCGCCCTGCCACAGCGCCTGCATCACTTCAATGCATTCATTCATGATCTGGCCGCGGCGAGTAAAGTCAACGCCATAAACGTCGAACTCTTCCTTCATCCACCCGACCCCTGCGCCAATCACTAAGCGATTATCACTTAGGCAGGCAATATTGGCCGTGGCTTTGGCCACTTCAATCGGGTTGCGCAAAGGTAAGACATAAACACCGGTTGAAAATTTAAGTGTGGTGGTCACAGCCGCAATGGCCGCTAAAGTGGTCCACACATCGGGGTATAATAAGCCGCCGTGAATCGGGGGGGTTCCATCGTCACTGTAGGGATAGCCTGCGGCCATTTGCTGGGGTATAAAGCCATGATCAGCGCCCATGATACCTTCGAAGCCTAAGGTCTCTGCCTGTTGCGCCAGCACCATCATATCGCTTGCCGAGGTCCAAGGCGTCATCAACCAAAATTTCATGACTGAGTCACGTCGCTTGCTTGGCCGTTAAAGATGATCAAACTCATGCAAGCCACACTCAGCATGAAACTCACAGTAGCGCTTGTAACTACCCGCAAATAGAAACGGTACGTGGCCGCTCTCTGAGCGGTAGTAGCTGTTGCACGACGATGCGCCCCAAGCGTAAATACCAAACTGCGTGCCCAACCAATCATTATATTTTCGGTGCAGGTCTTTTTTAACGCTAATAGCATCAATATCAGCCGCTTGCTTGTCTTTCAATAGACGCACAATGGTTTCGACATTTTTCTCAACGGTGACAAAGTAAGCCACGTTGAGTACTAAGCCATTCGGTCCCACAGCAAAAAAATAATTCGGAAAATCAGGCACAGCAATGCCTTTGTGCGCTTCGGGCGCTTGTTCCATCACGTTGGCTAATACTTGGTTATTGACGCCAGTCACGGCAATACGATCAAAATCAAGAATTCGGTAACCGGTGCAATAAATAATAACGTCAACTTCAACTTCACGGCCACTGGCGGTGATAATGCTATTTTCAGTAACCGCTTTCAAACCTTCAGGAATCAATTCAACATGCTGTTTGTTGATCGCGGGGTAAAAATCATCTGAGACCAAGCCACGTTTACAAGCATAGTGACTGGTCGGGGTCATGGCGTCGCGCAATTCACCCTCAGGAAACGATTCATTAATAAATTTACGGGCGGCTCCTTCAAATTGATCCATGCGCTTATGGCCGATGGTGGCGGCCTGATGCACCAAGCCCATAATAAAGCCTTGAAAAGCCTTAGTGAGGCTCATCAAAAACGGTAGGCGCTTATTCCATTTACGGCGCGACTCAGAATATAACTTGCGCCCCCGCGGCATAATCCAGTTAGGCGTCCGTTGAAGCACAGTTAAATGGTCGGCCTGCTTAGCAATCTCAGGTACGATCTGCACCGCACTGGCGGCCGAACCGATCACAGCTACTCGCTTGCCTTTTAAATCCACATCGTGATTCCACTGCGTGC
>PBSZ01000011.1 GCA_002726445.1 Cellvibrionales bacterium | reverse complement strand
ACTCACAACGCTTTAATACAGCTGACTAAAAATATGCGAAATAAACTGTTTATTATTCTTCAATACTGCTTACCCCAACATATATTATCACGCTTAGTGGGCCTGCTTGCAGACAGCGAAAGGCCTTGGCTCAAGCGACGATTGATTGCTTTATTCAGCCAACATTTTGATATCAACATCGCAGAAGCCATGCCGGCCGATTATGAAAAATATAAAAGCTTCAATGCCTTCTTTACTCGACCATTGAAGCCTGGCGCTAGAGTCATAGATTCAGCCAGCCATGCCATTACCTCACCTGCAGACGGAGCGATTAGTGAAATAGGCTATCTCGATGCCGATCGTCTAATCCAAGCCAAAGGTCAGCATTACTCTTTGCTTGCACTACTTGGCGGCGATCAGGCGCTGGCCAAGCCATTTTACAATGGCGCCTTTGCAACGATCTACCTATCGCCAAAGGATTATCACCGGGTACACATGCCCTTTGCCGGACAGCTGGAAAAAACCTGTTATATTCCGGGAAAATTATTTTCAGTCAATCAAGTGACGGCTAATCATGTCCCTGGTCTATTCGCAAAAAATGAACGTTTAGTCTGTTATTTCTCTACCGATCATGGACCCATGGTCGTTATTTTAGTTGGCGCGATGATTGTTGCCGGCATTGAGACAACTTGGTCTGGCCAAGTAACCCCTCGATCAAAAATCATTAACTCCATCGATATCAGGCAAACTATTGTTTTATCAAAAGGGCAAGAAATGGGCCGCTTTAAGTTAGGTTCTACGGCAATTGTGTTATTACCTGCCAACAAAGCGCAATGGAGCACAGACCTAATGAATGGATCTGCCGTAAGCATGGGACAAACATTAGGAGAATTTAACAGCTAATTTTTGAAATCTAGACAATACTAATCAGCATATATTAAAACTCAATAACAATCATAACAGCGAGTAAGCAATATGACCGTCATTGATCCACGAAAGAATTGGGCCTTAGTCGAACAGCGACTAGCCACTGAAACCGACCCTATTTTAATACGCAATTTAAACCTTGTTTATACCCACATGAAGGCCGAGGCTAGCCTCGACTTTGAACGACTAATGTCAACCGTTGCTGAAGACGCGCGATACCACTTTTTTGGCAGTGAAGACGATGAAGCATTTTCAGGCCCTAAAGGTAAAACCAATGTCGAAGCTTTTTATCAATCAATTATTGCAATGGATATCCATCGCATAGAGCACGACATCGATCGCTTAGTGGTAGATCAACATTGCGTCATTACCGAAGGTCGGATGCGAATAGCCTACCCAGGCTCCCTATTAGAGGGGATGGGCTACAGTGTTGATGACGCAAACGCTTATTATCTTTATGAAACTCGTAGCGCCATTGTCTGGCCGATTAATGAAGATGGTTTAATTAGCGGTGAAGACAGCTATACGGGCAACGATGGCTTTGTTGGCATAGCTGATCGTAAACTCAAACCCAACGACATTGTGACAATTACAGCAGCCGCTTAGTTAAGAAGCTGCTAGCAGCAATAAGCGATCAACGCCAAGTGCGACACCTGCACACTCAGGTAGGCCTGACTTTAGCGCTTTAAGAAAGTGCTGATCAACCGCTTGCACCGGCAAGTCTAGCTCACCGCGCCGCTGGTTGTCTTGCTCAAATCGATCAACATGCTGGTCATGATCGGTTAACTCCTCATAACCATTCGCAAGTTCAATTCCCTCTATATACAGTTCAAATCGTTTAGCGACTAAATTACCTTGCTGATCGTGGGCTATTTTTGCCAATGCCGCTTGCGAGGCTGGGTAATCAATTAAAAAACAGGGCGTTTGTTGACCTAAGTTGGGCTCGATGCAGTGACTCATTAATAAATCTAACCAAATATCTTTATCTTGATCGGTAAAATCACAGTCAATGTTTTGATGGGCAAAATCCTCTAGCTGCTTCGCAGTCAATATAAAAGGATCAATCGATAGATGGCGTAAAAATGCCTCGCGATAAGATAATATTTCGACCCCATTAGCCATCAGGCTTGTCGGCATTAACGCCATCAGTAAAGCGGTTACATCATCGATTAAATCAGTCATCTTAAACCCAACTCGGTACCATTCAAGCAGGGTGAACTCAATGCTGTGCTTAGGTCCTGGCGCATCTTGACGGAATGACTTACTGATTTGATAAATAGAGCCACTACCTAAGGACAGCAATTGCTTCATTGCATATTCCGGCGAGGTGGTTAAATACAGCCACGGCTGTGAAGTGGATTGATAATTAACGGTTGGATTTTCAACTTTAATATTATCTAACTGTGGGTCAGTAACCGGATAATCAGACAGCAATGGCGTGTCAACTTCAAGCATCTGCTGCTGATCAAAGTAATACCTAATAGCAGCCAGCATCTTTGCGCGCTTGGCCAAGCGTTGCTTAACATTACTGACCGTTAAAGCCGCAGGATTAGCGCCGGTAGTTTCAATCATGCGCGAGAAACATATTCGCCTGTTCGGGTATCTATCTTTAATACTTCGCCTTGGTCAATAAATAACGGAACCCTCACAACCGCCCCAGTCGACAGGGTCGCTGGCTTAGTACCGCCTTGAGCGGTGTCGCCCTTTAGGCCTGGATCTGTTTCTACCACTTCTAGCTCGACAAAATTTGGCGGTGATACCGTTAAGGGTGCGCCGTTCCAAAGTGTGACCACGCAGCTATCCTGCTCTTTTAGAAATAATTTAGCGTCGGCTACAGCCTCAAGCGAAGCAGGTATTTGCTCGAAACTGATAGGATCCATAAAGTACCAAAACTCACCATCACAATAGAGGTACTCCATATCAGTGTCCATAACATCAGCGGCCTCAACACTTTCACCAGACTTGAAGGTTTTTTCCCATGCTCTGCCGGTCTTTAGATTTTTGAGTCGTACACGGTTAAATGCTTGGCCTTTACCCGGCTTAACCACCTCGTTCTCAACAATATTACAAGGATCACCATCGATAATAAGTTTTAAGCCATTCTTAAATTCGTTGGTAGAGTAAGTCGCCATAATATGCCCCGATAATGCGATAAATTAATTGATTATCCCTGTTGCTAATCTCGAGTTCAATCTACAATGACCTAGCGGCTTTAATTAGCACTTGGTGTGAGGCCAACTCGATATCAACACAGAGACAGTACCGTGATAGAAAATCCTATGATAGCGCGAACTGACCCCGACTGTCAGACTGAAATTCAACCGATCCATTCGGTTCAAGCTTCAGATTGGCGCCAATTGCTATCAGCATCAACGCTAAGTTTGGCTGAATTACTGTCACAACTCGAGCTCACCCACGACGATTTTATTCTCAACTATGACGGCCCGCCCGATATCGACCCACGAGACTTCCCTATTCGCGCACCGGCCCCGTTTATAGCGCGAATTCAAAAGGGCAATATTAATGATCCTCTATTACGGCAGATACTGCCCCTAGAAAAAGAAAATGTTCTCATGCCTGGGTATAGTGATGATCCGTTAGATGAAAAAGATTATAACGTTGCGCCAGGCTTAATTCATAAATATCGCAGCCGCGCATTACTTATTGTCACACAAGCCTGCGCAATCCACTGCCGCTACTGTTTTCGGCGGCATTTTCCTTATGAAGATAATCGACCGGCTCGTGAAGATTGGCAACAAGCACTGGATTATTTACGCAGCAAGGCCAATATTAATGAAATTATTTTAAGTGGCGGCGACCCGTTAGCCGCCAGCAATAAACAATTACAGTGGCTTACTCAACAATTAGCCGCTATTCCTCAGATCAAAACATTGCGTATTCATAGCCGTCTACCCATCGTCTTACCCCAGCGTATCGACAGTGATTTTATCGCTTGGCTGAAAGAATGGCCGGGGCATAAAGTGGTAGTGATCCACAGCAACCATGCCAATGAGATAGACAGCCACGTTAAACAGGCAATAAACGATATAGCATCGACGGGCGCTACTGTTTTAAACCAAAGCGTAATGTTAAAGGGGGTGAATGATTGTCCCGAGACAATTGTCAAACTGAGCCAGCGGCTATTCAGTTGCGGCGTGCTGCCTTATTATATGCACTTACTTGATGCTGTTAATGGCGCTGCTCATTTTTTCATAAGCGACGCTAGAGCGAAGCGCATCATGGGTGAAGTGGCTGGCCTTTTGCCAGGTTACTTAGTGCCTAAACTGGTCAGAGAATTAGCCAATAAAAAATCAAAGACGCTAATACTGCCAACCGAGAATTAACGGTTTTTATGATGGCTTGCAGCTATTCGTTCTCTATCACTGATACCAAGTAAATAGATAATGCTGTCTAAACCTAAGGTTGATATCGATTGTCGGGCCGAGGCCTTCACAATGGGCTTAGCGCGAAAGGCAATACCCAAACCAGCAACGCTTAGCATTGGCAAATCATTAGCCCCATCACCCACAGCAATAACTTGTTCAAGCGCAATATTTTCTCGTTGGGCAATATCTTTTAATAACTCAGCTTTGCGTTCGCCATTAATAATATCGCCAACCACCTTACCCGTTACCACTCCGGCATCAATATCCAATTGATTGGCATAGACATAATCAAAACCCAGTTGATCACGTAATTGATCAGCAAAGTAACTAAAACCGCCGGATAAAATAGCGGTTTTATAACCCAGACGTTTTAAGGTGCTAATTAATGTCACGGCGCCTTCAGTTAATTGCAATGAATCGGCAACTTGCTGCAAAGCAGATTCGTTTAAACCCGATAATAAAGCAACACGTCGGCGAAAACTTTCATCAAAATCAATCTTGCCCTGCATCGCTAACTCAGTGATCGCTGAAACTTCTGCACCAACACCTGCAACTTTTGCTAATTCATCGATCACTTCTGCTTCTATTAAAGTAGAGTCCATATCAAACACGACTAAGCGTCGATTGCGACGAAACATATCGTCTTCTTGATAGGCTATATCCATATCTAATGTGTTAGTGAGCTCAAGTAAAGCGCGACGTACTTTTATCTGATCGCTTAACTCACCACGCATTGAAAATTCAACGCAGGCCTTGGATTGCTCGTTAGCATTTAACGAGACACGGCCAGATAGGCGGGTGATTTTATCAATATTAAGACCATACTGAGCAGCCAAACTAGTAACCGCATTAATATGTTCGGCACTCACCTTTCTGACTAATAAGGTAAGAATATGGCGCGGCTTGCCCTGCTCATTAATCCAACGCTGGTAATCGTCGCCGTTGACTGCATCAAACTCGATCGACATGCCGAGCTTTTGTACCGCTTCTCTTAGTCGAGAAAAACAGACCGCGGTGTCAACCGAGTCAGGCATTTCTGCCAATATACCCAGCGCTAAATTATTATGAATAACCGCTTGGCCAATATCGAGTATATTGACAGCATAATCGCTAAGAATCGCTGTCGCCGCCTGAGTAATACCGGTTTGATCAGGGCCTGAAATTTTTATTAAACTCACATCACTCATTTCAACGGCTACTCTTTGACATCAATAACGATAGAATCAACCTTTTGAAAGCCGCGCGGTAATTTATTGCCTCGTCGCGCTCGCTCTCCGATATAGTGTTCAAGGTCTGCATATTTCATTTTTAAATGACGCTTGCCTGCATGAATGACAAGACAGTCTTGTTTCCTCATTACGGCTGTCGCGAGCATAAACTCCTCTCGGCTAGCCAGCTTAGCGCTAGGGATATTCATAATCTTATTGCCCTTCCCTCTCGCCATCACCGGCAAATCAGCGACAGGGAAAATCAGCATCCTTCCTTCGTTACTTACCGATACGAGTAAGCCATTTTTAACATCCTCAATTTTCTGCGGTGCAATAACTTCACCGCCTTTAGGAATTTTAATTAATGTCTTGCCGGCTTTTTTGTTCGCATACATATCACCGAGTTTTGCGACAAAACCGTAACCTGCATCGGTAGCCAACAAATACAACTGCTGTTCAGCACCCATCATCGCGCCCTCAAAGCTTGCGCCAGAAGGTGGGCTAATCGTGCCGGTTAGCGGCTCACCTTGGCCGCGCGCTGACGGCAAACCTCTGGCGGGAACAGAGTAACTTCGACCAGTAGAATCCAACAACACTACCGCTTGATTCGATTTACCTTTAACGGCCAATTTAAAACTATCACCGGATTTATAACTCAGGGAATGTGGATCAATCTCGTGACCTTTTGCTGCACGAATCCAACCCTTTGTCGATAACACAACAGTGATTGGATCGACGCTGGTTATATCGTCTTCAGAGTAAGCCAAAGCCTCGTCACGACTAACGATCGGTGATCGACGGTCATCGCCGTATTCTTCGACTACTGCTTGCAATTCTTTTTTCATCAGCGTCTTCATTCGCTTATCAGAGCTTAGGATTTTTTCTATTTCATCACGCTCTTCGCTCAACTGAGACTGCTCATCAGTGATCTTCATTTCTTCTAAACGCGCTAGCTGCCGTAAGCGTGTATCGAGAATATAATCGGTTTGCGCTTCACTTAGCTCAAACTTTTTCATCAGTACTTTTTTAGGCTGCTCTTCAGTACGGATAATATGAATCACTTCATCGAGATTTAAAAATGCAATTAACAAACCATCCAATAAGTGCAGACGATTAAGAATCTTATCTAAGCGATACTCTAAGCGTTTGCGGATAGTCTCTTTGCGATATGACAACCATTCTTTAATAATCACACTGAGGTTTTTCACCTGAGGCCGACCATCAACGCCAATCATATTCATATTGATACGGTAATTGCGTTCTAGATCAGTGCTTGAAAATAAATGTGACATCAGAGTATCGACATCTACTCGATTCGACTTTGGTACAATCACTAAACGTGTTGGATTTTCATGGTCAGACTCGTCACGCAAATCAACCACCATCGGCAATTTCTTGGCCTGCATCTGCGCCGCTATTTGCTCTAACACTTTAGAGCCAGAGACTTGATGTGGTAACGCTGTAACAACAATATCGCCCTGCTCGGTATCATACACCGCTCGCATTTTTAGGCTGCCCTTACCCGTCTTATACATTTCCAAAATTGACTCTGAAGGAGTGATAATCTCAGCTTCGGTCGGGTAATCTGGCCCCTTAATGAAAGCAAATAAATCCTCAACGCTGGCCTTAGGTTTTTCAAGCAGGTGAATACAAGCAGCAACCACTTCACTTAGATTATGTGATGGAATATCCGTTGCCATACCGACGGCAATGCCGGTTGTTCCGTTTAACAAAATGTTAGGCACTTTAGCCGGCAGAATAACGGGCTCATACAATGTGCCATCAAAATTAGCCTGCCAGTCAACGGTGCCCTGTGACACTTCCGCCATCAATGCGTCTGCGTAAGGCGCTAATCGTGACTCGGTATAACGCATGGCCGCGAATGACTTAGGGTCGTCCGTTGAGCCCCAATTCCCTTGACCATCGACCAAGGGGTATCGATAACTAAACGGCTGCGCCATGAGCACCATCGCTTCATACACTGAGCTATCACCGTGGGGATGAAACTTACCAATCACATCGCCCACTGTACGAGCTGATTTTTTATATTTTGCCGAAGCCTTGAGACCCAATTCTGACATGGCATAAACGATCCGGCGCTGAACGGGTTTCAATCCATCACCAATATGCGGTAAGGCGCGATCGAGAATGACATACATCGAGTAATCGAGATACGCTTTCTCGGCATATTCTTTAATGGACAATTGCTCAGCTGAAAAATTGCTTGAATCTATCGGAGTATCACTCATTGAGTCGCTGTTCTCATATTGGTTCAGGGTTGCTGATCGTCGCTATCGAGACCTAATTCTTCGCTACCGAAATTATTCTGGCTGTCTTTACTTAAAGCAAACCGCGCCTGTTATATTACATTGCTTAAATTGTCTCAAAAAATAGCCCTCTACGCATCAACACCGGTACTTTTATGGTGGTAATATGAAGGCCTCAAAACGAATTAATGGCTTTTTTCTACTTTCTTAATTTAATCACTGCCGGAGCCTCATTATGACACTCGAACAAGCAGCCTATTTTAGCCTTGCTACCTTTCGAAAGACTGGCGTAGCCGTCGAAACCCCTGTCTGGTTTGCAGGCAATAAACAGGCTTATTACGTCTTTTCTGCCGGCCAGGCAGGCAAGGTCAAGCGACTCAGAAACTCCCCTAAATCACGCGTTGCTGCCTGTAATGTGATCGGTAAAATCTTAGGTGAATGGCAAGACAGCGAAGCTTTTATTTTAACCAGCGATGAAGAAATACAGCAAGCACATGCTGCGTTGATTAAAAAGTACGGCTGGCAAATGCGGCTGACTGATCTTGGCTCATGGCTAACCGGTAAGAAAGCCAAGCGTGCTTATATTAAAGTCGTGTTAATCGACTAGCCCGCCATATCTATGCTTGTTATCTCCATTAACCGTCACTTTTTTAGGTAAGCCACTGATGTTGATTCGTCGCCAAACTATCCCCTTTTTAGTAGCAATTGCCAGCTTTTTGATGGGCGCCAATCAAAGCTTTGGGCAATCCAATCGTTTAGCTGAACAGCCGATTAACCAGCCTGCAAGCAGTTATCAAGCAGCTGAGCAGGCCTTACAGGCAAATCTCGGTCGAAAAAATAATCGTAATCGTGCAAGTGGCATCATCTTGTTTGTCGGTGATGGTATGAGCGTTGCCACCGTCACGGCTGGGCGCATCTATGTTGGCCAAAAATCGGGCGCTAATGGGGAGGAGCACAATTTATCCTTTGAACGATTCCCCGCGGTTGGCTTGGCTAAAACTTATAATACTAACCAACAAACGCCCGACTCAGCAGGCACCATGACCGCCTTAATCACCGGTGAAAAAACCAAAGCTGGGGTACTGAGTATGGCTGCAACGGTTGCGCGTGCTGACACGAATGTCTGCGGCGAACAGCAACTAACAACCTTATTTGAACTCGCTGAAGACCGTAACTGGGCGACAGGCATTGTCACCACCACCGCCGTCACCCATGCCACCCCCGCGGCAGGATTTGCCCATAGTCCTGAACGAAACTGGGAGGATGACTCAGACTTGCCTGACAAGGCAAAGGCCAACGGTTGTCGCGATATCGCGCGGCAATTTGTTGAGTTTAGCCATGGCGATGGTATCGATGTGCTACTGGGCGGCGGCCGTAGCCACTTTTTACCCAAGGGCTCTAAGCATGCTAAAGGCAAGCGTGAGGATGGTATGGATTTAATTTCTGCGTGGCAGCANCGCAACCCAAATGGTCGCTACTTTCATGATCGCCGCCAATTAATCNCTCATCAAGAAAAAGATGNCGATAAAATTTTAGGCCTATTTTCTGANTCGCATATGGACTTTGAAGCCGACCGTGANAGCAACAACCAACCCAGTCTTAGTGAAATGGTTAACGTGGCGATTAATCAATTGCAAAAAAGTAAACACTTTCTATTAGTCGTCGAGGCCGGTCGAATTGATCATGCGCATCATGTGGGTAATGCCTATCGCGCACTGGAAGACCTGCACGCGTTTGATCAAGCAATAGAATTAGTTTCTAAAAAAGTGAATCTTAAAAAGACATTAATGATTGTGACCGCCGACCATAGCCATACCTTAACGCTGGCCGGCTATCCCACCCGCGGCAATCCTATTTTAGGTTTTGTGACGGGTAACGATAAAGCAGGCGAAGCAAAAAATTCACCCAGCCTTGCCGCCGATAAGAAACCCTACACGACCCTTGGTTATGCTAACGGGCCCGGTTACTACAATCAGCCTAGCGATCCAGACAATCCTTATGCGCGATTTAATAGTATCGGCCAAGCCACACGACAAACTACGCTTAAAGACAATCCAGAGGCCGAGCATTATCATCAAGAAGCCGGCGTCCCCTTAGCCACTGAAACTCATGCGGGTGACGATGTTGCTGTTTATGCACAAGGCCCTTGGGCGCACTTACTCAATGGTGTTGTAGAACAACATTATATTTTTCATGTGATGAAATACGCAGGGAAATTGTGACGCAGCAATTTAATAGCTAATCATTTCTTGGCTTAAATGGTCAGCATAAACGTCACCGGGCCATCGTTGACCAATGCAACTTGCATGTCGGCAGCAAACTGGCCCGTTTCGACTTTAAGCGGCGATGCCTTTAACTGCGCCACACAGTCAAGATAAAGTCGCTTGGCCAAAGCTGGCTCAGCGGCTGATGAAAAGCTCGGCCGCAGGCCTTTATCAGTATTAGCCGCCAATGTGAACTGTGAAACAATCAGTAATTCACCGACAATATCTGTAACGCTCAAATTCATTTTGTCATTATGATCGCTAAAAACGCGATAATCGAGCAACTTGGCTGCCATTTTAGCCACTGACTGACTATCATCATCGGCTTCAATGGCCAGCAACACCAATAAGCCTTTGCTTATCTGGCCAATCAGTTGATCATCGACTCTGACACTGGCAGAGTTAACCCGTTGTATCAGCGCACGCATGGCAATCGTTACTCTTTGGCGGGACGAGCAGCACGCTTACGTTCGTGCTCAAGTAATAATTTTTTACGAATCCGAATACTCTCTGGCGTAACCTCCACCAACTCATCGTCTTCAATAAATTCTAACGCTTGCTCCAAAGTGTACCGGATGGGCGGTGACAAGACTGTCGCTTCATCAGTACCTGAAGCCCGAACATTGGTTAACTGCTTCGCTTTAGTGGGGTTAACTGTCAGGTCATTACCTCGGCTGTGTATACCCATCACTTGACCTTCATAAACATCAATATTAGCGTCTATCATTAAACGACCACGGTCCTGCAAATTGAATAAGGCGTAAGCTAAGGTTTTGCCTTTCACATTACTAATTAATACACCATTAGTCCGTGATTGAACTTCGCCGACTTTTACCTGACCATAGTGATCAAATATTGAGGTCAGTATTCCCGAACCTGAGGTCATAGTTAAAAACTCAGAGCGAAAACCAATTAGGCCGCGGGCTGGAATAATATAATCCAGTCTGACTCGCCCTTTGCCATCCGGCACCATGTTTTTAAGATCACCTTTCCGGGTGCCCAAGGCCTCCATCACTGAGCCTTGATGCTGTTCTTCGCAATCGACAACCACCGATTCAAAGGGCTCTTCCACAACACCATCAACCACGCGCTGCACGACTTCTGGCCGGCCAACGCTTAGCTCAAATCCTTCACGACGCATGGTTTCGATTAACACGGATAAATGCAATTCACCACGGCCAGAAACAACAAATTTATCCGCACTGTCACCTTGCTCAACCCTTAAGGCCACATTGTGCAGTAACTCTCGTTCAAGCCGCTCTTTAATATTTCGACTGGTAACAAACTTACCTTCTAAGCCAGCAAAGGGAGAATCATTGACTTGGAAGGTCATCGACACCGTTGGCTCGTCAACTGTTAGCTGAGGCAAGGCCTCTACCTGTTCCGGTGAACACAGCGTGTCTGAGATATTTAAGCCATCGATACCCGTAATACAAATAATATCACCGGCCACCGCTTCTTCGACGGGTACACGTTCGACGCCCATATTGCCAAGAATATCTAATACTCGACCATTACGTGTATTATTATCGCCATCAATAATAGTAACGGGTGTGTTGCGTTTAATCTTGCCGCGGGTGACGCGGCCGACGCCAATAACGCCAACATAACTGGAGTAATCAAGCGCACTTATTTGCATTTGAAAAGCGCCATTAGCGTCAACTGCCGGCGCTTTAACGTGATCTAAAATCAGCTCTAACAGAGCTGTCATATCATCACCCATAGCGTTTTCATCAAGCCCAGCGATTCCGTTTAAAGCTGAGGCATAGACGACTGGAAAATCTAACTGCTCATCCGTAGCGCCAAGCCGATCAAATAAATCAAACACCTGATCCATTACCCAGTCAGGTCTGGCGCCCGGTCGGTCGATCTTATTAATCACCACGATGGGATGCAAACCGCGAGCAAAGGCTTTTTGAGTAACGAAACGAGTTTGAGGCATCGGCCCATCGACCGCATCGACTAGCAGGAGTACTGAGTCCACCATCGACAACACGCGCTCAACCTCACCGCCAAAATCGGCATGGCCGGGGGTATCGACAATATTAATGTGGTGACCTTGCCAGTTGATGGCTGTGTTTTTTGCCAAAATGGTAATACCACGCTCTTTTTCCTGATCATTCGAATCCATGATCCTTTCGGTGCCTTGATCACGACGATCCAGGGTCCCAGATTGCTCTAATAACTTATCGACCAAGGTCGTCTTACCATGGTCAACGTGAGCAATAATGGCGATATTTCGCAACTCTTGGGTGTTCAGTTGTTCGGTCACTGTGGTGGCACTCCTAAAAATAGCTTACGCCATGACGACACACGTCAAAGCGGCGCGATTATACACAAGCCCATGCCGCATTAAAGCCAATCTGACTAGTCACACGGTATTATTCCCGCATCCATGAAGTAAAAGGCATTATTTTGCTGGTTTTATCAGAGAAAACGGCTCGGTAACGCCAAATGCTTCGATTTGATTGTTTTTGCTATGCACAAAGTGTTAATCGCTATTGGCAAATACACTAATCATCAGTACCGTAATAGCTATTGTTAATAGGATTTTTTGGAGAAACCGATGCAAACTGATTTATGTAAGAAACTTGGCGTTGAACTGCCTATATTTGCCTTCACCCACTGCCGTGATGTGGTCGTTGCGGTATCCAAGGCCGGGGGCATTGGTGTTTTAGGTGCTGTCGGGTTTTCACCGAAACAATTAAAAGAAGAGCTCGACTGGATCGATGCCCATATTGGCGACCATATCTACGGTGTCGATACAGCGATTCCTCAAAAATACGAAGGTCAGGGTGAAACCGATCCTGATAAATTAGTTGAAATGCTGCAAGCGGCTATCCCTGAGCAGCATCGTGAATTCGCTGAGGGCTTATTGCAAGATCATAATGTGCCAGCTTGGCCCGAGGGCGATGACGAAGTCACCTTGAGTTTTTCTGAAGCGCAGGCTCAATTGCTGGTTGATGAAGCGCTAACAAGAGACAAATGCCGAATGATCGTTAATGCCCTAGGCACACCACCGGCAAATATTGTCGATCAAGTTCACCAATCCGGCCGTTTAATTGGCGCCCTCGCCGGTCGACTAAAACACGGGATTAATCATAAGAATGCCGGCCTTGATTTTATTATCTGTCAGGGCTCGGAAGGTGGCGGTCATGCCGGTGAAGTCACGTCAATGGTACTTTGGCCGCAAATGGTCGACGCGGTTGCACCTTTGCCCGTGCTAGCGGCAGGCGGGATAGCCAATGGTCGTCAAATGTTGGCGGCCATGAGTATGGGTGTTGAAGGCGTCTGGATGGGCTCTATGTGGCTCAATGCGTCTGAGGCGGCCGCAGAACCTGCCCAGCGCGAGTCCTATATGAATGCCAGCTCTGAAGACACTATTCGGTCACGCTCCTTCACGGGTAAAACAGCGAGAATGCTTAAAAATGAATGGACCGAAGCTTGGGATAGAGCCGATACGCCTGACCCATTGCCCATGCCATTACAAGGGTACTTAACTTTTGACGCTACGCGCCGAACCCACCGCTATGCCGGCAGTGGCGAAACCCAGAAGGTGGCTTTCAATCCTGTTGGACAAGTGGTAGGACAAATCAATCAAATTGAATCCTGTCGCGATATCATGATGCGATTAATCACTGAATACAGTGAGGCCCTCGACCATATAGCGGCCATTAACCCGACCGACTAGGCGGCAACGCTATTCGGCAAAAAGACACTTGCGTGTTGATTAATAAATGGTATTTTAGTGCTGAGAGTGGCCTTTAGTTTTGGTTAAAGGCCAGCTCGACGAACTGTTCTGATTATTTAATGCCACGCAAAGGTTAACTATGTCTGCTCAACCCTCCGCTCAGTATCCCGTTTGGACTCACCGTTGGACCTATATTTTAGCCACGACTGGCGCTGCAGTTGGACTAGGTAATATTTGGAAATTTCCTTATATTGCGGGCGAAAATGGCGGCGGCGCCTTCGTCCTCATGTATCTGATCTGCATTATGATGTTTGGCGTGCCCATCATGATGGCAGAGGTATTGCTTGGTCGAAAAGGTCGTGCCAATCCAGTTCATGCCGTGCTGGCGCAGGCGCGTGCCGCCGGCGCCAGTAAGCTTTGGGCGTTTATTGGTCTTGTGGGTGTGGCCGCCGGGATTATGATTCTCATGTATTACAGCGTGGTGGCCGGTTGGTCGCTGGAATATGTGTTTCAAAGTGCCAGTTCAGCCTATATGGGCCAAGACGCCCAAACTATCGCTGCCAGATTCGGCGATTTAGCTCAAGATAGCGAACGGCAATTGCTCTGGCATAGCGTCTTCATCCTTGCCACGGCAACCATTGTTGGACTCGGCGTCACACGTGGCATTGGTAATGCCGTGAATATTTTAATGCCTATCTTATTTGCCTTACTTTTACTGTTGCTATGGTTCGCCTTTAAAAACGGCGAGTTTCAGAAGGGCTTAAATTTTATGTTTGCTGCTGACTTTAGCAAGCTGACCAGTCAATCGGTGTTAATTGCCATGGGCCATGCTTTTTTTACCCTTAGCTTAGGCATGGGAACGGTCATGGTGTACGGCTCTTATATGTCAAATGATCAGTCAATTTCTAGCGCAGTCATCGTCGTTGCTGGACTNGATACGCTGATCGCCNTAATTGCNGGNATGGCTATTTTTCCACTGGTNTTTGCCAGTGGTCTGGCACCCGGCTCTGGACCAGGCTTATTATTTGAAACGCTGCCTATTGCCTTTTCAGGTATGTGGGGNGGTGCATTCTTCGGCACGGGCTTTTTTGTCTTAGTCGCCATTGCGGCGTTAAGCTCATCNATCTCACTNATCGAACCTGGCATCGCATGGNTAGAAAAACTNGGCAGTTCGCGCTTGCTGGCCACTGTCGGCCTAAGTCTATTATGCTGGCTAGGCGGCGTGGCAAGCATTTACTCTAGCGAGGTATTTGATCGCTTGGACTATCTAACTGCCAATATTATGTTGCCGCTAGGCGGTCTTTTAATTGCGCTGTTTGTGGGTTGGAAGCTCGGCTATACCCGGGTGCGTAAAGAGATCGATGGTTTATCGGCGGGCTTATTTAACCTGTGGTTTATAAGCTTACGCTTTATCGCTCCGACCGGCGTGTTGGTTATTTTCTATCAAGGCATTAAAGCCAGTCTTGGCGGCTAAGTTGTCTCTGGGTGCGTGGCGCGGCAACAGTCGAGCCACGATTGCAGTCCCCGTGAGGGAAACTTTTTATTATGCGAGACAAAGTAGAACTGCCTGCTCATATCGCGATGTTTCACCTTTAATGGCACAAGACTGCCTCTTTTAATGGGATCGGCTAGCGCAATAACCGATAAACAGCCAAGTCCTAGGCCAGCCTCAACAGCTCTTTTTATCGCTTCGGTATGCTCAAACTCTAAATGTATATCCAGCTCATTGATTAAACCGTGCATGGCGCGATCAAAGGTTTGCCGAGTGCCTGAGCCATGCTCACGCAGAATCCATTGGGCCTGGATTAAGTCCTCATCCGTGAGATTTTTTTTAGTCGCATAAGGGTGTTCTGGCGAGCAAAAAATCATTAACTCATCGTTACACCATGGCTGCACCTGAAGATCTGAGTGTGAATACTCACCCTCTATTAAGCCCACGTCTAAATCAAAATCCAGTACTTGCTTAGCAATATGTGCAGTATTGGCGACATGTAAGCCAACACTCACTTCAGGATAATCCCTTTTAAAATTCGCAATAATCGGTATTGCGATGTAATTGCCAATAGTTAGTGTTGCGCCAACGCGTAATCGCCCCGCGGGCATTTGCTGCTGCAAAACAATATCAACATCTTCTGCGCCGGAAATTAAGGCTTCCGCTAAGGGCCGAAGCGATTGGCCGAGCATATTAAGCCGCAATCGCTTGCCCACTCGGTCAAACAGCTGCGCATCATAGCGCTGCTCTAAATCGCGAAGTGCACCACTCGCCGCAGACTGAGACATCGAAAGACTATCAGCCGCTCGGCTAACATTTTGATAATGCGCCGTGGCAAGAAACACTTGGAGTTGGCGTAGGGTAAATTTCATGGTCTGAGGCCTCTCGGTTAAACCAGATAAATGACCGCATCGTAAAGTCACTATCAGCTACATTGATTTATCAAATGATAATTGTTATTATTTGATAAATCTTATCAATAAATTATAGAGCAGTTATTATATCGGAAAAACAAATATATTATATCATTATATCCCGCTATACCTATTGATAATTGCCTTATATAGTGCATCTCTAGCTTGGGATAAAAATTTTGTGTGAGGAAAACGAATGGCTAAGTTAATGACCGAAACCGTGACTGACGTCCATCATTGGAACAACAGTTTATTTAGCTTTAAAACCACCCGAGATGCTGGCTTTCGCTTTAAAAACGGCCATTTCGTGATGGTTGGCCTTGAGCATGAAGGTAAGCCACTGTTGCGCGCTTATAGCATTGCCAGTGCGAACTACGAAGATGAGCTGGAATTTTTTAGCATCAAAGTGGCGGATGGCCCACTGACGTCTAAGTTGCAGCATTTAAAAGTGGGCGATGAAGTGTTAATCGGTAAAAAACCGCTTGGCACACTGGTCACCGATGAAATGCTACCTGGAAAAAACTTATACCTGCTAGGGACTGGCACCGGCTTAGCCCCCTTTATGAGTATTATCAAAGATTTTGAGGTCTATGAGCAATTCGATAAAATCATTCTTGCCCACGGGGTGAGAGAAGTGTCGGAACTGGCTTACAGCGACTACATCGAGAATGAACTGCCACAGCATGAATACTTTGGTGATATGGTGCGCGAGAAACTGCTTTACTACCCTACCGTCACGCGTGAGCCCTACAAAAACAATGGGCGCTTAACCGACCTAATGACCAGTGGTAAATTATTTCATGACCTTGGTTTGCCGAAGCCGAACCTAGCAGATGATCGGTTTATGCTCTGTGGCAGCCCCAGTATGCTCAAAGATATGTGTGCCATCTTGGACGAACGAGGATTTAATGAGGTGCGCAGCGGCAACCAAGGCCACTATGTGATTGAGCGGGCTTTTGTCGAAAGTTAATCGTTATTTTATTGGCGATAATTAACTTATCGCCAACTTTAGCCTCGCCTTATTACGGTATTCTTATGCTTAGCTTTAAAGCTGCTCAGTCAGCTTTAATTTTCTAGGCTGGTATATAAGGATAATCCACTTATGGCTTACACCCTCGAACAAGTCTCTGCCAAACTTGAAATCCAAGATTTACTGTATCGCTACGCTGAGTTGATTGATGCCAAGACATTTGATCAATTAAATGAAGTATTTACCGACGATGCCTTTATTGACTACACCGCATTAGGTGGTGAAAAGGGCAATCTACCCGAAACGATTGATTTCTTACAAAGATCATTGACTGATGCCTTTCCTAGCCATCAACATCTCAATGCTAATTGCCAAATCACCTTGGCCACTGAGCATGATATTCGTCAAGCAACGGGCCGCATTATGTGTTTCAACCCAATGGAAATGGGCGCTAAGGAGGGCAAGCATAAATTAATGATGTGTGGGCTATGGTACTTAGATGACTATGTAAAAGTTGATGGCATTTGGAAAATACAGCGCAGAGTCGAAGAAAAAAGTTGGGTCAAAGTGATTTAGCCGTCGTCGTTATTCATAGGCAGCGGAGGCCAGTGGTAAGCCGAGCACTGCTTCAAATTCCTGGGCTTGTCGATAACGCTTAATAGTCTCGAATAAAACTTTAGCCTCAGGGTAATGCATCTGCAAATAAAACAACCACTGCTTGACACGATTACCTAAAAATCGACTCGGATAAGCCGCCTTGGTGTCACAGTAAAATTGATTCAGCAACTGCATGACAGCCGACCAAGACATCGCTTGATACCTTTGCCCCGCCGCTGCCGCTTTTATTTGTAAAGCCAAATCAGGGCAGGCGATTAAGCCACGACCCAACATCACATCCTGACAACCGGTTTGTTCTCGACAGCGTCGCCAATCATCGACTGTCCACACTTCGCCATTAGCAATGACTGGCAGCGAGACTTCCTCAACAATTTTTTTAATATATGACCAATAAGCCGGCGGGTGATAGCCGTCTGCTCGTGAACGGGCATGCACGCAAAGTTCCGTTGCGCCGCCTTCCGCGATAGCTAAGGCATTGTCCATATACAGACTGCGGTCTTCAAAACCTAAACGAATTTTTGCCGTGACCGGCCGTTCACTGGGCACCGCCGCACGCACTTGTCGAACAATCTCACCGACCAATTGGGGGTCTTTTAACAACACCGCACCGCCGCGACTTTTATTCACTGTTTTGGCGGGACAACCAAAATTTAAATCAATCGCCGAAGCGCCAAGATTAACAGCAGTCACCGCACTGGCGGCGATGGTTTCCGGATTGCTACCTAATAATTGCACGCGTAAGGGCGTGCCATTAGGGGTGGCACTGAATCGCTGTTGATGGAACGAAGCATGCTGCAGTTCAGGGCAATCACGCAGAAAAACTTTTTTACTGACCGCCACATCATTGACACGAATAAACTCACTGACACAAATATCGACCCCGCCGATGGCGCTGTAGAGGGTGCGAAAGTGGTGATCGATAACGCCCTCCATCGGAGCCAAAAAAATGCGCATAGAATCAAAATTACCTTGTACGTTTTACGGCCCACTCATAATTAAAATACCCGCTGCTGGTAAAGCCGCCGAGCTATCAATCATACTGCTGGACGCATTAATGGCAGCGCCACATTCATTGGCCACTAAGCCATTATTCAACAACACCTTTATCGGTGGTGAGTCAATATATTTTTGTTGTTCACCATAGCTAGCGACCGCTGTAGAAAATAATTGCATCTCAATCATGTACGCACCGATGGTGGGTAAACCGGTATAACCTCTGCCTGGGATGGTACAATCACCCATGACCCCTTCAGCGGTTTTACCCTCAAGGCAAAAATCAAGATGGGCATGAATGGCATCACCCGACGTCACTTCCACCGCCTGCTCTATGGGGGCCTCTAATGGGCCTTCAATACCTGCACCCGACCAAATGGTACCCTCTGCGTAAAAGGCATCGTCTTCAGCGCTTTCATTGATCAAGATTTCCGGCGGTATCGCCCCAAAATAACGAATCCGCTCGCCGTTAGGCGCATCGTTTAACCAGCGTTGCTGATTTTTATCCCAAAAACGTAGCGAGCCAAGTGCACGAAACCACAACACCTCGCCACCGAGAAAATCGCCAGCCTTAATTACCCAACCGGGATCATCCGTCTTATGAGGGCCACCGGAACGATCGCCAAAATCAGCCGGCACAATCGTTCTGCCAGTGCCTGCTTCGACTGGGAACTGGCCGCCCTCGTCAATCAGTAATGAAGCACCGTCTGTCCCTGCAGGATCAACATCAATGGTGACATCAAAGTGGCCAAAAGCGTTGCAAGTTGTAATTTCTTGCGCATGGCTGGTTAGCACTGGCGTGAATAAAGACAGCCCGCTCATAAGCACTAAATTAATCCCAAAATTTTTCATCATATTAAAATTGGTACCGCACACCGAAGACTATTTCTCTGCCGGGCTCGGGAGTGAAATTTCTTAAAAAAGAGGTTGATTTTCGAATATCCTCATTCAATAAATTTTTCATCTGTAAAAAAATAATCATTTCTTGATGATATGGGCCGTCAATATGATATATGTAGGACGCATAGGCATTGAATAGCTTGTACGCATTAGTCTGGGCTTCATTATCACCAATATTTTTCTGTGCTCCGACAAAATTGTAACGCAACTCCGAATAGAACAGGCCGTTCCCCCACTGCACGCCAAGTCCTCTGCGAGCCGGCGGCATTCTAGGTAAATCGTCACTGCCGGTCAGTCTGCCTCGCACATGATCGGCAAATAATTCTATTTGAAACTCACCACCTCGAACGTCGATAGGCGGTAATGTCCACTGCCATTCATAACCGGTCAGCGTGGCATCATGCTGTTGGTAATCAAAGACAGCAATGCATTCCTCTAATCGAACACAGGCATTACGGAAAACGTTATCAGAAGTATCAAACAACCCATTGATTGTTCTTTTTTTCTGATAAATAAAATCATCCACTTCGGTATAAAACACCGCGCTACTCATATCACCGATATCACCTTGCCACTCCCAGCGCAGATCAACGCCCTGAAACCTTTCAGCCTCAGGTGGAGAATCATTCAATTGGCTATTAAACAGCAATAAACCGATGTCATATGAACGTGTCGCTAGGTGTGGACCTAACGAGAGTAATTCTTGTATTTCAGGCACTCTCTGTGCCGAGTTTAATCCAAATACTAAACGGTGTTGGTCAGACACATCAACGCTCAACGCTGACGAGAAGGTATAGCTTTGATAGCTAATCGGCTCGTGCAGGAACTGAGTATTGTAAGGCAGTAATCCAGCGGTTAACTCGCGCTGTAATATCTCTTGCCACTCATAGCGGCCACCTAACTCAAGCAGGCCTATAGCTAACGGAAATTGATCGTAGAAGAAAACACCGAGCGAGTGTTGATCGGCTGCCGGAATAAAATCTTCACCACCACCTAATGTGCGCATATTCTCTGCAGAAAAGGCACGATCTACCCACTGTAGCCCCATCTTGCCGCTATGCTGTGTGTTAAAACGATGCAATAGGTGATGATTGATTTCAGCTTTAACTTCAAACACATCATTGATAAACCGAGTGCCATTTATAAATTTTTTTGTTACTGGGTCTTGCTCAAACTCAAGGTGCTGATATTTGATGTTTCCTATCGTTAAGCGGAAGTCTTTTAAGCTAGGATTACTAATCTTATGACCGAACTTAAATAGATGACGCTCCTGCTCCAAATCGATGCGAACCCGCGACTGAATCACAATATTGTCGCCAACGGGGTGGCTATGGCTGTGCCCCGGCGAATCGGCAGGCTCGGTGTGCGCGCCAGGCGGGATGCCGTACTCACTGTTAATGATCGTGCTTGAACCGCCAATAAAAAAATCATCATCGACATAACTTAACGCCAATGAACCGCTATCAGTATCTGAATCCGTATTTAATACCGTGCCAAAGGTATTATCTGAATTGCTAATTCCAAATACTTTCTCGATAGCCTGTTCTTCAATTGCCAGGGCAGGAATGCTCATATCTTCAGCACTTCTCGTAAAGCCATCAACTTGAAAAACCCACTTTCCCATTTCGGTTTTGAGCTTAGCAATCGCGGTGTCACGCCGATGGTCGTTGTGTAATTCTTTTCTTAGTTCGAAGACTGAGCTCAACAATTGATTGTCTAAGGCTTCAGCAATTCGTCCATTGATTACTTCTACTGTGCCGCCGACCGCATTATTGCCGTGCAACACCGTCGCTGGGCCTTTGAGCACACGAATACTTTTAGCCAGCGCCGGCTCTATCGCAGTCGCATGATCAGGACTTATAGCAGAGGCATCCCAAGCGCCGATACCATCTTCACTGAGGCGTACACGCACACCAGAGAGACCGCGCAACACCGGCAGACCAACACCGGGGCCATAGGAAGCGTTATGCACCCCCAGCTCATTGGCCAACGTATCACCTAAAGTACCGCCTTGTTTACTCAGCAATTCATCATCCGTCAGTTCAATGGTACTCAGACCTAAAGCTGTCTGCTCTGTTTGTTGATGAGCATTAATCGTCACCTCTTCCATCGCATTTTCAGCGATCGCCATGGAAGAAAAAAAAGTGCCTATAAAAATAGCAAAAAATACGCCTTCGCTTAATCTTGGCGACCTAGATAAAAGGGAAAAAAACCGCTTTACTTTATCACTTGGCATAAACATTAAGCTCAAAATAGTATCCGGCAGTTAGACTTAAAATCTAATGGAAAATTATAGTCATAACCAATAGAGACTCCATCAAGCCCTGCTAATAGGACAGGCGAACTGTCTGATAATCGAAAATCATTGTTGAATGGATCGATAAATTGTGGGTCGGTATTTAGCGAAACGACATCTGGCGCAGTGGTAAGTTGAGGATGAGATTCAGCAGATTGCCAATTCGGCAGGTCTGGAAAAAAAGTATCTGACGGACCGTTTGCATCTAATTGCCAACTCAGAAATTCAGTTGGCAACCAATATAAATTATAATCACTGTAAGCAATACTATTTTCTAATAAGGAATTTGCCGGTGATCGAGTCACTAATAAATCCTCATCAGGTCTCATAAAGATATTATTAAATATCTCAAGGTGTTTAACCCCTGAAATATCAACCACCGTCGAGGCGGTATCAATGAAGTTATTATTAAATAGGCAAAATGATTCTGACTGGTATCCAGTATCGCCTAGCTCAGCCAACACGGCTGAATCAACATCAAAAAAAAGATTACCGGATACGTCGATGCCCTTAAATACCCCTGTTTTAGTCGTTTCGCTTGCCGAGGCATCGGCTATTTGACTGTGAAAGTTAACCGCCTTATTAACTTGCTGAAAAGTATTATTATTGATTTGAACATTCGATACTGACTCCTCATTATTGCGCGAAAAAGCGGGGCTCACTAATCCCTGTGCATTAATAATGACGCCACGGTCTAAATTGGTAAATGTATTACTGTCAATCATAATGTTAGATAAGCCGCGACCAGTCCTTATCAATTCACTCTCTTCGCTGTCTAATTGGCTGAAGACATCGCTGATTTCATTCTTTCGAATGACGACATCACTGACTCCCATTAAACGAATACCACCAACGTACTTGGCACCGTAAACGTGGTGGATGTAGTTACCCTCTAAGGTGATATTATGCGTTTCGCAGGCACCCTCAATAGAGCTGCTAATGCCGGCTTCATTGACGTTTTTGATTTCAAGATTTCGTATAACAATGTGACTCACACAGTCTAATAGCAAGCCCAGTACGGCATCACTCTTGTCACTTGCAAATCCCTCTTGTCGCTGATTTATAACGGGTCGTGAGGTAATATCGCCCTCAATAATAATCGGCGCAGAGATCGTGCCGCTGTTGCTTAGCCTGAAGCCACCCACAGTTTTTAATGATTCATCACCCACACTGGCTATCGGCTCGATTGTGTTATCTGTGAAGTAATCGGCTCCACTACTTTGTATCACTAGCACATCCCCAGGCCTCAATTGATCAAGTGCGTATTGAAGCGATTGAAAAGGCTCTGTAATACCGTTGGCAGTATCGTCTCCGGTTATATTATTAACGAATAATCTGGCGCCTGTTGGTGATGCACCTGAATTGACTGTCGCTTGCTCACCACCGCTGACACCCCCCCCACAGCCACCTAAAAACCCCACAGACAGCATCAAACTAGCCAGCGCTGCTGCTTGAATAGCCGTCCTAGACCAGATCTTGATTATTACAGTGGCAGAAGAAAAAGTTAGCACGGGTTTATTAATGCCTAATGTTGATGCTATGAATACCGCTATTTTACTACAGTTTTATGCGCCTTCCCGAATTGGGAAAAAATAAACAGCAAAATCGCTAAAACATATAACGCTGCAAAGGGTATCGGAACGGAGGCTTCGACTGGCGAGGTTAATGCGCTTATCGCCTGGTCAAACTCTTCCATGCTCAATTGATAGTTAAAGGCAATGCGGACAGGCTCGGAATCTGGATGATCAATAATACTAATTTCACCTCCATTTTGAATATACTCTTTAAGATAGAACTGGACATCGATCATATAAGCGCCACTTGCCGGATCCGATCCACTTAAATTTTCAATTTTGAAAATTAGGTGTTTATGTACATTGCCACCAGATTCTTGATTATTGTTATTATCGTTAGGTGCAATAAACTCTTCAATTTCATCAACAAAGCCGGCCTCTTGTCCCTGAGGGAGACCTTCTGTCCCTGGATTAGGCATGGTTGCACTTACAGTGGTTATAATTGATGCAACGTCATAGTCATCCTCAAACTTTATTACCTCTTGATCGATAACCTCATTCACCCAATTATATCCATTCCAAAACCACAGTAAGCCAACGACACGAAAATAAAGCTCATGGTCATTATCAAATACAAAAGTACCGGTTCGAGCCTGAAAACCAGGCTGAGGAGTGCCTTTAGGACCTCCTGACCAATCAGAAAAATTAGCCGAGAAGAGATATTTACCCGTCGTTAAATCGACATCAACAGGATGAAATTCTGTATTAGAAATCGGTGTATTAAAATCGATATCACTAATGCCTATCTGCTTACTATTGTTTAATGTGAGCCATATATCTGAATGTTGGGCATTAGCAAACGCGCCAAAAATCATCGACAATAGAACAGCAGTAGCACATAAGCTCTTTTTGTATATCGCTTTAATCATTTTATTTAATTTCTCATTCGCCTGATTCAGAAATACAAAAACCCGAAATATTATATTTCGGGTTTTTGTATTGTAACCGCAATGACTTACCAGATCATGATAAGCGATAAAGCTATGCTCTAAGGCGACGGCCTAACAACAAAGATCCTAAACCAGAGGCTAAAAATAACCAAGCAGCGGGCACAGGTACTGGCGACATTGCATCGACGGACAACTCAAAAAGCTCCTCGCTAAGGCCATGATTAAAGGCAATGAAAACTGAGTCAGAGCTGAAAAGTTCAGTTTGCAAGCCTGAATCTGAAAAGCCTTTTAAAACTAACTCAACTAGATAAGCACCATTTGATGCATTGTCCGAAAGTTCAAAATCAACATGTGTGTGTACACCGCCGTCAGTACTTACATCGATAATGCTGAGGTCATATGAAGAAGATGAATTTACGATTATTTCATCTGCAGGTAATGCTCCATTAATAATTGAAACGCTGTCTGAGCCCGCTGATCCCCAGCTAGCCCCGCCCCAAAATTGCAAAGGGCCTTGGACTGAATACGCTAATGCATTCCCTATCGAGAAATCATAACCAGTCTCAAGATCAAAACCCGGAGCTTCTGACTCGTAATGGCCATTATGTAGATCAAAGTCAGATTCAAACAAGAAACCGCCGTTAGCTAGTGGAATACCTGATTCTATATGAAGTTCAGTACCCTCAGCATGAATAATAACATCACCAGCATGACCTCCATGGCCATGCTCATCTTCTTCAGCGTTCGCTGAAAAGGCTAATACAGAAAACAGGCCCAATAGAAATAAATTTTTCATTTTGTTGATACTCCAGTTTTTTTAAGGTNAAAATTAATATTCAAAGTAANCATCANTGNATAATATGATACAACATATCATTTGGATAATTCAAGCTCAAATTGATTNTTTATTAACCTTNNGGGCGTTTCTATTACATGCTTATNNANTGAGACTGAGACTGAGACTGAGACTGAGACTGAGACTGAGACTNAGACTAAAGGAAAATATATTGTCGAAAAATCAGCGGGAATAAATTGATTATTATTGGCAATTACTGCATAAACCGTGTAACTCAAGTTGTTGATTATCCATTGAAAAACCGGATTTTAAAACATCAGCCTTCAACTGGTCTAAGGTATGCTTTTGGATGCCGGCCTCAGACACTGACTGGCAATTATCACAGATAAGAAATTGGGGTAAATCGTGCGCATGATTGCAGTTAATATGCTCGCAAGCCGTGTATTTATTAACCGAATTTAATCGGTGAGCCAGCGTTTCTTCAACCAAAAAGTTCAGCATGCGATAAGCCGACATCGCAGTAAGTGACTCACCATAGGAAGCCTTATACAAGTCGATTAACTCATAAGCGGAAACCGGTGATTCCTCTTCTAGCAATAAGGCTAATGTTCTTTTACGCTTCATTGTTAACCTTACACCGGCATCAAGGCACATTGCCTCGGCATTTTGTAAGGTCTTGCTTGTCGAAGATTGAACCATGATGAAGAAATACCAAATATGCTGTAAATAATATATTTCTCTTTAAGTATACCTGTTTTCAAGCCCTCTGCTCACTGAGGCTATAGTTTTGTTAGGAAGAAAATGCTTTTTTTGATCTAACCTTCAAGAAATCTTTCACGTAAGCGATTCAGTTGCTCATCTGACAGCCCCAGCCCTTGTCGAAAATAATTATCAATTGAGCCATATTCTGTTTTCATTTGATCGAGTGCCGCTACGATAAAGCTACGCTCAACGCCGAGCAAAGGCCGAATTTTTTCAGGGTCGGTCCTAAACAAAGAACCTAATCGAATCATCCAAATATATTTATTGATTTTTTCTTCGGTATAGACATTGGTTAACATAAAATCATTAATGACGGTTTCTTCTGGCACACCTAAAGCCAACAATGTAATCGCCGCACCAAAGCCCGCTCGATCTTTACCGCCGGTACAATGGGCTATGCTCGGTATATTATTGTCATCGAGTAAACTTTTTAAGTGCGGGCCATAAACGGATTGCTGCGAAGAGACAAACGCGCGATTCGCGTTTTCCATTAACTCTACTGCATTTAAGTCTTCAATATCACCCGAAGAAATCTTTTCAAATAATTCTTTGACTGCCGTGCCTTCTACGTCGACTTCACGTTCCACATATTGAATGCCAGTAGGAATCCGATCGGGATCTTCGGCTTTTTCAAACGGGGTACGAAAGTCGACAATTTGTTTGACGTTTAAGCGCTGAATAAAGGCCAGGTCTTGCTCGCTTAAGTCCGCCAAGCTGTCAGAGCGGTATAACATGCCCCACTTGACCGTTTTACCGTCACGCGTTTGATAACCGCCTAAATCACGAAAGTTTTCCGCACCGTCCATTGCCAGCTTACGGTAGGTCTCTCGTTGATCGATAGCAACATCAATCGGCCTAACACGCTGATCCGCTGGATCGATAGCATCGCCACAGCCAAATAAAAAACTTAGCATTAGCAGTATAAAAATATTTTTCATTGTGCTTCTTCCTTTTTATTTTTGTTCAACGTTCAACGGTTGATATTTAGCTTAATATGCCTGCCGCACGCAGGTCTTCAATGTCATCAGCCAAGCCCAGTTCATGCATAATTTCGTCATTGTGTTGACCAACCGACGGGCTAGAAAAACCCACTCCCGCTGGTGTACCTTCAAACTGTGGCGCCATGCGTGGCTCGCGAATCCTGCCCGCGATAGGATGCTCACTGCTAATAAAAGTGCCATTCGCAATCATCTGTGGGTGCTCGGGTAAATCTTTGATATCCATCGCTTTAGCACAGGGCACATCGTTAGCGATCATGGCAGCAATCGCTTCATCGACATCAATCTTTGCCGCATTGGCGTAAACCTGTTGTATGACCTCTGCCACCACCTCATTATTAGCGGCGCGATCGATAATGGTTTCAACGCGAGGCTCAGCGTGCGAATCAACATCAAATGCGGCGCAGAGTCCATGAAACTCGACATCAGATACCGGCGCCGACTGGCCGTAGCCATTAGCAAACTTCATTAGCTTAACGCCCTTAGCAACCTGTTGGCCTAGCTTCGCTTCAGGCTCTAAAAAAGTCGCCTTTTCAGAGGCATCCATCCACAAAAAATGCACCATGCTATCGACCATATTTAATCGGATATGCTGGCCGCCGCGACCCATCGCCCGGGCAAACAATGCCGAGCTGGCGGCCATCGATACATTCATGCCCGTCATCTTGTCAGCAATCGCTTGATAACACTGCATCGGCTCACCGGTTTCAGTATTGGCTTGATTATAAGTAACGCCTGAAAAAGCCTGTACTACATTATCGTAGGCGCGACGATGGGCATCGGGGCCTTGATGGCCAAAGCCGTAAACTGAGATGTAAATCAGCTCAGGATTGATTGCGCTTAAGTCATTATAGCTAATACCTAAGCGTTCTACGACACCGACTCTAAAGTTATGGATGACCACATCCGCATCAGCAACCAGTTTTAGAAAGACGGCAAGACCTTGCTCCTGCTTTAAATCAATCGCTAAACCTCGCTTACCACGATTCGCCATATGAAACATAGCGGTGACACCATGACAGCTGGAACCGATGTAACGCATCACATCGCCAATACCTGGCGGCTCAACTTTAATTACCTCAGCGCCTTGATCAGCCATCATGGCACTGCCAAATGGAGCGGCTATGGCGGTGGATAAATCGAGCACTGTAATGCCCTGAAGTGGGCCTTGACTGGTATCCATAATTTTCCCTCAGCTAGCTTATTCGGTAAATTGCTTATTCGATCGCGGCCGACCACCTGGGCCACTGTAGGCCATGGTATAGTCTGGCTCTGGGTTAAATTGAACGGGATTAATGGTCGCCATTGCGGCATCCCACGCTTTTATCAACTGGTCTTCAGCGCAGTAATCAAAGGGGTCTTGTAAGGCTTTAACCTGCCAATCATCCGCTGCGAAGGGATTCTTCAGTAACCAGTGCGCGGTTTTAATCAACCCCTCTTGAGGCGTCACTCTATCGGTATAAGCTAATCGCTGCTGCAGCTTACTGATGTCCATCAGTCGATGCGTTGTGGAGGGCTGCATCATTAAAGGCTTGGCTGATTTGGCCAGCTCATAGGGCATTGAAACCATACGCCATTGATGACCCAAACCCTCGGCGATCACCTCAACCATCTGACGCAGCGTTAAAGTTTGACTGTCACCACAATTAAATATTTGACCGCGAGCAGCCTCTGGTTGATCAACGGCTAATAAAATTGCATGGGCTAAATTTTCTGCATAGCCCATGCTAAGCAAGGACAAGCCATCGTCGGGTAAAATAATATGCGGCCGCTTATCAATAATACGTTTGACAATGCACCACTCTCTGGGCAACGCCTGATAAGGGCCATAGACGATGGGGTAGCGAAAGTGGGTCGCATGTGGCAAGGCTTTAAACAATGCGCGTTCAGTTTTGACAATGCGAAAGCCTTTTTCATCTTGATCAGCGCTTGAGACTAACTCGGCCTGCTCGCCGGTTGGAACAACCAAGCCTTCCGGTCGGTGAACACGGGGGTTCATATAGCCTAAGTAACAGGGTTGCCCACCAATCGAAATAAAGGCTTCGCAGCGCTCACGCATTAACTCGGCAATCACGCGCAAGCGACCGTAGGCAGCAATGCATAAAGTGAACTGACGCCCGGCTAAGGCATCGCTTAAACAATCTGGATCATAGGGGTCGGTATGAATATGCTCGACGCTAGGGGGGATTTCAGCCACTTCATGATTGCCGGTATGCAAGATGGCTACCCGATAACCACGGGTTAATAAACCGTTAACAATGAAATGTCCCGTCGGTCCAGTGCCGCCAATGACTAAGGCCGTTAAGGCTTTTGAAGCTTGCTGGGATGACACTATAATGATCCGCTTTTAACAATGACAGATTATTACTCTACCCCAAAAAAAGCGTCGTCATACTTAATAAGTGTTTAGGCCAATGGTTAGTGCTCTATCGCTTCAGCAAGATCACTTCAGCTATACCACTTGAGCAAGATCACCTTTAGCTTCTAGCCATTTTTTTCTATCGGGCGCCCGCTTCTTAGCCAGCAACATGTCAAGTAATGTCTCGGTGCCATCACCCGCCCCCGCAGTGAGCTGCACTAAACGACGGGTATCTTGATCCATAGTGGTCTCTCGCAATTGTAAGGGGTTCATCTCACCCAAACCTTTAAAGCGCTGAACATTGACCTTGCCACGTTTTTTCTCGGCCTTAATCCGGTCGAGAATACCGGTCTTTTCAGCGTCGTCGAGAGCATAGTAAACATTGTCGCCAATATCGATACGATATAAGGGCGGCATGGCGACATACACATGACCCGCGGCCACTAATGGGCGGAAGTGGCGTACAAACAAGGCGCAAATTAAGGTGGCGATATGCAGGCCATCGGAGTCGGCGTCAGCAAGAATACAGACCTTATGATAGCGAAGACCCGATAAGTCGTTAGAGGCAGGATCAATCCCCATTGCAACCGCAATATTATGGATTTCGTCGGAGGCTAGTATCTCTTGCGAATCAACTTCCCATGCGTTTAAAATTTTACCCCGCAAAGGTAAGATAGCCTGAAAACTTCTATCGCGCGCCTGCTTGGCCGAGCCGCCCGCCGAATCGCCTTCCACTAAAAATAATTCACCTAACTCGGGATCGTCACTCGAGCAATCGGCTAATTTACCAGGCAGTGCCGGACCTTGAACAATTCGCTTGCGGGCAACTTTTTTCGCTTTTCTTGATCGTGCTTGCGCGCTGTTAATGGCTAACTCGGCAATCAAATCGGCTTCTTCTGTGTGTTGATTCAGCCATAGGCCTAGCGCATCTTTAGCGACCCCAGAAATAAACGGGGCGCATTCTCTTGACGACAAACGCTCTTTTGTTTGGCCTGAAAATTGTGGATCGGCTAATTTTGCAGACAAGACATAACTGCAACGATCCCAGATATCGTCAGCCGTTAACTTAAGTCCTTTAGGCAGTAAATTTCTAAATTCACAATACTCGCGAATGGCATCCAACATGCCAGTGCGCAAGCCATTCACATGCGTGCCACCCTGCGCCGTTGGAATTAAATTAACATAACTTTCAGCGACGATGTCGCCACCCTCGGGCAGCCATTGCACCGCCCAGTCGACCGCTTCTGTCTCGCCACTAAAGCTGCCCATAAAAGGCAATTCTGGCAATACTGGCCAACCCTGCGTCGCCGATAAAATATAATCCTTTAAGCCATCCTCATAAAACCACTCTTCCTTCTCGCCACTTTGCTCATCGAGAAAAGTAATGCGTAAACCCGGGCAGAGCACGGCTTTCGCTCGCAACACGTGGTGCAAGCGTCGAATAGAAAATTTGACTGAGTCAAAATACTGTTTATCGGGCCAAAAGCGTACCGCGGTACCGGTATTTCTTTGACCGACGGTGCCGGTTTGCTTTAACTTACTTTTCAACTTACCATCGCCAAAGGCAATATTAAATTGCTTGGCATCGCGTTTAATATCAACTTCTAACTTAGTCGATAAAGCATTCACTACCGAAACGCCAACGCCATGTAAGCCGCCTGAAAATTGATAATTTTTATTCGAGAATTTGCCCCCCGAATGAAGCTTTGTCAAAATCAACTCGACCCCTGACATTTTATGTTTAGGATGAATGTCAACGGGCATGCCACGACCATTATCAACCGCCGATAAAGAGCCGTCTTTATGCGCCACCACATGAATCGTATCGGCATAGCCGGCTAGGGCTTCATCCACCGAATTATCAATAATTTCTTGGGCTAAATGATTAGGCCGTTGGGTATCGGTATACATACCCGGTCGTTTTCGCACCGGCTCTAAGCCGGTTAAAACCTCGATTGAATCGGCGTTATATTCAGACATAATTTTTCACTGCTGGTATCCAGTTAATTGAATGTTGTTATGTGATTAAAAAATCAGTAATCGCCGGTAGCCATCGGGCAAAATTTTGAAAGCTGTGATCTCCACCGTATTCGATCACCGTCTTACAACGGCGATAATACGCACTGGCCTGACTGTAATCGAGCGTTTCATCGCCGGTTTGCAATAGTACCCATCGCTGCTCAGCTTGATGAATACTATCAATACTTAGTGCCTGTAACTCTATCATATGTTGTTCACTGAGCGTGTAAGTTTCACCGGTATAATCGTTGCGTTGTGGACCAAGATAATCGACCAACAAACGATCGGGATAAATAGCAGGATTGATCAGCACCGCTTTACAGTCAAACTGCTGGGCTAAATAATTCGCATAGTAGCCGCCCAGTGAGCTGCCAATTAACAGCGGTTGCTCAGCGTCGGCAATCAACGACTGAAGCTGAGCAATAGCAAGCGCCGGAGCGAAGGACAATGGCGGAACTTGATAGTCGATAAGGGCCTGCCCTGCATGCTGGCATTGCTGAAAGTAGCGGCCGCAAAGTTGTGCTTTGTGAGACTGCGGCGAGCTGTTATAGCCGTGTATATAAATCACTGTCTTCAATGCCGCATCATCTCAGTTAACGCGCGCAAGCTGTCAATCACTTATAGCCCTGCGATGCATAGTCAACCGCTAAATCGATGCCTTCTAGCCGCGACACCGCCGTCTCTAAGTGACCGTCGGGATAAAGGTCTAACCAACGATAGCCAGGCGCTATTTGATCGAGTTTAAAGCCCTCGCTGTTTGGTGCAAATTGAACGCAAGTTGAGGGCGCAGATAACAATTGCACGTTGGGCAAGCGCGCATCGTGTCCGTTAAAAGCTTGATGCACATGGCCCCATAGTACCGCCCGCAAGCGAGGCTCTTGGCTAAGGATAGCTAATAATTTATCGCTATCGGCAAGCCGCTGCTCATCAAGCCAGTCGCAACCAATTGGAATCGGCTGATGATGCATACAAGCAATCACGTAATCGGCATCGGCGTGCGCCGATAATGCCTGCGCTAAATACCCTAACTCTTGCTCACCCAATTCACCCCCTACTTGACCGGGTACAGCCGAGTCCATCATAACGATTAGCCAGCGACCCGCGCGAACCGTTCGAGGCAATAAACGACTGCCTACTGTATTAACCATTAAATCACGGCCATCGTGGTTGCCGGCAAGCCAGGCATTAGGCAATCCTAATGACGCCAGCTTTGACTTGAGCCGAAGATAGGCCTCAGCCGAGCCGTGATTGGCTAAATCGCCGGTGGCGAGCAGTAAATGAGCCGCTACTTGCTCCTTTTGAATCAGCGTTAGCACGTGATCAAGACTACTATCAGTGTCCATACCGACTAACCTTTCACCGCTTTGCTCGCCTAAATGGCAATCGGTGATTTGAACCAAGCGCAACACTTTGTCAGCGTTTAAAGCGCTGAGCTGAAGGTGTTCAAGTGGCGGCATATCGATCATGAATTCAGACTCATTACTAACTTCGCTGGATGTTCTGAGCCAGCGAAACGGCTTCACTGCTGACTTTGGCCGGCGGTAGTTGCGCCGATGAGGCCTCGATCGAAGTGAGCCAAGCAAAGTCAGATTTGGCCTCTAAAAAGACCGTCTCACTTAAACCTTGCTTTAAGGTGAGACTTAGCCACTCGGCAAGAAACCGGTTCTGCTGCTCTTTTTCGTCAGGTTGAAACATCAGTTCATTGGGGTACTGGTAACTGGCCAAGCGGCTAGGTTGCTGGTTACACGCAACCACTTCAGCCATGTTCACATCATGATACAAGCGAATCGATAAATTGACACAAGCGGCTTGGCAGACTGGTGCCATCGCTTCAATATTTAAATGTAAATTAACCATGGTCGTAAACCGACAACGCTCGGTAATCATGAGTTGCAAATGCGCCAGTCTATCTGCGCCTAAGTCAATATTACAGCGCATCTGATCTTCGGCTGAATAAGACGCATGGTCTTTATTCGTCGGCGCCCCATCTAATCCATTAAGACCTATAGCCGGCATAATTTGACACAGGCGCAAATAATTGAGCTCACAGTTAGCCATCATGGCTTTGATGTCAAAACGGTATTTCTTTTTCACGGTCACTCATTGTCGATTATGGACATCGCTCATCGATTCACGTCAGCCAAGCCGACGGCGCTGATGAACCATAGGATTATCTATTGATGATAAAAACCAAAGGGTAAAGACTGTCGTATATTTGATGCAAGCGCTGGCAGAGGTAAATTGTAACAATATTGCTTACATAGTCCTAGCAGCCCGTATAATGTCGGCCATTTGGCACAAAACGGTAGTATTACTACCCCTTAACCTTAAATATTGTTGGCGCCGACTGGCTTGCGGGTCTGTTAAAATAATTCATCTATCGCATTTTTAGTAAGGATTTTTCATGCCATACGCATCTTTGATGTCACTCGCCAAACGTTATTTAGCCGTGCTTAGCTGTGGCTTGACCTGCTTCGCCATTAATCCTTGGGCACAGGCAGCCAATTTAGTGGATATTTATGAGCTCGCATTGATCAATGATCCAACTTTGCAAGCTGCACAAGCGAACTTTAATGCCAGCCAAGAAATTAAGGCTAAAGCGATCTCACAGCTGCTGCCGCAGATCAGCGCAAAGGCAAGTTATTCGGAAACGGATGAGGACAGCAACAGTAAATCTTATTTCGGTAATTTTGATATCACGTCATTTCCTGGAGGCACTGCAGAATCCCGTACCCGCACTGAATCTGATAACCGTAATTATTCGATCACTTTGTCACAAAACTTATTTAATCTCTCGGCCTACTTCACGTTTCAACAAAGTCGCGCCCTGTCTAGGCAAGGCGAGTTGCAGTTGGCGATCGATCAGCAGGCGTTAATTATTCGTACCGCCAACGCCTACTTTGATGTGTTGCGCGGCCAAGACAACTTAACCTCTGCCCTCGCCGAAGAAAAAGCCATTCAGCAACAGCTGGAACAAACCCAACAACGCTATGACGTCGGCTTAATCGCCATCACCGATGTTTATGAATCGCGCGCCGCCTTTGATTTGGCGGTCGCTAATCGCCTCACCGAAGAAGTCAGCCTTGGCATTGCCTATGAGGGCTTGACTGCACTGACGGGCCAGGCCCATACCAATTTAGCCAATCTCGCCGCAAGTTTCGCCACCAATAAACCCAGCCCCGACAAAGCCGAAGACTGGGTGGCTTTTGCAGCAGAAAATAATTTATCGATCAAACTGGCCGAGCAAGTGGCCGAAGCCTCAAACCAAAATGCCAAGGCTAAAAAAGCCGCAACCGCACCCAGTCTTAAAGCCACCCTGCGATACAATGATAGCGAGCAAGATGCCGATAATACCAACCTAGTGACTGAAGATGAGCAAAGCTCTTTTTCAAATAGAGATGGCACCACAGCAGAGATCACGCTGGATTTGCCCATTTGGGCGGGCGGCCTCAAACAAGCCGAGCGCCGCGAAGCAGGATTTCAACGCGTGCGTGATCAGGCCAACTTAATTGCCGCTAAACGCTCAGCTTTTCGCGATGCGCGCTCGAGCTTTTTAACCACCGTTGCCGATACTGCGCGCGTCAATGCCCGAAAACTGGCCATCACCTCAGCCGAAAGTGCCCTCGATGCAACCGAAGCCGGTTATGACGCAGGCACGCGAAATATTGTGGATTTATTGAATGCCCAACGTGATTTATTTCGCGCGCAACGTGACTACGCCAATACGCGCTACGATTTTATTATTAATTCTCTAGGGCTTAAACGCGCGGCAGGCATCTTGGCGCCGAGTGATATTTATGAGCTAAATAACTGGCTGATCGAGCCTGAAATATCACTGCAATCGAGCCAACCTTGAGCAGCTAACAACTTACGACTTTAATAGCGGATCAATCAGCGCCAGCAAGCGCTGTAATGCTCCTTGATTACTGGTCACAACTGTTCTGCCGGCTTGCGCCGCTACCTCTCGCTGCGATGGATACTCTATATAATATCTGACATCCTCCGCCAACTCTTCAGTTTTATTGACTAACTGCATCGCCCCAGCGCTTTGCAGTAATTGACTAACATGAGCAAAATTAAAAAGATGAGGCCCCGCCAATATCGGCATGCCCCACGCCGCGGGTTCAATCGGATTATGCCCCCCATGAGGAATAATGCTGCCGCCGATAAAGGCAAGATCGGCGGTGCCATAAAACTGCATCAACTGACCGATGCTATCAATTAATAAAATCTGCGAATCACAGTTGGCCGTCGATGTGAGGGAGCTGCGTTGATAAGTCAATTGATGCTGCTCAATCAATTCAGCGACTTTATCGCAGCGCTCAGGATGCCTAGGCGCCAAAATTAATAATGCCTCGGCATGGTATTGCAATAAAGTCTGATGCGCCCACAAAATACTTTCATCTTCACCGGCATGGGTGCTGGCCGCTAACCAAATAAATTGCTTGCCATTATCGAGCAATGATTGCCGCATGCTGCTTGCTTGAACGGCGAGTGATTGGCTGATCTCAATGTCAAACTTGATACTGCCAGTGACCTGTAACCGCTGCTTTTGAGCACCTAAGGCTAAAAAATTATCGGCGTCCGCTGAATACTGCGCAGCAATATGCACGCCTCTTAGCATGGCCGTTACCAACCAATTGATTCGCTGATAGCCTTGCTTTGACTTATTCGATAATCGTGCATTGGCAATCACAACGGGTATAGCTTGTCGCCGACACATTAATAGCATACTCGGCCATAACTCGGTTTCCATGACGATGCACAGCGCCGGTTTTGCCCTGACAAAAAACTGATAAACAAAGGGCAGCCAATCAAAGGGGGCATAGCAGTGATATACCTCGTCACCAAATAAATTTTTCGCCCGCTCAGAGCCGGTTGGCGTTGTGGTAGTGAGTATCAGTGGCCGCTCTGGATAATCGCTGCGCAGTTGTTTGATTAAGGGCTCAGCAGCAATCACTTCGCCAACCGAAACGGCATGCACATAAATGCCGCCCGGAAGTTGTGGACTAATAAAACCACAACGCTCCAACCAACGCTGTCGATACGCCGGTGCACTTGAGGATCGCAGTAATAGGCGAATAAAAAATAACGGCCATATCATCGTCACTACCAGCGCATAAAGCGTATTAGCCAGCACACACTTGCTCTCTGAGGCGAAGTAGTTGAGCGATTTTTTTTTCAAGATGAACCTACATAAGTTTCAGCGTTAGAAAAACAGCAGTAAGGCGACTTAGTGACCGACACTAAGGGAGCTTTTTATTATCAACGGCATTAGTCTGAACAAAAAACCACCACAGACAAGGCTATTATACGTTTAATAACTGAAAGATTGGCAACAAAGACCGCATTAAACGGATAAGAATTGATTTTTAGCGGTTGCTCGGGGAGAATAGCGCAGCAATATAAGGCTGAAGAGAAGTGCTATTCAGCACTGGCTTCCAAAGTCACCACTAAAGTAATGCCCCAAAGAGGTGCAATTACGCTTCATATTGGTGCATTATTTGCGACGCTTCGTAAGCACCCTAAGTAAATTCACTGCTTATCAATAGCTTATAAATTTTTTACCCACTATTAAGTTGGTATAGCTATTGCAATCTCAGGGGTGTCGCGGCGAAATACGATGCCTAGAACTGTTTTACACTGTGCATATTTATGCACCTGAATTGAAATAATTTAAACGGAGACTCACATATAATGAAAGCAAAGTTAGAATATATTTGGCTAGACGGCTACACGCCCACTCAAAGCCTGCGCAGCAAGACACAAGTCAGAGATAATTTTGGTGGCACGCTAGAAGAGTGCCCAATGTGGTCCTTTGATGGCAGCTCAACGGAACAAGCCGAAGGTAATGCATCGGATTGTTTATTAAAGCCGGTTTTCATTTGCCCTGATCCTGATCGTAAAAATTCATTTCTCGTCATGACCGAAGTATTAAATGCTGACGGAACACCGCATGCATCTAATGGTCGAGCAACTATCGATGACGATGACTCTGACTTCTGGTTTGGTTTCGAGCAAGAGTACTTCCTTTGGGATATTGATACTAAATTACCGCCAGGCTTTCCTGCTAACGGCTACCCAGGACCGCAAGGCCCTTACTACTGCTCAGTAGGCGCCGCCAATGCCTTCGGACGTGGCTGTGTTGAAGACCACTTCGACATTTGTTTAGACGCTGGCATTAATGTTGAAGGCATTAACGCTGAAGTCGCTGCTGGCCAATGGGAATTTCAGGTTTTTGCTAAAGGCGCTAAACGTGCCGGTGATGAAACATGGGTAGCGCGTTACTTACTCGAAAGAACCGGTGAAAAGTATGGTTATGAAATTAACTATCACCCAAAACCATTTGGTGAGCTAGATTGGAACGGCTCAGGCATGCATGCCAACTTCTCAAATGGCGCCATGCGTGACCTAGGTGACGAATCAATTTTTACTAAAATTTGCGAAAATTTTGGTAAAAATATCGAGCGTCATATCAGTGTTTACGGGGCTGAAAATGACCAACGTCTTACCGGCAAACATGAAACGCAATCGATTGACGAATTCAGCTATGGTGTATCCGACCGTGGCGCGTCAATTCGCGTGCCTATTGGTACCGTTGAAGATGGCTGGAAAGGCCGTTTGGAAGATCGTCGAACTGCATCAAATGCTGATCCTTACAAGGTAGCAGCAGCGATTATCAAAACGACTAAAGAAGCTTTAGCCTAATCATAATTCACCCTGAAGACTATTTGTCTTCAGGGTGTCTTTAACCTCACGAGCCACGCCTTCTCTCTTTGTTCTCTCGTCATCTGCTCATTAAATCAGCCATTCATTCAATACAACACTTAAGCACTGGCCTCTATTACTGAGCTTCAACGGCTTTCAATTGTAAAAAGTTATACCCAGTTCGCAGTTTTAAAAATAAAAATCGTATTAAAATGCGTGAACTGAATCAAGTATTCGCGACAATCGATTTATTATGAAAACACCCGCTACTTTACTCGCATGTTTATTGATGCACTACACCGCATTGCCCTTGGCGCAAATTTATCAAGTCACTGACCACAGAGGCAATGCAGAGTTTACCGATCAATACCCGAATGCACCTAAAGAATCAGCATCAATCACAATCATACAAAACATGCCTATCGACGATCAAAGTTCAGACAACACCCTTGCGCCGACGTCATCCATTAGCCAGACAATTCAACAGCGTAAAGCCAATAATGCATTACTTGCTCACCAAAAAAAACAACGTTATGCGGCTTGGCAACAACAATTAGCCGACAAAAAAAAGCAGATCGTCCAGCTTAAAAAACAGCTCGATTTGACCAAAAGAATACATTCAGACGATTTTGTAGCTAATGCACAAGGGGGCGTTAGATTAACTCAGGACTACCGAGACAGGGTCAGTGCTATTCATCAAAAACTGATAAGCAATGAAAAAGCGTGGCTGGCTTTACGTCGCAATCGACCGAATTAATCGCGAGGCTCTAACATTAAGTATTGCTTGTCTTGATTAAGATTAAAGGCAAAGTGTTTTAAAAAATTCATCCCTAGTAGGCCTTGGCTTGAGCCGTCATTTTTACTAAGTGCCATCACCACAAATTCTATATCGCGTACTCGGTATTCACCAATTGCAAAATATTCAAACCGATAAATCGGTGCTTCGACCCTACCGCCTGCTGTGTCAATAGCTGCATGACGAATAAATTCAGCATCTAATTGGCTACTTTTTTGCTCAAAGAACCATTTTGATAACACTGAAATAGAAGCACCTGTATCAATTAATAGGGTGATCTGATGATTATCCAGCTGGCCTTCAATTAAATAATGCGCTGACTGTTTGACCAAGGGAAAGCTTGCCTTAGCTAAGTTTTGATGATCAATCTTATCTAAAAGCGCCTGAGCACGCTTGCCATAATATGCATCATTAATGAGTGATTCTAAACGAAATATTGACTGCTGATATTGACCAAGCTGAAAATATGCGCTGGCTATCTCCATTGCATATAATTGATTACTGGGCTGATACCAGAGCAGATGCTCAAGTAACTTAATTAATGAGGTCCAATCACTGTTACTTTTTAACGTCGCTAACTGAGCTTCGATGATAGTCTTTTTTTGATGGGAATAGATTTCATGCTCAATACCAGATAATTGATCCACTAAATTAAACATTGTGTCTACAGCGTTAGTCGTATTTTCTCGCCTTAAAAGGTCAGTGGCTTTTATCCATCGTGCATCAAAATCATTGGCAAAACGGGATAACCATGCATTTAAAAAAAGCAGACCACGATCAACCTCCTTTGCTTGCAAACCCTGCTTAACTTCAACTAACCATTGCTTTTTTAATTGAATTGCTTGGTCAGGATAATCAGCTAATAGAGTTTCCCATTCAACCGCTAAGCGATCAAATTGATTCAATTCAAACAGCCGCTGTAAGTGCTTAAGCTTTAGAGATGGCCTTTGTTGAGCAGAGGCTTGTTTGGACGCAGGCTTGAGCCCAGTATTGATGGGTGAATCTATAACAGTGGGACGAGTCAGCTCATTCACTATCTGGTTGTGCGTATCTTTATTAGACGTTTGAACGACAGCAGGGGTTTTTTCTTGGCTGGTCACAAAAAAAAACAGATTGACCAACAGTGATAGGGCTAATAAAACGACAATAGGGTGTAATGGGCGCATAGCTTGCTTGATTCATTCATAGCGTTAAGTTAATGATTTTATCGTTATTAAAGTTCATAACTCTAGCTAAAGCCAATGGAAAGTCCTCCGCCGCTCAAATTTTTACCGACGTGTGAGACAACCCTATATCGCACCATAGTGGTGCATATGGTATCATACTCAACGCCTAGTAGTAAAAAATAAACGCTATAGGCCTATCTAATGGCGTTATAGCATCTTTTTTTATATATAAGTAACTGATTTTCATGAACTATTAATATTAAACCGATGTTAATCCGATTCGTGCACAATTTTTGCATTGGTATAACTATGATTGCNGAACAACTACATACCCGNCTTCTTGAAAANTTATCCACGGCCGTATTGCTNCTCGATAGCGANCTTTGCTTNAGTCANATTAATGCTGCCGCTGAGAGCCTANTGGGNCTNAGTGGCAGTCGGCANATTGGTGAACCGCTGAATGATTTATTGATCGCCGCTGATGCAATGATATTAACGCTGAAAGANACNTTAGACAGCGGNNGACCTCATACCCGCAGAGAAGCNACTTTATCGAAAACCAATGCAGGTAAAATCAGTCGCTTAAAAGTTGACTATACCATCACACCGATCGACGATATTCCCGATAGCGCGTTGATTGTTGAAATCCAACCGATTGACCGTCTGTTAAGAATAAGCCGTGACGAAACTTTATTTTCTTCGCAAGAATCGACGCATGCCTTATTAAAAGGCCTTGGCCATGAAATCAAAAATCCTCTCGGAGGCCTTCGCGGTGCTGCGCAGTTGCTAGAGCAAGAACTAGAGGATCCCAGTCTTAAGGAATACACTCAAATTATCATTGATGAGGCCGATAGGCTCCGTAATCTCGTCGACCGGATGTTAGGACCTTCCAAACCTCATGATACCGCTCTAACCAATATTCACGAAGTATTAGAACGAGTGAGATACCTAACTGATGCCGACTGTGGTGACACTATTATTATATCGCGCGACTATGATCCGAGTATCCCTGATATTCAGATCGATAAAGAACGCCTAATACAAGCGGTACTGAACATCACCTGCAATGCAGTGAATGCCTTGAGTCAGCACCCCTCACCAAATAAGACGCCACTCATCACCATGAGTAGTCGAATTATTCGTCAGTTTACTATCGGAGGTCATAATCACCGACTCGTTTGCCGTATTGATATTCGTGACAACGGACCCGGCATTCCTAACGATATTCGCGATAAAGTTTTTATTCCAATGGTGAGTGGTCACGCGAGCAATTCAGGTCTTGGCTTATCGATCGCGCAATCTATTGTCAACCAACACAATGGCTTAATTGCCTTTACTAGCGAGGTAGGAGATACCTGCTTCTCTATTTATCTGCCTATGATGGACTAAAAAAGTTAAAAGGAGAAAAATGAGTAAAACAAATTATGTATGGATAGTTGATGACGACAAATCTATCCGTTGGGTGCTTGAGCGCGCGTTAACACGCTCAGGTATTGATGTTGACGTTTTCACTAATGCCGAAGAACTACTGCAGGCGTTGAGTCATTCTTCGCCCGACGTGATTATCAGTGATATTCGCATGCCTGGCATGGATGGACTAGAAATGTTATCCGCGGTTATTGATAAACATCCAAAGTTGCCCGTTATCGTTACAACAGCCCATTCAGACCTTGATAACGCCGTCTCTTCTTATCAAGGCGGTGCCTTTGAATACCTGCCTAAACCGTTTGATATTGATGAAGCCGTTGCTATGACCCGCAGGGCCCTTGCGCATGCAGAAGAAAATCAAACATCTTCAGCCGCTAAATACGAAGAAGAATCCACAGAAATGATTGGCCAAGCGCCTGCAATGCAAGAGGTGTTTCGGGCTATTGGCCGCCTATCACAATCAAATATTAATGTACTTATCAATGGCGAATCCGGCACTGGTAAAGAGTTAGTTGCCAAGGCCTTGCATCGTCATAGCCCACGAAAAGAGAATGCCTTCATCGCTCTAAATATGGCGGCGATTCCAAAAGACTTAGTTGAATCAGAATTATTTGGTCACGAAAAAGGGGCTTTTACTGGTGCCTCGCAACAGCGAGTTGGCCGCTTTGAGCAAGCCAGTGGTGGCACCTTATTTCTTGACGAAATCGGTGATATGCCCGCCGATATTCAAACCCGATTGCTTAGAGTATTAGCCGACGGTGAATTTTATCGTGTTGGTGGACATACTCCTATTAAAGTCGATGTTCGCGTTATTGCTGCCACCCATCAACATTTAGAAACACTGGTCGAACAAAAACTTTTTCGAAATGACTTATTCCATCGGCTCAATGTTATTCGCATGCAGCTACCGAAGTTAGCGGATCGCAGCGAAGATATTGCTCAATTAGCGCGTTACTTTCTTGATTTAAGTGCAAAAGATTTAGGTGTTGAAGCTAAAGTATTGGCCCCAGCAACTGAAGATTTATTTACCACCTTGCCATGGCCTGGCAACGTTAGACAACTAGAAAATACCTGTCGCTGGTTAACAGTAATGGCCTCAGGTAATGAGGTGCAACCGGGCGATCTGCCGCCGGAATTATTAACTCCGGCAGAGGCACTTAGCTCAGAAAAAACGACGAGCTGGGAAGATCAACTGCGCAACTGGGCTAACCGTGAACTGAGTTCGGGTAAGAATAGAATTTTAGACTCGGCAACGCCAAGCTTTGAAAAAACAATGATAGAAATTGCTTTAAAACACAGTCATGGCCGAAAACGAGATGCCGCTATTCTGCTGGGTTGGGGACGAAATACACTCACCCGTAAAATGCAAGAACTAGACATGAGTCGAACGAGATCATCAACTTAGGCATTACACGCTAGTTAATGCTATCCGTTAGGCGACGTTTGCTTATGCTGGTATAATGCTGATTTTAAGTCGCCAGCGAATACTTTTATGCCTCTTAATGTTGTTTTATATGAGCCAGAAATAGCGCCCAATACAGGTAACATCATTAGGCTCTGCGCTAATACTGGTTGCCGGCTTCACTTAATTGAACCGCTTGGTTTTGCCTGGGATGATAAACGCTTACGACGCGCGGGATTAGATTACCAAGAGTGGGCCGACGTTAAGCAATGGTCCTGCTACGATGACTTTTACCAACAGCTGAATGAGCCAACAAGGCTTTTTGCCTTTACTACTAAAGCCAATAAAGGTCACCATCAAAATATTTTTCAAGCCAATGATAGCTTATTGTTCGGGCCTGAAACACGAGGATTACCATCCTCAATTTTAGAAAGTTTACAGCAGCAACAAAAATTACGCTTGCCAATGGTGGCAGGCAGTCGCAGTTTAAATCTGTCAAACAGTGTTGCGGTTGCGGCTTACGAAGCCTGGCGACAATTAGACTTTTCAGGCAGCGTTTAAATTATAGCTATCAGTATGGTAGAAAAACTATCGAGAAAGACCTTCAGACCAGCGCCGACAAGAAAATAATGTTTTCTATTTGTCGATAATGATGATGGTATCGTAAGCGTCAATACGCCAACTTTGCATTAACAAAAATGAGCCACATAAGCTTCATAGTGTAATGATACTTACCATTAGTCTGACACAGAACAAATTAATCCCTGGCGAAAATTAATTCAGCGATTGGCCACTCTGATCAGCGCTGGCTTGCGACTGTCTGAAAATAGCATCGAAATCGATCGGCGCAATCGACAGCGGTGGAAAGCCACCCTTTACGACAATAGAATCAACCGCTTCTCTGGCATAAGGAAATAGAAAATTAGGGCAAACAGCGCCTAAAACATGAGCCATTTGCTCTTCTGGAAAGCCGCTAATGGCAAATATACCCGCCTGCTGTAGTTCAACGATATAAGCGGTGTCCTCTTCCACTTTGGCTGTAATCGTCAACGTCAACACGATTTCATGAACGCTTTCAGCAATCGAGTTACCTCGCGTATTCACGTCCATTTTCACTTTAGGCTGAAACGCTTGAGTAAAAACTTTAACACCCATAGGGGTTTCAAATGAAAGGTCCTTAATAAACGTTCTTTGAATAGCAAACTGTGGACCAGCTGGTTGTTCTGCTGCTGCGTTGTTCTCTTCCATAATTACCTCTTAATCTTTGTAGTTAGACTGGCTTAAAAGTATTGAGCTCTGCGCCCAAACAACCTCTTAAGTAGTCATTATTTTAGATCTGGCAATACCTTAATCATCGAGCATCGCTTCTAAACGTCCGCTTCGATCAAATGCCACTAAATCAGTATAGCCGCCAACATGAGAACCGCTAATCCAGATTTGTGGTACCGTATATTGACCACTTAACCGTTCCATCTCTGCTCGTAAACTAGGATTGTTATCGACTTTAATTTCATCAAATCTCAACGCCTTACTGTTCAGCAGCTGTTTTGCCGCTGTGCAATAAGGACAAATTTGAGTAGTGTATATCTCGATTTTCATGATGTGTTTAAGCCCTTACTGGGTGCAATAGAATAGCCTAGTAATTTATTGGATCAGCGGCATCTGCGATGCCTTCCACTCCATAATACCGCCACTTAAGCGATAAACCGTAGGGCCTGACTTACGCTGTAATCGCTTGGCCGCAAATGTCGATTGTTGGCCAAGCTTGCAAACAAAAACAATAGGCTTTTCTTTATATTGCTGAAATAACCCATCTTTATCTGAATTGTATTGGTTCTGCCATTGATTGAAGGGTAAATTAATCGCGTCAACAATATGGCCAGCATCGAACTCTGCCTTGTCTCGTAAATCGATAATAATTGCGCCATCTCGATTAACTGCATTGGTCAACGCTTGACTGGTTAAACTGGGCCCTGCACGACGGTTTTCTAACCAGGCTAAAGCCACAATAGCGGCCGAGAGAAGACTAACCAATAACCATTGCTCAGAAATAAAAATAAGAAACTTTTGCATAACGATTCATTTACACTTAAAGTGGATTACAGCGGGCAATTATACACTGCAAAAGTTACTTAGCCACTACCTATCGGCTAGCATTGAGTGAATTTTTAAAGCCTCAGCTAAATTCACAAGTAAAAAACCGATATCATCGTTTTTGTTATTCCTATGCCGAAGTGATGCCAAGGTTTAACCACTATAACTGAGGTATTCGGCTTAAAATCGGCCAACAACATCCGGTAATAACAACAAGCATGTACCACGGTATTACTCAAAAGCTTATCAGATATCACCAAATTGGCTTAATTGTCACATTACTCTGCATGACTCTTTTTAGTCATCATGCCAGCACCGAGCCACTCAGTGAGCGTGATCGCGCCAGTCAGCAAGCGGAGCTGGATCAACTTATCAAGCAACTGAAGCAAGTGCAGCAGGCACTAAAAAAAGATCTAAAAAAACACAGTTTGGTTGAATCTCAATTAAGTAACACAGAACTTAAAATTGGCTCCTTAGCCGCCGAGCTTCAAGCATTAAAAAAACAAGCCGCCGCAATGGCCGCTAAACTTGTCGAGCTGCAGCAACAGCAGTTATTGTTAGATCAAAAAACAAAAAAGCAATACGCACTACTCGCCGCGCATATTAAACAAGCCTATTTACTCAATGAAAAAAATCAACTGAAAATCTTACTCAATCAAACTAACCCTGAAGATTTTGATCGACAAATAAATTATCTTAAATTTGTCAATCAAGCCAGGCAGCAGCAACTTCAAAACTATCGCGCGCTAGTTGAAAAAAACAATCAACTCGAAAAATTTGTTTATCAAAAGCAACAGGCAATTGATCAAAATAAGGCCGTTATTATAGGACAGACAGACAGATTAAAACGTTTGCAGCTAGAAAGACAGCAACAGCTTTTAAAGCTGCAGTCAGCGATCAAAAATAAGCAGTCTGCCGCCTTAGCGTTGGAGCGCGACAGTAAGGCATTGAAAAAATTATTATCAACTGTTGCGAAACTTACCAAGAAAAATCAACTAGCGGAAAAACGACCCGCTGCCATCAAGCAAACTGCTGTGGGTGATCGGGGATTTTTTCAGGCTAAAGGCTCTTTGCCTTGGCCAGTAAACGGAAAGCCTATTATGCTGTTTGGCGATAAGCGCGCCGACTCGGGTATTGCATGGGAAGGGACAACTCTAGCTGCCGATATAGGTGAACCTATTCAGGCTATTTTCTCCGGTCGCGTCGTTTTTTCTGATTGGTTTCAAGGCCAAGGATTACTGCTAATTATTGACCATGGACAAGGTTATTTAAGTTTATACAGTCACAATCAAAGTTTACTTAAAAATACTGGCGCTATGGTTGTTGGTGGCGAGACGATTGCCACTGTTGGCAATAGTGGCGGCCAACCGCAAAGTGGGCTTTACTTCGAAATCCGTCATAACGGCGAACCGCAAAATCCTGTGCATTGGTGTATAGAGTAGTCGAGACTGCTATGACTAATCTAAATAACAGACAAGCTTAGAAAATTAGCAAATACCGTCGTTACTGGTTATTATATTCACGACAATTCGCATGATGTATAGACTGCAAATTAGACCGACCAAAAGGAAAAAATTGTGCCTAACGCTCATTTAACTCACGCTTCATTATACTGCTTATTTATCGTGATCCTGTCAGTGCTAAGTGTATTTGCTGATGCCAATGAAATGGAGGCTTCATCAGACAGCACTCACACGGCTTTGATGAGCAATGGTGATCCAAAAAAAGGGAAAATGGCGCTCGATGATCTTCGCGCATTTGTGAAAGCCTTCAATCATATCCGTAGCGCTTATGTTGAAGAGGTTGACGATGCTACTTTGCTAAAAAATGCCGTTAAGGGCATGTTATCCGAGCTTGATCCCCATTCAAATTTTTTAGAACCCGACCATTTTAAAGATTTGCAGGAAACCTCTACTGGCGAGTTTGGCGGGCTAGGACTAGAAGTCGGCATGGAGGATAACTTTATAAAAGTTATTTCACCGATTGACGATACTCCCGCTCAAAAGGCCGGTATCAAGACCGGTGACCTCATTATTAGTATCGATGGCCAACCTATCAAAGGTCTTGATCTTGGCGAAGCGGTAAAAAAAATGCGCGGCCCAAAGGGCAGTGAAGTCACCTTAAGTATTATTCGAAAAGGCGTACCGCAACCTATCGAATTTACTTTGATACGGGATATTATCTCAGTGATTTCTGTTCGCAGTGAAATCTTAAATGACCATTATCTCTATATTCGCATCGCTCAATTCCAAGGCAATACAGGTGTTGACCTTAAAAATTTGCTGGCTAGCACAGAAAAACAACCGACCATTAGAGGCGTTGTGCTTGACTTGCGCAACAATCCTGGCGGCATCCTTCAAGCAGCTGTTGAGGTGACGGATGCTTTCATCGAGCAAGGATTAATTGTTTACACTGAGGGCCGCATTAAACATTCAGCCATGTCATATGACGCTAGCAACCATCAAGCCAGTTATGATTATCCTTTAGTAGTGCTAATCAATGGCGGTTCTGCGTCGGCCTCCGAGATTGTCGCTGGCGCTTTACAAGACCATCAACGAGCGCTAATTCTTGGCACTACCAGTTTCGGTAAAGGCTCGGTTCAAACGGTCATACCTCTGTCAGAAAAGCACGGCATTAAACTGACCACCGCTCGCTATTTCACCCCAAGTGGACGCTCTATACAAGCGCAAGGTATTGAGCCTGATATCGTGGTTGAGCCAGCAACTATCACTAAAATCGACACGGGAAAAAAATATACTGAAGCAAGCTTACAGGGTCATTTAGCTAATGGAGAATTAGCGGACGATCAATATAGTGACGATGAATCAGACATTCATTCTACTGATCAAGCCCGATTAGCCAAAGACAATCAGTTATACGAAGCCTTAAATATTTTGAAGGGATTGCATATTTTAAGTCTTGATGATTAGCTAACTTGGACGACTGGATTAACTATAATCATATGTATTACTACTTAAAACGCATTGCCTGCCTTTGTATTGTTGCCAGCTGTTTACCAGCATTTAGCCAGCCTTCGTCATCTTTAGTTATTATCATAGATGATTTGGGTAACAACTTAAGTCTAGGTCAGCGTGCAATAAATTTGCCCGGCGCTATAACCTATGGAATTTTACCGTCAACACCTCAGTCACAAAATCTAGCTGCCGCGGTGTTGAACAGTGGCAATGATAAAGAAATGATTATTCATATGCCGATGGAGTCGGTTTACTCACAAGTTGATAAACCTAAAACCTTAAGCACCCATAAAAAACAATTCTCAGTGCCTGAAAAAACTCAAACTTTAGCTTCGCATCAAACACAGACAGTATTTGCAAAAAATCTGCATGCAGCGCTGCAACAATTTCCGTCAGCGCGCGGACTTAATAACCATCAAGGCAGTCACTTAACGGCACTAACTGACCAAATGAATTGGCTGATGGGAGAATTAAAAGAAACCGATTTGTATTTTATCGACAGCAAAACAACGGGCAGCAGCGTGGCAAAAAAAGCGGCGGCAAACCATGGTATCCCTTATCTTGTTAGAGATGTTTTTTTAGATCACGACCCAAGCCCTGAAGCCATTGATAAGCAGTATCGCCGCGCACTAAAAATTGCCAAAAAAAAAGGCTGCGCGGTTATCATTGCCCACCCTAATCGCAACACATTAGATTACTTAGAGCAACAAATACCATTACTGGCAGAGGAAAATATCGCCATTGTGAGTGGCAGTGAAGCTATTCGGCAACAACGCCGAGAGGCGAACGAGCGGATAAAAGAAACCTTACTTTCTAAGGCCGAAAGGCAGCCAGATCTGAGCCCATCGGGTATTCACTAGCGCTAATCATAATCGCATTTCTATGCCGTGATCTGCCATGTATTGTTTAGCATCGCCAATGCTGTATTCGCCAAAGTGAAATATACTAGCCGCTAATACCGCATCTGCATGGCCTTCAACAACGCCATCGACAAGGTGCTGTAAGTTGCCGACTCCGCCAGAAGCAATCACCGGCACATTGACTGCATTCGTTACCGCTCGCGTCAAGCCTAAATCAAAGCCATTTTTTACGCCATCTTGATCCATACTGGTCAGCAAAATTTCACCCGCGCCGTAGTCTGTCATTTTTACCGCCCACTCAACCGCATCGATGCCGGTTGGCTTTCTTCCGCCATGAGTAAAAATTTCCCATCGCGCTGATTGCGTGTCAGTAGCTATAGCAACCTGTTTTGCATCAATGGCGACGACAATGCACTGTGAGCCAAATCTATTGGAAGCTTCTCTAACTAAGTCAGGATTATGTATGGCAGCGGTATTAATACCAACCTTATCAGCACCTGCATTCAACATACGACGGATATCTTGGCACTCTCGTATACCCCCGCCAACCGTCAGCGGAATAAAAACTTCGCTCGCTATTTTTTCAACGGTTTTTACAGTAGTATCCCGCGCTTCGTGACTGGCAGTAATATCTAAAAAAGTTATCTCGTCCGCGCCCTGCTCGTTATAACGACGCGCAACTTCAACAGGATTTCCAGCATCGCGAATATCAACAAACTGAACGCCTTTAACAACGCGGCCATTATCAACATCCAAACACGGTATGATTCGTTTCGCTAAGCCCATCGACACATCTCTAAAAGGTTTTATTCAGCCTGATAATTATCACAGTAAGTTTGTGCTTGTTGCAGATCTAAGCCACCTTCATAAATTGCACGACCGGTAATTGCGCCGCAGATACCTTGGTTTGCGACTGCACGCAATGCAACAATATCATCTTGGTTAGTGATGCCGCCCGATGCAATAATCGGAATCGAAGAGGCCTGTGCCATTGCCACGGTGGCTTCAACATTAACGCCCTGCATCATGCCATCGCGAGCGATATCGGTATAGACAATACTCGACACGCCGGCTTGCTCAAACCGCTTGGCCAATTCTGTGGCCTGTATGTCTGAAACTTCTGCCCAGCCATCGGTCGCTACTAGTCCATTTTTAGCGTCGAGGCCAACAATGATATGGCCTTCGTATTCGCGACAAGCCAAACTGACAAACTCGGGTTGCTTGACCGCTTGAGTGCCAATAATCAAATAGTTAACCCCAGCGGCTAGGTAGGCCTCAATGGTTTCGAGGGATCGAATACCGCCGCCAATTTGAATTGGCAAGTCAGGAAATTTTCTAGCGATCGCCTTCACCACGTCACCATTCACTGGCTGACCGTCAAAAGCACCGTTCAAATCGACCAAATGCAAGCGCCGCGCACCGGCGTTAACCCATTGCTCTGCCATGGCAACGGGGTCGTCAGAGAACACCGTCGAGTCGTCCATTAAGCCCTGACGTAAGCGTACGCACTGACCGTCTTTTAAATCGATTGCTGGAATCACTACCATTTTACTGCTTTCCAATATTACGAGTGTTTTCGTCTTCTGTTGATAGAAATATTAACTGGCACCGTCCCAATTAACAAAATTCTTCAATAACTGTAAGCCATCGTGATGACTTTTCTCAGGGTGAAACTGTACTGCACAAATATTATCACGAGCCAACATGGCGGTAATATCAATGCCGTAATTGGCTTTTCCAACCGTATATGCACAATCGTCAGCAGCCACAAAGTAACTGTGAACAAAATAAAATCGCGCGCCACTATCTATGCCCTGCCAAAGCGGATGAGGCTGAGTTTGATCGACCTGATTCCAACCCATGTGCGGCACTTTCAATGCTGGCTGATCATTACTTTGTGGCTTGGTATCGCTAAAATGATCACTGAAAAACTTTACCCGACTAGGCAGTAAGCCTAGGCAATCAACCCCGCCATTTTCATCGGACCGAGCCATCATGCCTTGCATGCCCACACAAATTCCTAACAGGGGTTTTGATTGCGCAACCTCCTGAATCACTTGATCTAAACCACGAGCACGCACCTCGGCCATGCAATCACCGATGGCACCCACACCGGGATATACCACATGAGAGGCGCTATTGATGATATCGGGATCGTCACCCACCCAAATATGTCGTTCAGGAGCTATATGGCGCAGGGCTTTCGCTATGGAATGGAGATTACCCATGCCATAGTCAATCACCGCTATGTCCACGGCTATCGTCATAAGGAAATCCTATTGATCATCAATGCGATTATTGCGCTTACAAACTGCCTTTGGTTGATGGCATCACACCCGCCATGCGTGGATCTGGCTCAAGCGCCATGCGCAACGCTCTACCGAATGCCTTAAAGACTGTCTCAACTTGGTGATGGCTGTTTTCACCGCGAAGACAATCAACATGCAAAGTCACATTGGCATGGTTGATAAAGCCTTGAAAGAATTCATGAAATAAATCGACATCAAAGCCGCCAACCGCCGATCGTGTAAACGGCACATTAAACTCTAAGCCAGGTCGGCCGGATAGGTCGAGCACGACGCGCGACAGGGCTTCATCTAGCGGTACGTATGCATGGCCATAACGGCGAATGCCTTTTTTATCGCCGACCGCTTTTGTAAAAGCTTGGCCCATGGTGATGCCGAGATCTTCCACCGTGTGGTGGTCGTCAATATGTAAGTCACCTTTAGCCTTAATATCTAAATCAATCAGGCCATGACGAGCAATTTGATCGAGCATATGCTCAAGGAAGGGAATGCCTGTTTCAAATACGGCTTCGCCCGTCCCATCAAGATTCAATGAAACCACAATTTGTGTTTCTAATGTATCTCGGGCTACCGTCGCCTTTCGCGCGGAAATTGGATTATTAGACTGGCTCATATCGCTCTCAAAATAATTAGTAAAACACAAAATATAGGCTAATTATAATCAACTTAGTGAAAAGCCTACAGCCTGAAAACTCGGCAATTATGCCACCAAAAGCATAACTAATAAGAGGCCAAGCTTGTAGTTAGTACTTACTAACTAGCCTGTTACTCACCCTTAGCCTGATTTGCCACTAAATCCATCATGGCTTTTATCTCATCGGGGTCGCCTAAATATTCGCTGCTGATAGGCTTTAAATCAGCATCCAATTGATAGACCAAGGGGACACCTGTGGGGATATTCAACTCCATAATATCGGTGTCACTGATCGCTTCTAAGTACTTGACCAGGGCGCGCAGGCTGTTGCCGTGAGCGGCAATGATCACGCGCTGTCCTGCCACGATCGAGGGCCGAATAACATCATGCCAATACGGCAGGACACGGTCGATGGTTAAGGCCAAACTTTCAGCCCGCGGTAAGATTCTTGGGTCTATATCGGCATAACGGCTGTCATTCGCAGGAAAATGCTCGCTGTCTAACTCGACTAAAGGCGGCGGCGTATCAAAGCTGCGACGCCAAATTTTCACTTGCTCATCGCCATGCTGCTTGGCTGTTTCGGCTTTATTTAATCCTGTTAAAGCCCCGTAATGGCGTTCATTTAATCGCCAGCTACGCTCTGTGGGCAGATACAAACGATCCATCTCATCCAGCATCAACCACAAGGTTCGCATCGCACGCTGCAGTACCGAAGTATAGGCAATATCAAATTCAAATCCGCCCTGCTTTAATAATTGGCCCGCGTACTTAGCCTGCTGAATGCCCGCCTCGGCCAAATCAATATCGTGCCAACCGGTGAATCGATTTTCTTGATTCCAAATACTTTCACCGTGCCGAATAAGAACAAGTTGATGCATAGCTCACCCATGGTTGTGTCGTTTATACTAACAGCTCAAATTGAGATTATAGCCTAGATAAATAGCAATGACCGCTATGATTTAAGCTGATAAAATCATTATCCATACCCTTTTATTTCAAAATTAGCACTTAGCTTGAAGGTCACCGGAATCGTATCCATCAATTTTGAAATTCATCGCCTCACTAGTCAGGCGAAGAGATGAACTGTCAATGATGAAAAAAGTGCCGCTAAAATGGCTAACGCTGCCGCTGATTGCGCTAGCTGTGATGATAACAAGTCTATGGCTTTTCTTGTTAAGTCTCGATGCCAACAACTTCAAACCACAGATTGAATCGGCTATTTACCAGCGCTTTGGGATTCAATTAACCATTGACGGCCCGCTAAACTGGTCAATTAATTTTAACGGCTTACCTTCCGCTGCTTTACAGTTGAGCGATATCAATGCCTACTTTGCTGACAAATCGTTAGCGCAAAGCGAGCCTTTGTTTGCCCATCTCCGCTATTTAGAGCTGGGTATTGCTTTGCAACCGTTACTCAATGGAACACTGGCTGTTGATCGTCTCACTGTCGACGGTGTCGATCTTAACTTGCAGGTTGATCATCAAGGGCAAAAAAATTGGTCTGCCCTTAGCGCCAACAATAATCAGCCGCTTTCAGATGAGCGATCACTTGAAAATGAAACTATTAGTGAATCGTCAAATCACTCGCTGATTGATTTTAGCTTAGACAGCCTGCGTCTAAGTAATATTAAATTACGCTACCAAAATGACCAACAACAAAACTTTCAGCAAATACACATCAATGACTTAAAAGCCCACAAGGTCAACTTGAATGGCCAGGCCTTTTTAACAGAGGCCTCCATTGTGTATCAGCAAAACCCACAACATTTGTCGCCGATAGAGTTGAAAATACGCAGTGATCTCTCCCTGATGGGCTTGCTACAAACCTCTCCCGACTACCCTCGCACGATTACCTTAAGTGACCTCGAGATCACACTAGCCGCTAACAGCAATAAAGCTCAAACCATTTCCTTGCAAGGTGACGTTAATTATCGACTCAATGATCACGCGTTTGTGTTCGACAACTTCAGCCTCAAAACTAAACATTCTATGATCAATTTACAAATCAACGGGGTGCCCACACTAGGCCACGATCGGCTAACACCGACTATCGATATCACAGGGGAAATGAGTATTAACAGTGAAAATATCATGGCTGAGGTAAGTGGTATCGACCATTGGCTGGGTCAAGAATCTCTATTTAATGCCGCGAATGAACCACCTATTACCCTGTCACTCGAAGCCATCGTTAGCGGACAGCTAGATGCATTTTCACAGCGATTATCATTGGCAAATCTACAGGCTTCTTTAGACGAAACAACTATTAAAGGGGCGATCAGCGCGCTGATCAAACCTAATGAAGTCACCACCTTTTCTAGCTTGCTCGACATCGATCGTATCGACTTGAGCCGCTATTTGAGGCCGTCAAAAATCAGCGAAAAAACCGAGCTAGCGCAACAAGCTGCAGCGAAAACTTTTTTAAATACGGTGCTACCATTGGCTGTTCTCGACCGTGCTAATCTGTTATTGACCACACATATTGATACGCTAATTTATGATGGTATCACTGTTTCTAAAATACGCTCTGGCGTTGAAGTGAATAATGGCGACATAAAGATTTTTCAAGTGACCGCCGATGCCTTGCAATCGACGTTTGACATTGATGCTAAATTACGACGTGACCAACCAAGCCCGCCACAATTGACGATCAACGCGAGTGCGACAGAGCTAGATATAGCGACACTATTAAAGACCTTAGACCGCTCAAGTAAACCATCTGCCGTGCCTTTAATTGCTGGCACGCTTAACCTTACCAACGACTGGCAGATGACTGGTAGGTCAATCGCCGAGTGGCAAACCAGCTTAACTGGCTATAGCAAGGCCTCTATTCAAAATGGACGCTTTTATGCCGATAACATTGAGCAACGCATTTGCCAAGCAATTGCCGAGATTAGGCAAACGAAACTCAGTCATGCATGGCCATCTTACACTGCGCTTAAAGCCAGCAATTTAGTCATTGATTGGCGTCGTGGCCAGGGCAAAATTACTGATCTTACTGCCGATCTTGAGACGCTCATGATCGCTGGATCAGGTACGATTGATTTGTCGGCACTTCGATTTATGCTGGATATTAACGGTCAAGTTATTGGCACTCATCACGTCTCGACTAATGATAATTTAAGCGACCCCGCTTGTGCAGTGAATGCAAAATACCAAACTATTCAATGGCCAGTATCTTGCCAAGGTCAGCTAAACGATGCTGAAGCGGCAAGCTGTTATATCAATCGTCAACGATTAAGCGACCAATTGATTCAGCTAGCCAAACAACAAGCCAAAACACGCGTGGAAGAAAAACTCAAAGACAAGCTTGGCGGCGATTTAAAGCAGCTATTGAATAATCGGCTAGAGGGCTTATTCCGCTAATGGCCAATCTCAATACTGTAACGAACAAGCAATTTTCTGATGCCTTGCTGCATTGGTTCGACCATCACGGCCGAAAAGATTTACCTTGGCAGAAAAATATTTCTGCCTACCGTGTATGGATCTCTGAAATCATGCTACAACAAACGCAAGTGAAAACAGTCATCCCCTATTATGAAAAATTTATTGCTCGATTTCCCGACGTCACTCACTTAGCCTCTGCTGAGGAAGATGATGTGCTGCACTATTGGAGCGGCTTGGGCTACTATTCACGGGCAAGAAATTTACACAAAAGCGCACAGCAAATTTGTCAGCTATTTAATGGTGAACTGCCCAACACCGTTGAAGCGCTGGTAAGCTTACCTGGTATTGGCCGCTCAACGGCCGGCGCAATTGCCGCTATCGCTTTTCATCAGCACAATGCCATACTCGATGGCAACGTCAAGCGCGTCTTAGCGCGTTACCATGCGGTAGATGGCTGGCCCGGCAAATCGACAGTGGCTAATAATTTATGGGCGTTTGCCGAGGCGTTGACACCCAAACATCGTGTGGCCGATTATACTCAAGCCATTATGGATCTAGGTGCCACACTCTGTACCCGCAGTCAGCCATCTTGCCCAGAATGCCCAATGCAGCTGGATTGCCAAGCCTTTCAGCAGGGTACGGTTGCTCACTACCCTGGCAAAAAACCCAAAAAAGTCATCCCGATTAAAACCACCGCCATGTTTGTTGTCGTCAACCAGCAAGGTCATGTATTGCTGCAAAAAAGACCTCCAACAGGGGTATGGGCCAGTTTATGGAGCTTGCCAGAAGACCCTCAACAACTGAGTGGCTTGGGCCTATCTCACACAGCAACTGAGCGAGGCGCGATGACAGTCGCTCTAAACCAAGCAACGCAATGGACCAATAATGGCGATATCGGGACCACGCTCCGCCATACGTTTAGTCACTTCCATTTAGATATTAACCCTCGTTACTACCGCGTTAAAACACCCTCTCGTATTATGGAAGCGAAGCAATGGCTATGGTTTAATCCTACAGAGCCAGCTAAAGTTGGCATCGCCGCACCGGTGAAAAAATTAATCGATCAATTAGTTAAGTAACAAACAACTTACTGTAGGATGAACTGGCGCTGAGCGATTAACTAGCGACATCTAAGGAGAATTTATGAGCCGTACCGTGCATTGCCGAAAATACCAACGCGAGCTAACAGGCCTTGAAGCACCCCCTTTCCCAGGGCCCAAAGGAGAGGTTATTTTTAATGAGGTGTCGCAACAGGCATGGACTGAATGGCAGAAATATCAAACCATGTTAATTAACGAGAAACATTTAAATATGCGCGATCTCGAGTCACGACAATTGCTGCAAAGTGAAATGGAAAAATTTCTTGCCGATGAGCATTATCAGGCCGTAGAAGGCTATGTGCCGCCCGAGTCCTAAGGCTGTTTCGATTGACTAAACCATGCCTGCAAACGAGGCCGTATCGGTAATATCGCCTCGTAAGCCTGATTCACCAGCCAACGCATAAGCGGCAAAGAAAATAACCACGCTAGCAGCCGAAAGTTTGGCAATGAAGCCCATAGTTGTAAAAAAGCATCGCCACCGGTCTGCACATTGCCGTTAGCGCTCTGCACGTGAAATCGCTGCATTAATTGATCGCGGCTAATCCCCTCAGGTAGACCCTCATTAAGATCTTGATCAGCTACGTTTAACCAGCAAATAGTCTCGGCGCCTCGCTGGCGCTGATAAAGGGCAATCTCACGTGAACACAACGGGCAGCTACCGTCATAAAAAACAGTCAGTGTTTGTTTGTCAGTCATACCATACCTTTTTATCAATCATGCTGTCTGCAGGTTAAATTAACGCGCTCATCACCGCTGAGCAATCTTCCTCGATTTTTAAATCAAACATATCATCGGCTCGCGTCTTTCCCCGGTTAATCGCGGCTATAGGCTTTTGCCAGCGTTGTGCTGCGCGACAAAAACGATAACCTGAAAAAACCGTTAGCGAAGAACCTACGACTAACAAGCCATCGGCCTGTTCAAGTGCCGCCATCGCTTGCTCGACTCTGGCTTTGGGCACTGCACCACCAAAAAAAACCACCTCGGGCATTAATACACCGCCGCAATACTGACAATGAGGCGAAATCGTGCGCGATGAAAGACTGTCTTCAACCGCCGCGTCACCGTCGGGATTAAGCTGGACATCTAACTCAGTTAGGTGATCGTTTTGATTTAATAAGCGGATCTGTATTTGCGCTCGCGATTCACTTTTTTGACAGGTTAAACATTGCGCCTTATCTAAGCGACCGTGCAAGTCGATCACTTTCTGGTGACCAGCAGCTTGATGCAGGCGATCAACATTTTGTGTTAGCAGCAAATCTACATGGCCTTGCTGTTCAAGCTGTGCCAAAGCCCGATGCGCCACATTCGGTTGGGCTGCGCCCACCGCTGGCCAGCCCACTGCACTGCGCGTCCAATAGCGTTGTCGAATGGCAGCATCCGCTATAAATTCAGCATGCTGAATCGGTTTTTTAACCAGCCAACGACCCTCGTGATCGCGGTAAGTATTGATGCCAGAGTCAACACTTATGCCCGCACCGGTCAACACCATTAAGCGAGGATAGCGATCGATAAACTCGGCTAACTTCGAATAGGCTGTCACTGATCGCGCAAGTAATGTCACAACTTAGTTCCTAACTTACTGATTTAATTGACGCCGGCATTATATTTTCGCCGCCGGCCGGTAACGCTACTAAGTGCCTACAGAAAGATCGCATCGTTGGTAGAGTGTATTTATACGCAAGCTATGGGCTTTTGGCGCAGCTAAAAATTGTTCAAACTGTGCGTCGCGCTGTTGTCGCCAGTCTAAATAAGCCCTGGGCTCGCCTTCAGCCAGTTGCTGCTCAAGCGCATGCAGGGCAGGCATTAAAGCAAAGTAACGGCGACTAAATGCCGCAGACTGCCGCTGTAAACCTTGAATCCAAAATTTGGACACCACGTTTTGTAAAATCTCGGCTTGCGCCGAAAGCTGGCCACGGGGACAGACGCGTTGCTGAACCGATATTTCATTATCAAGCATAGTATTGGCTTGGTTGAGATAGCTTTGTTGCATTGATAAAGCGCGATACAAAGCCCCCCCATCGCCAGCGCGAATGACCGATAAGCTCATTTCATATGCCCCAATATCACTAGCATAATCACCGCTTAACCACTGGCTTGTCCATGCATTCAATTGTTCGAGGGCGGTAATTAATGCGGCTCCTGTATTAGCAGGATAATTGTCATCGCGATTACCTGCCTGCCAAAATTGTCTAAATTCCTTTTCGCCCAAGCTACCCTGCCAAATAAACCAAGCTAAGTGCTGCTTTTTTTCGTCCATGACAGCGCTGAGCGCTGCCGCGGTTTGTATTTGACCCTGTGCGCTTAGGGTGGCAATGCAAGCCGGGGCATGGTGTAAAAAATCTAGCTGGTAATGCAATCGCTGCGACGGTGAAGCCACCTTGCCAAGTGCGCTGTTACGTCGCGCAATGACATAACGAAGCTCACAGTCATCAAGCGACAGAAAGGCTAATAAACCCAGTGTTTTTCGCTCCTTCGCTACTTCGTTAGCCTCCACCCATTCCCGCGAACGGGGATAAGAGAGCGGGGAAATGTCCGCAGCTTTACTAGTCTCAAGCTCAAAAATACGGGCTATCCGCTGGAGATAGTCTTGATACGCTGAATCTAACGACGATTGACAGGCGACTAATACAAGGCATAAACCCATCAATAGGCTGTTGATCAAAATTTTCATGGGTTATTCTGCCATCACGCTCTGAATCTTCACAATTACACTATCCTATACGGCTAAATGCAGTATCGAGATTGATATAGGCGACTTTCCTGCTAAGCTTGAATTATTAACCAGTATGAAAAACCGTGTATGCTGATGCTTGAGCAATCTACCTTGACTCAGCCCACAAGTGCAGGTTTAATACGCGCTCTTTTTAGTTTGCCGCTAAAAAATGCCCAGATAGCTCAGTTGGTAGAGCAGAGGATTGAAAATCCTCGTGTCGGTGGTTCGATCCCGCCTCTGGGCACCATTCCCTTAAGAATCCTGAAGCTAACCTATTGATATGCTAGCATTCCTCTAGGATTTGAGCGTTTGAGTGCTTAAATAAACGATAGCATAAACAAAATATACTTCCCCAAACTAACCGTCATAATATGACGGGCATCCAGCTTGATTTGTGACCTATAAATGGTTCATAATTGAACAATTGGATAGCGCTTGGCTTTTCCAAATGGGGTTCCTGGTATGTCCCTCATGCAAATAGATTCAACGCTGCTTTCTTGTGGCTTTTGT
>PBSZ01000010.1 GCA_002726445.1 Cellvibrionales bacterium | reverse complement strand
ACCGCTTGTATTCCGTTTTTAAAAAAATGCCGGAATATTTTTTTTCGGCAATAAGCTCAGCTTGTTGCGGGTCCATTTGTCTTCGAAGATAAACAAAAGCGCTTTTCGATGATAACTTTTTCTCGACTTCAGCTAACGTTAAGTCTAATAATTTAGCCAGTTCATTTAATGCTAGATGGTCGCGATCAATCAATCTTGGATTGGCCCATACGGTTTTTACTGGCGAACTAAACGCTAAAAGATAACCATTTCGATCAACTATCTCTGCACGATTGACCGGTATCTGCTCGTTGCGAACGACCCTAGCATCACCTTGTTGCTGTAAAAAAAGTCGTCCTCTCTCAGCGTCAAACAACTGGAGCTGGGCAAGACGAAAAATAATCGTAAACAAACCAACGAGTAATATTAACCATAAGGGGTAGACCCGCCATGACCACTTATCAAGGCGATTTTTATACGCCATCAGTGAGCAGCCCTAGTATCAATAGTAGCCACGACTAATTGCTGGCCCGAGGGCTCGCGCATTGATAATTGATTGCGCGCAGCATTCTCAACTGATGATAAAGAGGACCAGGCACTACTTTCGAGTAACAAACGTCCCTGAGTGATTTGCTGTGAGGCTGCTTGCGTCTGAAGCGTCTGGAGCTGAATGAATAGTTGACGAGTGTTAAAACTGCTGTAAACCACAGCCAAGGCTGTCACAGTAACTAACAATAGCAAAATAGCAATCGTCTGAAGATAGGACTTTGATCGATTAAATGTTGACATTACTAATTGAATCCCCCCAGATTCGACAATTAAAAACGTCACTCTTGTTACTTATTCAAACGCTTTACAGCTTTTCTGCTACTCGTAAAATAGCGCTTCTCGCTCTAACATTTTCTTGTAACTCTTTTTCATCTGCTTTAGCGGCCTTCACAATCATTTTCATTCGCTTATTCAATGCTTCATCTTTTACGGGCACTGAAGCCGGCAAACGATCGCCTTGCACCTGATGACGAATAAACCGCTTAACAATTCTATCCTCGAGAGAATGAAAGCTAATCACTGCCAAACGACCACCCGTTGTAAGTAACTCCACACTGTCATCTAAAAAAAGCTTAATCTGCTCAAGCTCTTGATTAATAAAAATCCTCACCGCCTGAAAACTACGCGTGGCGGGATGCTTGCCCTTCTCAACCACCGGCATCGCCTTATCAATAACTTCGGCGAAGTGATGCGTGGTTAAAATAGGTTTCAACTCCCTCTCAGCAATAATGCCTTTGGCTATGCGGGTAGCGAACTTTTCTTCACCGTAATGACGCAATACATCGCGAATCTCTAACTCTTCAGCAACCGCCAACCATTGCGCGGCACTCTGGCCCTTGCCTGGATTCATTCTCATATCAAGCGGACCATCACGCAGAAAACTAAAACCACGCTCGGCGCGATCCAGCTGGGGTGATGACACCCCTAGATCAAGCAATACCCCGCTGACCTTTCCCTGCCAACCTCTTGCCGCGACCAAGCCTGCAATACTGGCAAACTCACACTGCTCAAACGACACCTGGGGAAACTCGCTCGCCAACTGCCTTGCAACGTCAATGGCTTCGGGATCTCGATCAACAACCAATAATTTTCCCTTAGCCGATAATTTGGCAAGCAATAATCGACTATGTCCCCCTCGCCCAAACGTGCCATCAATGTAAATCCCGTCGGGATCCGTCAACCAAGCATCAACCGTGCTTTGCGCTAAAACCGCTTGGTGATCCCCGTCGCTGTTAATCTCGCTTGGGCCAACCGCCATTAAAGTGACAACGTAAAAAATTCTTCCGGCAACGGCTGATCTGCCGCTTGGCCAAGACCACTCTCACGCTCAGACTCCCAAAGCGACTCACTCCACAACTCTAATTTTTTCCCCTGCCCAACTAACACGACTTTTTTATCTAAGCTCGCATGGGTGCGAAGCGCACTCGGCAGTAATAAGCGGCCATTGCCATCGAGCTCAATGTCAGAGGCGTAACCCAACATCAAACGCTGCAGACGACCGACCTCAGGTTTCAATGTCGGCAAGTCTTGAATCTCCTGCTCGATAACTTCCCAAACCGGCAAAGGATAAATTAATAGGCATTTAACCTGTAAATGAATAGTCGCCACTAAGCGACCAGCAGAGGCATCCACCAGACGATCGCGATACTTGCTGGGCATCGCAATTCGACCTTTAGCATCCATATTGATGGGGTTAACGCCTCGAAACAAAACTTGTCCTCAATCTACTTACCGACCTTGATAAGGAGTGCTTTCATAAAAGGTGTAATCACTGCTGGGGGTACATTTATCGAGCGAACATCGGTCAAAAAAATTGCCGGCTTTAAAACCGGCGGAAAATAGACCTAGACAATACCTAAAATCGCTAAATTACCCACAAATAACCACTTTACACCACATTCCAACACTATAAGGCCATAAGGAGCCTCATGCAAGCACTGCTTTAAAGTATTTTAATCATTAAAATCAATATCTTAACAAAGATAGNTGAGCACTTAGGAATCGTTTATTTTAGCTTTCTGATAGAATACATGAGNCTAAATTACAAACTTAATGTGGTACTTTAAGTTTGTAATTTANTATAATTTTATTTGATATAAAAAANAATTTTTATCGCTATTTGATCTTANNAGNCGGCCTGCTTTATANGATTATATCAGTAGGATGACNCGGGCAGCGAAAATTTACTGATCAGCGACCTCTAATACGATGAAGGCATTTCCGCCCTGCTGATCGAAGGTTCCATAACCAGCGTTAATAAAAAGCTGACCACCATCTAAATAAGCGCCACCAAGGTCAATGGAGCCACCCTTTGCCTGCCTTGCATTAACCGCCGGAAATTTACCCCGGGTATCAAATGCCCAGATCGATGCTCCTGTTTCGGCATCAAAAGCGCGAATATGGCCATCTAAAGAGGGGGCAAAAACCAAGTTTTCTGTCACCGTCACAGCCGCTGACAAGCCTGGATGACAGCGCTTGACTGTTCGACCTTTCGCATCCGTACAAATATCCGGCGCCGGAGTTGACCAGATCGACCGGCCCGTCGCAATATCGAATGCATGTAAAGAAGGATTCGGCTTGCCCTCAGGGTTATCGCCAAGAATATCCACTGACCTATCACTGATTGGTACATACAAGACGCCCTTAGCTTGATCAACCCCCATACTAAAGTGCACTCCCCCTAACTTACCTCCGGTACCTGGCTTTTGCTGCCATAATAATTGGCCTTGCTGATCGGGGTCTAAGGCAAACACAGATCCTGATTTTTGACCGGCTAAAATAATATCCCTGCCATCAACCGTCACTAATATGGGTGGCGCACCAAAGTCTAAGTCCACGCCTCTCTCAGTCGGACAATTAAAATCAAAGGGCGACTCACAGGCAACATTCCAAGCATCTGATGCCAAAAATTGTTGGTGCCAGAGCATTTCGCCAGAGCTTAAATCAATCGCTATAATCGCATCGCTGGTATCCGTTGCGGGTGAAGAATAGTTCTCTCCGGTACCAACATACAAACGATTTCGCTTAGCATCCAACGTCGGCTGGGACCAAACTGGCGCACCCGAAGGGCCGTATTGATCGGGTAAAAGAAACCGCTTTTTAACTAGCTTTGATTCTTCTTGAATCGTATAGCTACGCCATATTAACTCACCATTGGCAGGATTTAGCGCAATCACCGAACTTCTAAAATCGCAGCAGGCATAAAAAGGGTTGACTGCCCACATCGCCTCCCAAGAAGAGACTGGCTGGAAGATGACACCTTGATGGTCAATCGATGAACCCGACACCATCACTTTTGAGTGATCGTCAGCAAGGATTCGCCATTGCTGCTCACCTGTCAGAGGGTCGATACCAAACACCTCCCCCCCCGCCGTACCAAAGGTCAACAAATTGTGCTGTTGGCCGTGATGTTCATAGGTCATATATCGCAGCGCTGTTCGCACTGTGGTATCAGCATCAAACTGCCACTTCTCACAGCCTGTTTCACGATCGAGCGCATAGACTATGCCTGGCTCATCGCCAATAAAAACTGTGTCATCAGTAATAAAAGGTTGCGTATGCGGAGTTTTGGTCTTTGGCATGGCGAACACCCATTTAACCTGTAACTTCGCCACATTATCAGGGCTAATACCTGCGTCAGACTCTGCAATAAACCGATGATTTTGCTTGTTAATGCCCCAGCCATTAATCTGCGGCGTGAGGTCGATAGAAGCAGCTAGCGCTGGCTCACACTGCTCAGCGAGCACAGAAGCAGAAGCAGCAGTAAGCATTAGAGACAAAAGAGCGCGTAAGACTATACTGGCACTCATCTCTATAAAATTTTTACTCATAACAGCGATAGCAACAACCACAGCTAAATCCTCTTTTACTCATTAAATTATGTCAGTGATGATTAAAACGAATTCCTACGATCCATACCAGTTAAGCATGGCAAAGATTTCAACATGGTCATGTTATGAAAGCGTTGGTATTAAGCCGCAAGAAATTGGGCGATGGCCTCTAACAAAAGTTGATTCTGCTGGTCAGTTCCAACGGTAATACGAATATATTGATCGATACGAGGACTTGAGAAATACCTGACAATAATCTTTCTATTACGCAAAAAACTAGCTAAGGCTGGCGCATCAATTGAAGTATGATGAATCAAAATGAAATTGGCTGACGAAGGCAAACAAGTAAACTGAAGTTGCTCTAGCGCTGATACCAAACGAGTACGACTGGCAATGACTTTATCAACGCTTGACTGAAAATAGTCTTCATCGCTGAAGCTCGCAATCGCCGCTTGCTGAGCCAACCGGTCGATTGGATATGAGTTAAAGCTATTCTTCACCCGCTGCAGAGCCTCAATTAAATCAACATGACCCACTGCATAGCCAACACGCATGCCTGCAAAAGCGCGTGATTTCGACAAAGTATGCACGACTAACAAATTGTTATACTGCTGCGTTAAGTCAAGTACTGAGGCCACAGATTGTGAATCTACTGTCGCTTCGCTTGGTTGCGCATAATCGATATAGGCTTCGTCAATAATAACCACCGACCGAGAATTTGCCTCTAATAATGAGATAATGGCTGAACGACTTAAGCCAATGCCGGTAGGTGCATTGGGGTTAGGGAATATGATCCCGCCGTTATCTTGATGATAGTCTGCAAGATCTATTTCAAAGCGCTCATTAAGTGGTACTAAATTATAATCAATTTGATAAAGCTGACAGTAAACCGGATAAAAGCTATAAGTTAAATCGGGAAATAAAATCGCCTTTGGCTGTCGGAAAAAAGCATTAAATGCATGCGCTAACACTTCGTCCGAACCATTGCCAATAAAAACCTGCTCACTGCTGAGCTGATGATAATTGGCTATCACTTCGCGTAATTTCGTTGACTCTGGGTCGGGGTACAGACGTAAATTATCAATTGCATGCGCCGCTATTGCTGCCAATGCTTTTGGCGACGGCGGATAAGGGCTTTCATTTGTGTTCAGCTTAATTACCTCATCGCCGGCGGGTTGCTCGCCGGGTACATAGGGCTCTAACTGATGGACTAAAGGGCTCCAAAAGGTATTCTTATCTGTCACTGGCGCCACCCTCTTTATCATCTCGGGCAAGCGATTCAATCCGCATCTCGGCTGAGCGAGCATGAGCCGTTAATGATTCACTTCGGGCAACCACGGATGCGAGCCGACCAATATTAGCTGAAGATTCAGCACTGCATTGAATTAAAGAACTGCGTTTTTGAAAATCATAAACCCCTAGTGGTGAGGCAAATCGAGCAGTCGTTGAAGTCGGCAACACATGATTAGGCCCTGCGCAGTAGTCTCCCACTGACTCAGGGGTAAATCTGCCCATAAATATAGCGCCGGCATTCTGAATACTCGACAGCCATAACTCGGGATCATCAATTGACAGTTCTAGATGCTCGGGAGAAATAGCATTGCTCACCGCCACCGCCTGATTTAAGTCGTCAACTAATATAAACGCCGCGCGCTGGCTAATAGACTGACGAATAATATCGCTGCGACTCATATCGCCTATCAGCGAATTCATACTATCTTCTACCGCCTGAAGAAAATCACTGCTGGGGCTAATCAAAATGGCTTGGGCATCTTCATCATGCTCAGCTTGCGAAAATAAGTCCATCGCAATCCAATCAGGATTAGTCTTACCGTCGCAAATAACTAAAATCTCAGAGGGTCCTGCCAACATATCAAGACCAACATCGCCAAAAACCATTTTCTTGGCACAGGCAACAAAGCGATTACCTGGTCCAACAATTTTATCGACCCGTGGAATACTTTCTGTGCCATAAGCCAAAGCCGCAATAGCCTGCGCACCACCAATAGTAAAAATTTTATCGATGCCAGCGATTGCCGCAGCGGCCAAAACAGTCTGGTTCACCTCTCCACCCGGTGATGGACTGACCATAATAATCTCATCCACACCCGCTACTTTAGCCGGCAGTGCATTCATTAATACACTGGAGGGATAGGCGGCTTTACCGCCTGGGACGTAAATACCTACCCGTTTTAATGGTGTAACCTGCTGCCCCAACAAAGTGCCCGACGCATCGGTATACTGCCATGACTCCTGCCGTTGGTGCTGATGAAAATCACTGATCCGCTGAGCAGACTGTTCTAAGGCCTCTCGAAGAGTGGGATCAAGATCCAACAATGCCTGATCAATGGCGGCCTTATCAACGGTTAAGCCTGATAATGATGCCACTTCAAATCGATCAAAACGCGAGGTGTAATCGACAACCGCAGCATCACCCTGATCCTGTACAGTGCGAATAATATCGCGTACAGTCGACTCCAGGCTCTGATCCGCCACTGCCGTCCAAGCGGTTAACTTGGCGAGATCATCGCTAAAATTTGGATCGTTGGCGGATAAGCGCCGAGGCGATAATTTAGGTTGCATGTTTGTGGTCATAAAAAATGTCGCACCGATAGATGTGTGTTAACTTGCTGTTTCGTTAATGATTGCCAACGGCTGAAGCGATTAAATCAGTGAGGGGTTTAAGCTGGTCATATTTGACCTTCATAGAGGCTTTATTCACCACTAACCGTGAGCTAATATCAGCGATAAAATCAACCGGCTCCAATCCATTAGCTACCAAGGTTTTACCGGTATCGACAATATCAACAATTTCATCGGCTAAGTTCATGATCGGCGCAAGCTCCATACCACCGTAAAGCTTAATAATATCGGCCTGAACGCCTTTTTCAGCGTAAAATCGCTGTGCAACATTGACGTATTTAGTCGCCACTTTTAATCGCGACTGAGCACTGCGGCCGACCTGCTGTGTCTGCCTTGCAGTCATTAATCGGCAACCTGCGATCGCTAAATCATGCAACTCATAAAGCTCATCACCACCGTCTTCCATTAGCATGTCTTTACCAACCACACCCATATCGGCCGCGCCGTAACGAATATAGGTTAATACATCAATGCCACGAAGCACCAATAACTGAACATCGTCATGATTGGTTGAAAAAACCAACTTTCGGCTTGCAGCAATATTTTCTTCAGGTACGATATCTGCCGCGGCAAGCAACGGTAATGTGTCTTTTAAAATTCGACCTTTAGTGAGTGCAATAGTAATCATGATGACTCTTCACTTTGTTCGTTACTTTGTTCGTTACTTTGTTCGTCACTTTGTTCATTACTGAGACGGCCAGGTATGCGACGAATGCTAGCTCCTAATAATTGCATCTTCTCTTCAATGCACTCATAACCT
>PBSZ01000009.1 GCA_002726445.1 Cellvibrionales bacterium | reverse complement strand
AGCTGAAAGGTTTTATCCAATCGGCGGCGACTGCCCACCAGATTGAGATTCAATGGCTTGAGTCACAGGGATTTATTAACAGTAATGCTGAAAATACAGATTATCGAGCGGCGCGGAAGCGTTGGTTTATGGCTGATTTTTATCAGCAGCAACGGAAAAAACTCAATATTCTTATGGATAATGGTAAGCCTTTAGGGGCTAAGTGGAGTTTTGATGCTGATAATCGAAAGAAAATCCCTAAAGCGAAGCGCGCTGATATTCCTGAGTTAGATTTCCCTGTCGGCAACGCATATGTCGATGAGGCGCAAGCTTATATCGATCGGCGGTTTTCAAAAGCCTTGGGCCAAGCCGATAAGTTTTACTATCCGATTACGTTTACTGCGGCCGAGCAATGGCTGGAGCAGTTTTTTGTGCAACGTTTTGCCCGCTTTGGTGATTATGAAGATGCTTTAGTCCCACAACAGAATTGGCTCTACCACAGTATTCTTTCGCCGATGATGAATATAGGCCTATTAACACCAATGCAGGTGGTTAATGCGGCCTTGGCCTATGCCCAACGTGACGATATTGAGCCCATTTCGCTGGCCAGTTTAGAAGGTTTTATTCGGCAAATTATTGGCTGGCGTGAATTTATGCGCGCGACTTATGATGACCTTGGTCCGACCATGCGCAGTGGCAATCATTGGCAGCATAAGCACCGCTTACCTAACAGCTTTTATCAGGGTACGACCGGCATCGATCCCATCGATGACGTCGTCACTAGGGTGTTAGATACTGGCTATTGCCATCATATCGAGCGTTTGATGGTGATGGGCGGCTTTATGTTTCTCTGCGAGATTCACCCCGATGATATTTATCGTTGGTTTATGAGTTTGTTTGTCGATGCTTATGACTGGGTCATGGTGCCGAATGTCTACGCGATGAGTCAGCATGCCGACGGCGGCTTAATTACCACTAAACCCTATTTTTCAGGCTCGGCTTATTTACGCAAAATGGGTTATGACACAAAAGGTGAGTGGTCAGATTTATGGGATGCTTTGTATTGGCGCTGGATTTGGCGCCAACGCACACAGTTGTCTAAAAATCCGCGCTGGGCAATGATGTGCCGGCTTGCCGAAAAGATGGACAGTGATAAGATGGATCGCCACCTTCAGCTTGCCGAAGACTATCTAGCCGGTTTTGAAGCCTACCATTAATTCAATGGTACTCAGCTAGACTATTTACAGTGAATATCGACTGGCAAAAGGCTATTATTAAGCAACACTCTTTTGGTAGCGGCGATCATGACTGAAAATCATTCAAATCATACTGACAACCCTCGAGTGCTGACCGGCATTACTACCACCGGCAGCCCGCATTTAGGTAATTATGTGGGCGCGATTAAACCCGCTATCCAAGCCAGTCAATCCAGCGATGTTGATTCATTTTTATTTTTAGCCGACTACCACGCTATGATCAAAAGTCATGAGCCTGAAAAAATTCATCAGTCGAGCATGGAAATTGCGGCGACATGGTTGGCACTGGGTTTAGATCCTGAGCAAGTAACTTTTTATCGTCAGTCTGATGTGCCTGAAATTATGGAGTTATCGTGGATTTTAACCTGTTGGACGGCCAAGGGTTTAATGAATCGAGCGCATGCATACAAGGCCAGCGTGCAAGCCAATGAAGCGAATAATGACGATGCTGATTTTGGCATTACTATGGGTTTATTTAGCTATCCGGTCCTTATGGCTGCAGATATTTTAATGTTTAATGGCCAGCAAATACCTGTCGGCCGCGATCAGATTCAGCATGTCGAAATGGCCCGTGATATTGCTCAGCGATTTAATCACCACTATGGTCCGCACTTTGCCTTGCCTGAAGCAGTAATTGACGACAATGTCGCCGTTTTGCAAGGTTTAGATGGTCGTAAAATGAGTAAGAGTTATAACAACACAATTCCGTTATTTGAGACTGAGAAAAAACTCAAAAAATCGATAAATAAAATCAAGACTAATCTGTTAGAGCCCGGCGAACCGAAAGACGCCGATGATTCAACGGTTTTTCAAATTTGGCAGGCCTTTGCCAGTGCGGAGCAGAGCGCTGATATGCGGCAGCAATTTGTCGACGGGATTGCTTGGGGTGAAGCGAAGAAGTGTTTGTTTGAATTGATCAACCAAGAATTAGCACAGCCTCGCGAGCGCTATGCCGAATTAATCGCAGACCCTGCGGCTATGGAGGCAATACTGGCAGCGGGCGCCGAAAAGGCGCGCGCGGTGACCGTGCCTAAGTTAGCTGAAATCCGCTCAGCGATTGGGATTCGGCCAATGGGTGCTTAGACAACTTCGCCAGTATCTTTTTGTTTTTGGCGCAGACGCATGGCATGTAAGAGCGGTTCTGTATAGCCGCTGGGCTGTTCCTTACCTTGAAAAATTAATGCACTGGCCGCTTGAAAAGCAATGCTATCGTCAAATGCCGGCCCCATGGCTTGATAGCTTTTATCCCCAGCGTTTTGTTGGTCAACCACTAGCGCCATTCGCTGTAAGGAATCTCTCACTTGTTGTTCAGTACAGACCTTGTGATGAAGCCAGTTAGCAATATGCTGACTGGATATGCGTAACGTCGCGCGATCCTCCATTAGACCAATATTATGAATATTCGGCACTTTAGAGCAGCCTACGCCATCGTTAATCCAGCGGACCACATAGCCTAGAATGCCTTGGTTGTTATTATCCAGTTGCTGCTGAATTGTTGCTTGCTCAAGACCATGTGGTAAAGGCATCAATGGCAGTTTGACTAAATCTTTGCGATAGTCTGTGTTGGTTTTTTTCTGTTCTTGAATCAGATTTTGTTGAACCGCTAACACATCAGTTATGTGATAGTGCATAGCATGCAGTGTAGCCGCAGTTGGAGAGGGAACCCACGCACAATTAGCACCGCTTTTCGGATGGCCGTCTTTAGTTTCAAACATTGCCAGCATTTCATCGGGCATCGCCCACATGCCTTTGCCAATTTGTGCTCTGCCTGAAAAGCCACAGGCTAAACCGATGGCTACATTTGATAACTCATAAGCCTTAATCCATTCAGTGTCTTTAATCGCTTCCTTGGGCAGTATCGGGCCCGCTTGCATGGCAGTATGAATTTCATCGCCGGTGCGATCTAAAAATCCTGTGTTAATGAATATGACGCGGTCTTTTGCGGCTTGAATACAGGCTTTTAAGTTGAGCGAAGTGCGCCGCTCTTCATCCATAATGCCCAGCTTTAAACGGTTTTCTGGCAGGCCGAGTTGCTGCTCAATACGGCTGAATAAATCACAGGTAAANTGAACTTCCTCAGGCCCATGCATTTTGGGCTTCACNATATACATGCTGCCAGTNGTGGAGTTANCNAAGNTNTTTTTCTGTTGCATGTCGTATAAGGCAATGGTGGCGGTCACTATGCCATCCATAATACCCTCTGGCACCGGCTGCTGATTTGAGTCGAGCACTGCAGGATTAGTCATTAAATGGCCAACATTTCTCACCAGTAATAAGCTGCGCCCCGACAAGGAAAAGGGTTCACCGTTGGATGATTGATAATGGCGGTCTGGGTTTAAACCGCGTTGTTTCAGTTCGCCGCCCTTGTTAAAAGAGGTGCTAAGGTCGCCGCGCATTAACCCCAGCCAGTTGCGATAGACCTCAGTTTTATCTTCAGCATCGACCGCCGCGACCGAATCTTCACAATCTTGAATCGTCGTTATTGCTGACTCTAAAATAATATCTTGAATATCCGCTTTATCGTCAGATCCAATGTTACCCGTGCTGTCAAATTGCAATTCAATATGCAATTGATTTTTTTTCAATAGTAAGCTGTCTGGTGTCGAGGGGTTGCCGGTATAGCCGGCCAACTGTGTCGGGTCGGCCAGTGGCGTGCTGGTTTTGCCGAGGTTAACAAGTAATTGACTATCTTGAACTGTATAAGCTCTTGCATCGGCATGACTGCCCTCAGCCAGTGGCACGGCACGATCGAGATGAGCGCGGGCAAAGCGAATCACTTCGGCGCCTCTAAGGGGGTCATAGCCGGTAGGACCGCCGTCGGGTGACTGAATGATATTGCTGCCGTAAAGGGCGTCGTAAAGGCTGCCCCAGCGTGCATTAGTGGCATTGAGTGCATAGCGCGCATTCTTGACCGGTACCACCAGTTGTGGCCCCGCGATGCGAGCAATGGCCTCATCGGCGTGATCGGTAGCGATGGTAAAGTCGTCAACTTCATTGGCGATGTAGTTAATTGATTGTAAAAATTCGATCTGTTGAGCAATCTCACTCGATTCATCCCGAGCAGCGCTTACTTGCTCCCGCTGTGAGTACCACTGATCAATTTTTGCTTGCATGGTGGCTCTTTCGGCCAATAAGTCACGATTACGGGGTGCAAACTCGGCTAACAATGATGAGAAATTCTGCCAGAATTGCTCGCCACTGATGCCTAGATCGGGTAATACTTCCGTTTCAATAAAGCGAGCAAGCACGGGTGCAACATGCAGAGTACTCCTTTCAAGATAGCGATTATTGTCTGTATATTCAGCTGACGGTGTCTCTGATGGCATGATCATTCAACTATTTTAAAGTTTAAAAAAGCGGCCAAACTCGTGAGGCGGCCATAAAAAGGACTATTTTCCGACATATCCTTGCATATATTAAATTTATAAATGTTATTTATTGTATTTTCATTCTGAATGCCAAATTTTGGCGCCTATGACAAATTTTTTTACCTTATTGCCCCTAAACTCAGAGACTGCCTTTAATGGTTGCGGCCAGTACTTTAATTTCTTCGCGTAACCATTTATGGGCAATGTTATGGTGTAACACTGGGCTCCAGGCCATTTTTATTTCAATCGGTACAATGGGAAAGGGCGGCTTCGCTAAATAAATACCGGGTGTGTCCTTCCAGAGTAAGGCTGCTCTTGTTGGCAGTGTCGCGATCAACTTTTTACTGCTGAGCAGATAATTAGATACTTGATAATTACGAGTAAATAAGGTGATGTCACGTTTTTCATTCAAGTCGGCTAAGGCTTCATCCACCCAGCCCAGTTTTTGACTGTATTTAGGGCTCATGCCGGTACCGACCCCGATACCGGTTTTACTGACCCAAATGTGTTTCGACGCTAGATAGGCATCGAGTGTCAGCGCATCAAGCGCGGGATGTTCTGCGCCCATCAAACAAGAGAAATTATCTCGCCAAATGCTTTTTTGATGAAAAGAATCGGGTAAATGGTCAAAGCGATTAATAGCCATATCGATCTCGCCCCTTTCTAAATCGGCAAAACTGGCATCACTGGGGGTGAGGATATCGAGAGTGACATGCGGAGCAACTTCGTTTAAGCGACCTAACAAAGGGGCGATAAGGGTAGTTTCTATGTAGTCGCTGGCCATGATACGAAAGGTGCGTGAACTGGTAGCGGCCTCAAAATGATCCACTGGTTGTAATGCAAGCTCGGCTCTCGAGAGTGCTTCGACGACTAAGGGTTCCATTTTAGTTGCCCGTTCAGTAGGTGCCATGCCTGAGCTGGTGCGGACTAAAATAGGATCGCCTAAAAGATCGCGTAATCGTCTTAAGGCATTGCTCATGGCCGGTTGAGTGATGCCAAGCTTCTCTGCAGCCCTTGATACGCTTCGCTCTTTGAGCAAGGTATTGAGATAGACCAATAGGTTCAAATCGATGCGTTTGACATTCATTTAGTTCACCTTTGATTTAGTATTCATGCAAATCATAATTTAGATAATAAATATAAATTTTATTAATTAATGGCATTCTATTAAGCTTTTGGACAAATGGCAAATACTGCAGTGTAAAATGTCATAAGCGCCTAAAATGGAATTTGTATAAATTTAGCCTAGGCTGATCTTTAACTGTGTTTTGAACCCTATTTTGACCCGCTTAACCCACAGATGGGTTACTTCAACCAGAGAATTAAGGAAACCTGTTCATGTCTTACTCAGATGACATCCAGCAAATAACGGTATTACGACAACAAGCAGCCGGTCGATGGAATGCGATCAATCCAGAATATGCCGCCAGAATGCGGGTTCAAAATCAATTTCAAAATGGCTTAGAGATTGCTAAGTACACGGCGGCGATCATGCGCAAGGATATGGCCGAGTACGATGCAGATGCTTCACAATTCACCCAATCACTCGGTTGCTGGCACGGTTTTGTTGGCCAACAAAAGATGCTGGCAATTAAAAAGCATCACGGCACCACTAAGAAGCGGTATTTATATCTCTCAGGTTGGATGGTCGCAGCACTGCGCTCGGATTTTGGCCCGTTACCAGACCAGTCAATGCATGAGAAAACCTCTGTCGCATCGTTAATCGAAGAGCTGTATACCTTTTTAAGGCAAGCAGATGCACGTGAATTAGGCGATTTATTCAAAGCCTTAGATGCCGCGCGAGAGACAGACGACAGTGAAAAGGAGACATTATTATTAAGTCAGATCGACAATTATGAGACACATATCGTGCCGATCGTCGCCGACATTGATGCTGGCTTCGGCAATGAGGAGGCCACCTATTTATTGGCCAAAAAAATGATTGAGGCTGGCGCTTGCTGCATACAAATTGAGAATCAGGTCTCCGATGCTAAGCAGTGTGGGCACCAAGATGGGAAAGTAACGGTTCCCCACGAAGACTTTTTAGCGAAGATTAATGCGGTTCGCTACGCGTTTTTAGAGTTAGGTGTCGATGATGGCATCATTGTCGCCAGAACTGACTCGCTAGGTGCGGGCTTAACGCAAAAGATACCGGTGTCAATTAATGAGGGTGATTTAGCCTCACAGTACAATGATTTTCTTGATACCACAGTGGTTAATTCCCCCGATGATGTTAATGACGGAGATTTGTTGCTGAAGCAAAATGGGCAGCTTGTGAAGCCCGTGCGATTACCTAACGGTCTGTATCGATTTAAACCCAACACCGGTGAGGCACGCTGCGTTTTAGATTGCATTACCTCCCTTCAAAATGGTGCGGATTTGATTTGGATAGAAACCGAAAAGCCACATGTGAAACAAATTGGCGATATGGTCAATGCGGTGCGCGAACAAGTGCCTAACGCTAAGTTGGTTTATAACAATTCACCCTCATTCAACTGGACATTGAACTTTCGCCAGCAGATATTTGATTTATGGGCAGAGCAGGGCAAAGATCTGTCTGCCTATTCTCGCGAAGATTTAATGAGTGTTGATTACGACAGTACTGAATTGGCCATCGCTGCTGATGAAAAAATCCGTACTTTTCAGGAGGATGGTTCAAGAGAGGCGGGTATTTTCCATCACTTAATCACGCTTCCAACTTATCATACAACGGCATTGTCGACGGACAATCTAGCTAAGGGATATTTCGGCGACCAAGGCATGTTAGCCTATGTTGCCGAGGTTCAACGAAAAGAACTAAGACAAGGTTTAGCCTGTGTTAAGCACCAAGCGATGGCAGGTTCAAATATTGGTGATGATCACAAAGAATACTTTTCAGGCGATCAGGCGCTGAAAGCATCGGGTAAAGATAATACTATGAATCAATTTGATTAGTGTTTATTTGACAAGCCTCGCAGACGATACAGCTCAGTAGCTTTAAAGCCAGTAGGACATTATTGTCTCTGGCTTTTTTTTTAATCATCTTTAGGTATATGATGAGCATAAAGTACGTTTTAAAAAGGCATTGTTTAAATGGCAATTATTATTTCTACTCCTGATCTCTGTGATCAATTTGACCAACAAGTTGACGTTGCACAACCTTTGTTTAAACATTTTGGTGCCAATAGGCAGGGCTATGGCCAAATTACGACGGTCGCCTGCTTTGAAGATAACTCATTGGTCGCTGAGCAGGTCAAATTACCGGGCAAGGGTGGTGTGTTAGTCGTCGATGGGAGTGCGTCTATGCGCTGTTCGCTGTTAGGTGACCAGCTCGCGGCAGCGGCAGTTGATAATGCTTGGTCAGCGATTTTAATTAATGGCTGTATTCGTGATGTTGAGCTCATTAGCTCAATGCCATTGGTCGTGATGGCGCTGGCCTCAATCCCTAAAAAAACCGTAAAGGCCGGCCAAGGTGAGCTCAATGTATCGGTGAGTTTTGCTGGCGTCACCTTCACACCAGGTGCTTATTTCTATGCCGACCAGACAGGCATACTGGTCTCAGATCATGATTTATTAGGTTAAAACGATGGCTTTTCTCATGATGACGATTTATCTTAGGCATGACTGCGAGAGGTCTTGTTTATGTTATTAACTGAAGTCAATGTTCTATGAATATCAACGAAACGATTGCTGCCACGATTCTTGAAGGTTTTGAAGCCATGATGGCCGACTTCATGGAGGTAACGCTAGGCGCACAGGCGCGATTTGAGCAGGCGCAGTGGCATGAAGTACATGCAGCGATGCGGCTACGATTGACTGTCTATAAGCAAAAAATAGGGGATATTGAGCAACAATGTAAAGTTTTAGCGGACGATGCTCTAGACAATATAAACAGTTGGCAGGCGGTTAAGATCCGCTATGCCGAAATGATCAAAGCACATCCCAATAAATTAATAGCTGAATCGTTTTTTAACTCTGTGTTTAGTCGTGTTTTTGGTCATGTTGCGATACGCAGTAATACGGTTTTTGCTGGCGTCGAATACCTAGATGCCAAAGCCATTAATGCCGATGAGGTATTGATAGAATTTTCTTTTCAAAAGAGTTTACAGCAGGTGATGAAAACCATGCTGCAACATTTTAAATTTCAAATTGATTATGAAGATATTGATCGCGATGTCGATCAGATTGTCGACCGTGTTCAAGAGTTCTTTGCGGGTATTCGGCCAGATGATGGCGATATATCAGTAAAGATTTTCGAATCTGTCTTTTTTAGGAATAAAGGGGCTTATTTGATTGGTTATATTGATTTGCCCGATGAAATTATTCCGGTCGCTTTGCCGTTCATGCACAATGAAAAAGGCCAGGTCTATGTCGATGCTGTAGTGCTAGGAAGCGATGAAATCAGTATGATTTTTAGTTTTACGCGCTCATATTTTATGGTTGATGCTCCGATTCCGGCTAAGTACGTTGCCATTTTAAAAAGGATGATGCCTCATAAAGAAGTGTTTGAATTGTTTACTGCAATTGGCTTCGCTAAGCATGGTAAGACCGCGTTTTATCAATACGTTGCCTCTTACACTAAACAGCTTCCGATTGAGCAGCAGTACGCGTCCGCGCCAGGTATTAAAGGTATGGTGATGCTAGTGTTTACGCTACCTGATTTTGATTACGTGTATAAAGTGATAAAGGACCGGTTTACCCCGCCTAAAGATATGACTCGTAAGCAGGTCGAGCAAAAATACAGTATGGTTAAAAGCTCTGATCGAGCAGGGCGAATGGCGGACATTTATGAATTTAAACATTTAGCATTTGATAAGCGACGTTTTTCGGACGAGTTGATGGCTGAGCTATACAAAGAAGTGCCTTCAATGTTTGAAATTTCAGGCAATGCTCTCATCCTAAAGCATGTCTATGTTGAAAGAAAAATGACGCCATTGAATTTGTATCTGCCTAATGCAGACGATGCCAGTACTTATGGTGCGATTGATGAATATGGCAACGCAATTAAGCAACTGGCAGCAGCGAATATTTTCCCTGGCGATATGTTGCTTAAAAACTTTGGCGTCACCCGTCATGGGCGTGTAGTTTTTTATGATTACGATGAGATTTGTCTATTGTCTGAATGCAATTTTAGGAAGATTCCCCAGCCGATGAATGAAGAGCAAGAAATGGCTTCAGGGGCATGGTTTGATGTTAAAGAAAATGATATTTTTCCTGAGGAATTCAGGTTATTTTTTACCGGTAATCCTAAGGCGAAGCGGGTATTTAATCAGCTGCATGCCGACATCTACGATTATCAATTTTGGCAAGGCTTGCAGAAAAAAATACACGGCGGTTATGTAACCGATGTTTTTCCCTATCGTCGTCAAAAACGGTTTAAGCGATTAAATTAATTTGCATCACTTTGTCTTAGCTATTTAGTCGCGCCTGAGTTTGTCGTTGGGTGCAATGGGCGTGGGAAAGTTAAAGATCACAATATAGGTTGAGAGGATGAAAGTTAAAATAGCCGTGGCTTGGATTAGGTGAGAAGCGTCATCGCCAATCAATAATGCGCTGGTCGCCACATAGGCAATTAATAAGGAAAACTCACTGTTTTGCCCAAGTCTAAAGCCGACGCTCCAGGCTAAGTCTCGATGTTCATCCATGCCTTGTAATAAGAGCCGAAATACCACCGGCTTAACCGCTGTCATGATTACGGCCAGTAAGGTGGCGGGAAAAATGATATTAGCCAGTAAATTCAAGTTGAATTGGGCGCCTAGGGCAAAGAAAAATAATATTAAAAAGAAATCTCTAAGCGGCTTTAGGTTGATGGCAATGAACTGTGATATCGGGCTGGTCGCCAAGGTAATACCGGCAATAAAAGCGCCTATTTCGGCAGATAAACCCAGTGCGGTCGCCGCCTCGGCCATGCCCAGGCACCAACCGATAGCGAGTAGGAAAATGTATTCCTGAAATCGATCGAAGCGATTGATGAGTGCTAAGAGTAAGTATTTGACTGCTAAATAAGCCGCTAAGGCAAGTGCCGGCAAGCCAATCAATGCCTTGACAATCAGTTCAATATTCAACTGCCCAGCATCGCTGCTCAGCAAAATGATGAGTACGAAGATCGCCAATAAATCTTGCAGCAGCAATAGGCCTATGATTAATTCACCGGTATGACGATGGTGAAGCACCGTGGTCGGAAGTAATTTTATACTGATGATGGTGCTAGAAAACATCATAGCGGCGCCAATAATCAACGATTCTATTAGGCTAAAGTGGAAGCTATAAGCGATACCAAAGCCAATGGCTGCAAATATCAAGGCACTGAGTAGGGCGACTAAGGTGGCCTTTTTAGCAACTGCAAATAGCGCCTTAGGCTGCATATCAAGACCAAGTAAAAACAATAAGAATATTATTCCAATATGGCCGCTTTCCTCTAAAAGTTCGATATCACTGACGAGCTCAAGTCCGTAGGGGCCGATCATCGCACCTAATAAAATATAGGCGATAATTAACGGTTGCCGCGTATACAAAGCAATAGAGGCCAGTACCGCAGCACCGCTGAAGATTAAAAAAAATGAGAATATAAGTGAGTCAGGTTCCATCAAGCAACTATGCCCGAATTGGCCTCGGCCATCAAGAGGCTTATTTTTTATTGGACAAAACGTTGAACAATAACATCGAACAATAACGCCGAAAAATATTGTTTAGAAGAGCCATTAATAGCAGCAATCTATACAGACGGATGCTATCGCCGACGGTTGGTGAATATACGCCTAGCGCTGATGAAAAATTGGTGTGCGCTGATCACTGCCTGCTTGGTAGCTGAGAGAAAAGTCATTTAGGCAGTTAATGGCTGTCTCTGGGTTGACATCGCTTCGCAGTAAGAAGCTATTAAATCCGCAGCGCTGATAAAAGTACATTTGATCAGGCAAGACATCGCCGATGGCGCGAATTTCTCCGCGGTAAGCAAAATGATCGCGTAATGTTCGTGCGTATGAATAGCCTCGACCATCAGAAAAAACGGGAAAGTTAATCGCAATGAGGGGAACATCATGGCAGACCGAAGCCAGTGGCTCAGCCGACTCATCACTGTCTAGCCACAGGCCTATATTCGCCTTGCCTAAAACCATGGGTTGATTCTCTTGCCAGTGCGCGAAAGGTAAAATAATGTGGTCACTGTCAGCTACGCTGCTAAGATCGATGACTTGCTCTTTATCGATTAGTTGCCAATGATTGTCACTGAGCTGTTGGTCTTTAATTAACAGGGCGGCATTATCCAGCATAGACATATTCCTTAAACGGAGCGATGCCTAATCGACGGTAGGTATCAATAAACGGCTCCTCATCGGTTCTTTTATTCACATAGACGTCGAGTATTTTTTGAATCACTTCGGGAATTTCTTCCGAAGAGAAAGAGGGGCCTAATATTTTTCCAATTGAGGCCTCTCGACTCATATTGCCGCCCAGCGAGATTTGGTAGAATTCCTTGCCTTTTTTGTCGACGCCTAAAATACCAATATGGCCAACATGGTGATGACCGCAGGCATTCATACAGCCCGATATATTGAGGTCGATGGGGCCTAAGTCATAGAGGTAGTCGAGGTCATCAAACTGGCGTTGCACGGCCTCGGCAATAGGAATCGATTTGGCGTTTGCCAGTGCACAGTAGTCACCGCCGGGGCAGCAGATTGGATCGGATAAATAACCCAAGTTAGGTGTCGCAATGGCAAGCGATTCACAGCATTGCCAAAGTTCAAATAGGTCGTCTTTTTTAACATCGGCTAATACAATATTCTGATGATGGGTGTTGCGCAACAGTCCGCCAGAGAAGCGGTCTGCGAGATCGGCGATCGCCTCCATTTGATAATCACTAATATCGCCGGGTGCGATGCCGGTCGGTTTTAGCGCCAAGTTAACAATGGCATAGCCCGGTTGTTTGTGCGGCTGCACATTTTTGTCCAGCCAACGATTGAATGCGGTCGATTCTAATCGCTGCGATTGTAATCGCTCATTACTGACTTGATCGTCCACTGATTGATAGTCATGGGGAATAAAAAAGGCTTTGACGCGATCGACTGCCTCGATATTGAGTGTGTTGTCGTTATCTTTTATAAATTGCCATTCTTGATCGACACGCGCAGCAAAAGCTTCAGCGCCCATCGCTTTAACCAGTATTTTTATTCTGGCTTTATATTTATTATCGCGTCGACCTAATTGATTGTAGACGCGCAGTACCGCTTCAAGATAGGTGATTAAATGCGGCCAAGCTAAATTAGGCTTAATCAATTGGCTGATCACAGGTGTTCTGCCGAGGCCGCCACCGACATGAATGTTGAATGCGGTTTCGCCCGCATCGTTATGAATTAATTCAACGCCAATATCATGAAATTTAAATGCGGCTCGATCTTCCTCAGTGGCGCAGACAGCGATTTTAAATTTTCTGGGTAATAAGGCAAACTCGGGATGAAATGTTGACCATTGCCGAATCAGCTCGCACCACGGTCGCGGGTCTTCAATTTCATCGACGGCGACACCTGCATATTGGTCAGTGGTAGTGTTACGAATACAGTTGCCGCTGGTTTGTACCGCGTGCATATCGACTGACGCGAGTTCATCTAAAATGTCGGGCACGTCTTCCAGTCGGGGCCAGTTCAGTTGAAAATTCTGGCGAGTAGAAACGTGGATATAGCCCTTATCGTAGTCGCGCGTAATGGCGGCCAGCTTGCGCATTTGGGCCGTATTATAAAGGCCATAGGGCACGGCAACTCTGAGCATCGGTGCCAGACGCTGTACATAGAGGCCATTTTGCAATCGCAGTGGCAGGAATTCTGCTTCACTGATCTCGCCCGCTAGAAAGCGCTGTGTTTGATTGCGATATTGATCAACTCGCTCTTTGATAACTTGGCGATCGTAGTGGTCGTATTGATACATAGACTAAGTTGAATACTCGGTTATCTGTTAGGCTAACGAAGATGTCCTTGTCATTTTATGCGCCCTTTATATGACAAAAATCGATTAATAACAACAATATTAATAGCTTATACCTGTTAAACGGTTAGCAATATCGTTATTTCAGGTTGAATGACCACGATTGCCGGTAGATAGGCATTTTTAGGCGTAATTTAGGGTTTAAAGCGCGAAGATACCGGTTAAAATAATCCCTTTAACAAAAGGGTGGTCAGGCTTAATAGGCTGATTGACCGCCGGTAAAATGCTCGAATGAGGAATGTGATGTACGAATCAGATAATAATCCTGAACAACAAAGAGAATTAGAGCGCGACGGCGACAGCCAAGTCGATATGTGGTGCTCAGTGGCACTGGTATTTTTAGCCTGGGCAGTTGCTATGCACTGGTTGATGGGTCTGTAATGGCCTAAAGGGTTTATTATATGCCGGTATGGGTTAAAACACTCTTAACGACGGCGATGACCGTGATAACAAAGACCACGGTAAAAATAATTCCTGCCACTATGTAAGTAACAATACTGCCCTTAGCGGTAAAATCTTTTTCTTGATTCCTTTTACTTTGAACGCCAATCGCCGCAGCAAGCACACTGATGATAATGTGCTTTAAAGGTAGTTTTTCATCCGTATTATTTTTTTCTTGTTCTGTGGCTGAGTCTGCTTGCTCCTGTGGCGAGTTGTCCATTGTTACTCCAAAATAGGTTGAAGCCAGCGGGTCATTTCTTCGGTTGATTTATGTTTTCGCTCTGCAAGGCTTTGCAGTTGATCGTCAGCGATTTTACCGGTACCAAAATATTGTGCTTCGGGATGTGAAAAATAAAAACCACTGACCGAGGCAGCAGGTGTCATTGCATAATGCTCGGTTAACGACACGCCGATAGACGCCTCTGCATCGAGTAATGAAAATAAGGTTGCTTTTTCAGTATGGTCAGGGCAGGCAGGGAAGCCGGGCGCTGGGCGAATACCTTGATAGCGCTCTTTAATCAACTCTTCATTACTAAACGTTTCAGCGTCGACATAGCCCCAAAATTCAGTTCTGACACGTTGGTGTAAATGTTCAGCAAAGGCTTCGGCGAGTCGATCAGCCAAGGCCTTGATCATAATGCTGTTATAATCGTCACCCTCCGCTTCAAACCCCTTTGCGAGTTTTTCTGCATTGATGCCAGTAGTCACCACAAAACCGCCAACATAATCAGTCTTGTTGCTGTCATGAGGCGCAATAAAATCAGCTAAAGATAGGTTCGGCTTTTTGTTGGGTTTCTGAGTTTGTTGGCGGATATGATGTAAGCGAGCCAGTTCTTCACTGCGATCTTGATCTTTGTAGACGACAATATCATCGTCATTAATTTGATTCGCGGGCCAAAACTGAAACACCGCGCGAGCCTCTAGCAATTGCTCGTCGACAATACGTTTAAGCATGGCTTGGGCATCATTGAACAGGCTAGTGGCCGCCTCACCAACGACCTCGTCAGTTAAGATGCGGGGATATTTTCCGGCTAAATCCCAGGTAATAAAAAACGGTGTCCAATCAATATTGTCAATTAAGGAGCTGATCGGATAGTCGGTTAAGATCTGACGCTCGATAATGGTCGGAACGGGCGGGGTATAGTCTTGCCAGTTTAACTGCGCTTTATTCGCGATAGCGGCTGAATAGCTTAAAGGCGCTGACTTTGGTTTTCGATTGGCATGTCGAAGCCGAATTTTTTCGTAATCATCTTGTGTTTGGGCGATAAACTCACTTTTTAATTCAGCACTAATCAGTTTGGTAGCAACGGCGACACTGCGGGACGCATCAGGCACATAAATAACTTGATCATTAGAAAAGTTTTGATCAATTTTTACCGCGGTGTGTGCTTTAGAGGTGGTTGCGCCACCAATTAACAGCGGCACGTGAAAGTCTTGCCGTTGCATTTCTTTGGCAACATACACCATTTCATCTAGAGAGGGAGTGATCAAGCCGCTTAGACCAATGACGTCAACCTTCTCCTCGCGGGCTTTGTTTAAGATATCTTCACAAGCTACCATGACGCCCATGTCGATTACTTCAAAATTATTGCACTGTAGGACTACACCGACAATATTTTTGCCAATGTCATGCACGTCACCTTTCACCGTGGCCATTAATATCTTGCCGTTGGTTTTTTGCCCTTCCGTTTTTTCAGCCTCGATGTAAGGCTGTAAATAGCTCACCGCCTGTTTCATGACTCGAGCGCTTTTAACCACTTGTGGTAAAAACATTTTACCTTCGCCAAACAGGTCGCCGACCACATTCATGCCGTCCATTAACGGCCCTTCAATTACCTCAATGGGGCGGTCAAATTGCTGCCTAGCTTCTTCGGCGTCTTCAACGATATAGGTGTTGATTCCCTTGACTAAAGAGTATTCAAGACGCTTCCTAACATTGTCTTCGCGCCAAGCAGGGTTTTCATTTTTCGTTTCACTTGCGCCGTCATCTTTATATTTGTCAGCAATGTCCAGTAGTCGTTCGGTGCTGTCGTCACGACGATTTAAAATGACGTCTTCTACGTGGGTTTTTAGCTCGGCAGGTAAATCGTCATAAATCGCCAACTGTGAAGCGTTGACAATACCCATATCCATACCGGCCTTAATCGCGTGGTATAAAAAGACTGAGTGAATCGCCTCGCGAACAGTGTTGTTGCCGCGAAAAGAAAACGACACGTTGCTGACTCCGCCAGAAACTTTAGCATGGGTTAGGTGTTGTTTGATCCAACGCGTGGCTTCGATGAAGTCAACGGCATAGTTATTATGTTCTTCGATGCCTGTTGCTACGGCAAAAATATTGGGGTCGAAAATAATATCTTCTGGGTTGAATTGGGCTTTATCAACCAGCAACCGATAAGATGCTTCACAGATTTCTATTTTTCTGGCTAAGGTATCCGCTTGGCCTTGTTCGTCAAAGGCCATCACCACTACGGCAGCACCGTAGTCTTTACACAGTCGCGCCTTGGCTAAAAACTCTTCTTCACCTTCTTTCATGCTAATCGAGTTAACGATGGCTTTACCTTGCACGCACTTGAGACCGGTTTCGATGACCTCCCACTTAGAGGAATCGATCATGATTGGCACCCGACTGATTTCGGGTTCAGAGGCCACTAAGTTTAAGAACTTCTTCATTGCGAATAAGGCGTCGAGCATGCCCTCATCCATATTGATGTCAATGATTTGCGCGCCATTTTCGACTTGTTGTCGGGCGACATCTAAGGCGGTGTCGTAATCCTCGTTTATGATCAGTTTTTTGAATCGCGCTGAGCCAGTAACATTGCAGCGCTCGCCGACATTGACAAATAAACTGTCGGCGCCAATGTTAAAAGGTTCAAGTCCGCTGAGTCGGCAGTTGACGGCTAAATCGGGAATGGGGCGGGGTGGATTATGAACGGCGACTTTAGCAATCGTTGCAATGTGTTCAGGCGTAGTGCCACAGCAACCGCCAACGGCGTTTAAAAATCCACGCTCAGCAAACTCGTTTAAATCATCAAACATATCGTTTGGTGTTTCATCGTACTCGCCAAAGGCATTGGGTAAGCCTGCATTAAAGTGACCGCTGAGATAGCAGTTTGCATTATTCGCAAGCTCTTCGACGAAGGGTCGAATTTCTTTAAATCGGCGACCGCAGTTAACACCCACTATTAAGGGTTCGGCGTGCGCGATAGAGTTCCAAAAAGCCGCCGGCGTCTGGCCTGATAATAGCCGACCACTCATGTCAGGGAAGGTCACTGAAATCATAATCGGCACAGTTTTTTCGGGTTGTGCATTGAAAAATGCTTTTACTGCGTAAATAGCGGCCTTGGCATTAAGCGTGTCGAAAATTGTTTCAATTAGCAGTAAGTCAACTTCACCGGCAATGAGGTTTTCGGTTGCCTCAGTGTAATCGGCGACTAAGTCATCAAATTCAATATTTCTCGCGCTGGGATCATTCACATCGGGTGAAATAGACGCCGTGCGTGGGGTTGGGCCTAAAACACCGGCGACAAATCGGGGTTGATCTGGGTTCTCAGCCGTGTGTTGATCAGCAACTTCTCTGGCCAGTCGCGCGCCAGCAAGATTAATCTCGGCCGCAACTGATTCGAGCGAGTAGTCACCTTGCGCGACGCGAGTACCATTAAAGGTATTCGTTTCAAGAATGTCAGCGCCGGCATCAAGATAAGCGCGGTGAATCTCCTTAATGACTTCAGGTTTCGTTAAACAAAGTAAATCATTGTTGCCTTTGAGGTCTTTAGCATAGTCGGCAAAACGCTCACCGCGGTAATCGGCCTCTTGTAAATCATAGGTCTGGATCATGGAACCCATGGCGCCATCGATCACTAAGATACGTTTAGCCAACGCTTGTTTTAAAGCTGTAGTACGCGCTTGCGCGGTATGAGCCGGAGATTGAAGCGTTTTTTCTGACATTTTACAAATACTAACCTGAATGCTGGATGGCCATTTTCGGCCGTTTATTCTACCAAGTTTTACGCTATTACGTGCAGTTAAGGGCTTAATTTGTAACTATTAAGGGCCAAGTCACTCATGAGTGATAATTTACAGTACTTTAGTTACGCGGTAGTGGGCTTAATGGTTTTTAAATTCATGAAAGTCTATCGCGTAGCGATCCGCTTTCGACTAGAATAGGAACAAATTTGTAAAATGACGAGAGGGTAACCACTATGGCCGAATCGCCGCCCAAAGACAATAAAGATAGCGCCGCTGATAAACAGCGATCTTCACCGACTGATTTTATTGAAATAGACCTGTCTGACAGTGCACAAGAATACTTGAAAGGCTTATTAGAAAAGCAGGAAGATGATGTGGTGGGTATTCGGATCTTCATCAATGACCCCGGCACGCCTAGAGCTGAAACCTGCATCGCCTATGGTCGGGCCGATGATTTGAGTGATGACAATATTATTCGTGAATACGCCGGCTTTAAGGCATATTTTGACCAGCAAAGTTGGCAGTATTTAGAAGAAGCGAAGGTTGACTATGCTGCTGATCGCATGGGCGGGCAGTTAACCATTAAAGCGCCTAATTCTAAAATGCCCCAAGTCGATGATGACAGCCCGCTTGAAGATCAAGTTAACTATTTGCTTTATACTGAGATCAATCCGTCTTTAGCGTCGCACGGGGGCGAGGTTTCGTTAATGAAGATTGACGATGAAAATTACGCCGTACTGCAATTTGGTGGCGGTTGTCAGGGCTGTGGTTCAGTCGAGATGACCTTAAAAGAGGGGGTTGAAAAAACCTTAATGGAGAAATTGCCTCAGCTGGCAGGGGTCAGAGATATGACCGATCACAGCGATCGTAGCAATGCTTATATTTGATCTTTAGCTAGCTGAGCGTTGAATTACTTGAACAAAAAAGGCCGCTCAATGAGCGGCCTTTTTTATGATCATATTACTGACTTGGCTTAGGGCAGTAAATGCTGAACGGCATCGCGTTCTTCGGTGAGTTCTTGCTCGGTAGCATCCATTTTGGCTTGGCTGAAGGCATCAATCTCTAAACCTTGTACAATGCTCCAGTCGCCGTTATTGCAGGTAACCGGGAAAGAGTAGATTAAACCTTCGGCAATTCCGTAACTACCATCACTGTAAATACCCATGCTGACCCAATCATTGGCAGGACTGCCCAGCGCCCAAGTGCGCATATGATCAATGGCAGCGTTAGCGGCAGACGCTGCGCTCGATGCACCGCGAGCAGCAATGATAGCCGCGCCACGTTGCTGCACTTCAGGGATAAAAGTTTCTTCATACCACGCTTGGTCAATTAAGTCAGTGGCGGCTGTGCCGTTGACCTTGGCGTGAAACAGATCAGGGTATTGGGTGGCCGAGTGATTGCCCCAGATGGTCATGTGAGTGATAGCAGTAACAGGGTTGTCAGTTTTCTGAGCCAGCTGTGTCATCGCCCGATTGTGGTCTAACCGTGTCATGGCGGTAAAATTGCGTGGGTCAATATCGGGTGCATTACGTTGGGCAATTAAGGCGTTAGTATTGGCGGGATTGCCGACCACTAACACTTTGATATTTCGGCTGGCGACGGCATTAATGGCTTTACCTTGGGCTGAAAAGATCGCCGCATTGGCTTCGAGCAAGTCCTTACGTTCCATGCCTGGGCCTCGAGGTCTAGCACCTACCAATAAAGCATAGTCGGTATCTTTAAAAGCAACATTGGCATCATCAGTGCAAACAATGGCTTGTAACAGGGGAAACGCGCAGTCATCCAGCTCCATAGCAACACCTTTTAAGGCGTCTAAAGCGGGGGTGATTTCGAGTAATTGCAATCTAACAGGCTGATCGTCACCTAGCATGGCGCCTGATGCGATACGGAATAATAGCCCGTAGCTAATTTGGCCGGCAGCACCGGTGACTGTGACGTTAACAGCTGGTTTCATTGTGAATATCCTGTTTTTGAATGCCTTGTGATCGGCGAGTCTATAGTGGTTAGTAATGGGCTTCTGCGGCGGCAGTAGAAAAACTGGCAAATAAGTCGAGAAGCACTTCAGCGTGCGCTATTCTATGCGTGCTGGGCAGTAAAATCTATAACATCTGTGTTCATCAGATAAATAAAGGGTATTTTTTTAGCCTTGGTGATTTTTTGCCCTCAAGTGCTTTAGGCTTTTGTCTCATTCCCTTACAATAAACAAGCTCAAAGTCATGGTCGAGCGGTTAACCCAAACCCTAAAGATATTAAAAAGTTATTTATGCACGATAAAGCCAGTCCATTAACCGCTAGAGAATTCTCTGCCACGGAACCGATGGCTGATCAAGTCTGTGATCCTATTTTTAAACGCTTAACTGAAGAAATGTTGCCAAAGCAGCGGCTGGATTTCAATAAGTTGCACAAGCGTCTTCGTCGTAATGTTGGCCGAGCTATCGAAGATTTCACTATGATTGAAGACGGCGATAAAGTTATGGTGTGTGTATCGGGAGGAAAAGATTCTTACGCCATGCTCGATATTCTTTCAAATTTACAGCGCAGCGCGCCGGTCAATTTTGAAATTATTGCGGTTAATCTCGACCAAAAACAACCCGGTTATCCTGAGCATATTCTTCCTGACTATCTTGAGAAAATTGGCGTGCCGTTTCATATTTTAGAAAAAGATACTTACAGTATCGTCAAATCGGTTATTCCTGAGGGGAAAACCACCTGCGGTTTGTGCTCGCGTTTGCGGCGCGGTAATTTATACGGCTTTGCCGAGTCGATAGGGGCGAATAAAATCGCCTTAGGTCATCACCGTGATGACATTATTGAAACCTTATTTTTAAATTTATTTCACGGTGGTGCGCTAAAAGCGATGCCGCCCAAGCTGTTGAGTGACGACAAACGAAATATCGTTATTCGCCCCATGGCTTATTGCAAAGAAGCTGATTTACAGCGTTATGCCGATTACAAGGCTTTTCCTATTATTCCCTGTAATCTTTGTGGTAGCCAAGACAACTTACAGCGCCAAGCGATTAAAAATATGCTGAATGAATGGCATAAACAATTTCCCGGGCGTATCGAAAGTATTTTTAGTGCCATCAGTAATGTGGCTCCTTCACAATTAGCTGATAGTGATCTATTTGATTTTAAACAGCTTAAAATTGATCGTTCACTCGGTATTATCGATAGTGTTACCGTCGACTAAACGGCTTTGTAAACCGCTCATTGATCACTATTCCCTGCCTTGTGCTTGACTTAGGGGTTACGGTCGTTGGCCGAGCATGTTACATATTGCTATAAGTTACCTAGCTGTAACCCACTTTTAAGCTAAGTAATTGAATATCAAGGCTGGTGCGGCTAATCTTAGCCTAAAATAATGTGCATACTATTCATCTTTTAAAACGCTAAGCCATTCGGAATAATCAGCGGGAGAGATTCATGCCAAGCCTCGATAGCCAAAATAATATAGAAACCTTACGTCGTATTTGTCCTACTTGTGAGGCCTGCTGTGGTTTAGTGATGGAAGTCGATCGTGACGAACAAAAAATCATTTCAATTAAGGGCGACCCTGACGATCATCGCTCCAAGGGCTACGTCTGCGCGAAATCACAGGCCTTTAATTATATTTATGAAGACGGCGAACGCTTACGGCATCCGGTAAAGAAAACGGCCAACGGTTGGGAGGCAATTTCTTGGGACGAGGCGCTGGACACCATCGCCGAAAAGTTCACTTATATTCGCGATCAATACGGCAAAGATGCTTTATCGATGTATGTGGGTAATCCACTGGGTCATGATTTTGCCGCAGGTATTTACCTGCAGTCATTAATGGCATCGATTGGCACCGAACGGTTCTTCTCGGCCGGAACCGTTGACCAACATCCCCAGCAGCTGGTCTGTTGGGGTTTAATCGGTCATGAGTGGCTGTTCCCTGTGCCCGATTTGGAGCGTACTGAATTGATGATTTGTATGGGCGCAAATCCGGTGGTTTCTCAGGGCAGTTTATTAGGTAGACCCAACGTTAAAGACGCGATGAAAACGATTCGTGATCGTGGCGGTAAGTGTGTGGTCATAGATCCACGCCGCACTGAAACCGCCGATGCCGCCGATCAGCATATTTTCATTAAGCCTGGCACTGACGCCTATTTCTTAATGGCCTTTGCACAGGTGTTGTTTGACGAAGATAAAATTGATTTAGCGCATCTTGCTGACTATGTCGATAATGTTGACGCCTTGCGTGATGCGGTAAGCCAGTTTACGCCTGAAAGCACCGCTGCAGTGACGGGCGTTAGTGCGGCGGTGACTCGGCAACTTGTGGCTGACTATACAGCAACCCCAAAAGCCTCGCTGTACGGTCGAATTGGTCTCTGTACCCAAGAGTTTGGTTTGGCCTCGCACTGGATGCTCATGGTGATCAGTATTCTTAATGGTAAGCTCGATCAAGAAGGCGGCATGATGTTTGCCGCAGCGCCTACCGGTGGATCTGGGCCCGGTGTCGATGGTGACGTGAAACCTTACGGTCGCTGGCACTCGAAAGTGCGCGGCGTGCCTGAAACCTGCGGTGAATTACCCGCCTCGTTAATGGCTGAGGAGATTACTGCGCCCGGCAATGAGGTGCGTGGCTTACTAACTATTTGTGGCAATCCTGTTTTGTCGGTACCACGGGGTGATAAAATTCGCGAGGCCATGGATACCTTGGATTTTATGGTCTGTTTGGATATTTATATCAATGAAACCACCAGTCGCGCCGATATTATTTTACCCAGCACGGTGCATCCTGAGCACAGCAATGT
>PBSZ01000008.1 GCA_002726445.1 Cellvibrionales bacterium | reverse complement strand
TTTAATCCCTTGCAGCACTCGCTCAGCCATAACCGCTGGATTAATGCCGCTGGCTATCCCTTCAGAAATTGCCTGCTCAGTCATTTTACTCATTTCAGTCTCAGTTAAGTCACCTTGTTGAGAATAGTGATCGGGACGATTACGCTGCGCCGAAGCTAGGCCCGTATTTATCAGTTCCGGACATAAAACAGAGACGCCTAACTGAGGGGCTACAGCCTCAAGTTCTTTATACAAACACTCACTCAAGGAGAGCGCAGCAGCTTTACTCATGCAGTAAACAGAGGAAAATGGCATGGTAGTCATGGCTGCCATTGAAGCGGTATTGACAATATGGCCCTCTTCACCTGCTGCGATCATTCTTGGCACAAAACTACGGATACCATTGGCAATACCCATAACATTGACATCAATCAACCAGCGGTAATCAGCATCAGAACACTCCCAGCTAGCACCACCGACGAACACACCGGCATTATTACAAACGATATGAACGCCACCAAACGATTCAAAAGCAGAATCAGCCAACGCATCGACAGCTTTAGGATCACTGACATCGGTAACCACAGCAAGCACTCTTGCCGAATCATTTAGACTCGTGGCCGCTACAGTCAAAGCGTGATGCTCAATATCTGCCATAACCACACGCATACCTTGTTGGTAAAACTCTCTGGCCATAGCCAAACCAATACCGCTAGCCGCACCAGTTACAACGGCCACTTTATTTTCGAATTCAATCATAGCGCTTACTCTATCTTAATTATTGCTGCTCAATGAAAACTTTAAATTCAGCCAGTGCTGTTTTGAAAACTTTATTAACAGCAAAACCAAATAACAAGAAAACTAATTTACTAATACCCGCTGGATCAAAGGCAACTCGCCACACAAGTTTACAGTGGCCATTGGCCAATTCAGTTAACTGATAATCTTCGGCAAAGGCATTGGTACCGGGCTGGTCAGTCTCAGTGAAGCAAAACGCCATCTGCTTATTTTCTTGCCAAGCAATAAATAACTCATCAGCAAATTTATTATTGGTAAAGGTGACGCGTCGCGTCGTTCCGATACCAAACGGCGCTGGCGTGGTCCACTCAACGCCACCAATTGAATCAACCCACAATGGCCAATCGTCAGCCCGCTGAAATGAGGCGAAGACTGTTTCAGCGCTAACATTTAATTCTAGCTCATTGGTAAATACTTTAGGGGCGGTGTCAAAAAATTGCATGTCGACAACTCTGCATTTGGCCATAATATAATCCTCATCAATTTCACATCATTCAAGAATGAGTTAATTAAACCAAAAAAACTGCCCGAAAAGTCTAACAAAAGCTCCATGCAAAAAATAATCAGTCTTTAAAGCAGCTAAAATGGTACCTCAGACGAAATTGACAGTTGTTGTCCGGTCACGGGGTGCGATAGGGTTAAGTTATGGGCATGCAAGAGTAAGCGAGCGCTTTTCTCAAAAGCCGAAGCGCCAGCATAAAACTCATCACCCAAAATAGCATGTCCTAACGCCATCATGTGCACGCGAAGCTGATGAGAGCGGCCTGTCTTAGGCAGTAGTAAAAGCCGAGTGCTGTTATTATCTTCATTGTAAGTAATTGGCTGGTAATAAGTTAACGATTTTCGACCTTGCTGATGGCAAACCTTTTGTTTGGGTCGATTAGGCCAATCTGTTATCAAAGGTAAATCGACAGAACCTGACGCATCAATTTTTCCGTCAACAACGGCAATATAACTTTTATCCACTTGGCGCTGTTCGAACTGCGCGTTAATCGCCTTTTGAGTGGGGTGATTTTTTGCAAACACCATTAGACCTGAGGTAGCCATATCAAGTCGGTGTACCACTTTTAAGGTTTCATAACGCTGTTGCAAAATGGCACTTAAGCAGTGCTTTCCCGCTGGCCCCTTACCCGGGACACTAAGAAGATTGGCAGGTTTTTCAACAAACAATAAATCATCGTCTTCAAAAATGATATCAATCACTACCAAGACCAACTGAGTAGGTAACCATCTGGCGAAACAAAGTCATCAGCCACAAGTATGCCAGGGATAGCAGCAATACGATCAGTGGAATAAACAATGGGATAACTGTCTCGCAACCAGATAGGTACACCGTGCTCTTGAAAAATATTCTTTAAACTTCGGTTAATACCCTTATAACGTACTTTTGAACTGTGTGCGCGATTAGATACCCAGTAGTCGCCCTCGATCAGTAAGTTGCTGCGGGATGAACTATAGAATGCTGTTAAGCGAGAGAGTTCCACTGCGGCCAAGGGCTTAGTCAACGACCAGTCGTATTTGGCTTCTAAGCATTGAGCCAGTTGTGTAAGCTGATGGCTTTTGATTAGATAAAGTCGATTACGATAAATACAGAGCTTACAGTGAGCGATCTCAATATGGCCGTCAACACTACTGGTGGTAATTAAACCATTGATCTGGCTCATTAATGCTGTCGATGGCATCTGCAAACCATTCTTAAGCAGCCAATAACGCAGTAAATTAGAACGCCGTCGAACAGTCAATTGGCCACAGAGAATCAAGGAAATACTTTCGCCATAGGGATGCTCAGAACGAGCTGCAGAGGATAGATCAATAGCAGCTAAATCATCAAGGAGTTCAAGCTCAGCTCTTAGATGCTCAACAAACCGCGTTAAAACCTCTACCGCTTTAGGCCATCTTGAAATCAAAGACGGCAAAATCTTGTGCCGCATATAATTACGATCAAAGCGGAGGTTCTGGTTGGAGGGATCATCAAGGTATTCGAGGTCATGCTCGATAACATACTGTTGCAGTTTGCTCTTAGGTTGCGTCAGCAATGGCCGTAGCAAATCAATACCTGAGTCGCCCAAACTACGACTTCGTGGTATACCAGCAGCACCGCGCAAACCGCTGCCGCGCATCAATCGTAACAATAGGGTTTCGGCTTGATCATCGCCATGATGACCTAGCAGTAACACGCTTGAATGGCTATCAGCTGATGATATTAACTCTTCAAAGGCCTTATAACGACCCTCTCTAGCGCCTGCCTCTAGGCCCTTATTAGCTGCTTCAACGGTAATCTTTTGAGTAATAAATGCAATACCTAGCTTAGCGCAAAAAGCCTCGCAATGGGCTTGCCATTTATCGCTAGCTGAATCAATTTGATGATTAATATGTATCGCCGTTAGACTTGGAATCGCTGTGTCTGTTTGATGGGAAAGGAACTCAGCGCAAGCAAAGAGTAAAGCCGTTGAATCTAAACCGCCAGAAAAACCAATATACCAATGCTCGTAAACCAATAACTCTCTAAACAGGGAGGCATCGTCATGCATAATATCAAACTCTGATGCAACCATAATGATTTTTCATAATGGGCTATTAAGCGCCGACCGGCAACCTAAGGATTACCGTAAGACATTAATCGCTGGTAACGGACCGCCAGCAGTTCGTCAATTGAAAGCTGCGACAGTTCGCCAAGCTGTTTAACAAGAAATTCTTTAACACGAACAGCCGCTAATTCAGGGTCACGATGTGCACCGCCTTCAGGCTCATCAATCGTATCATCCACAATACCAAGATCTTCAAGTACCTTTGATGTTAGACCCATGGCTTCGGCAGCTTCAGGGGCTTTGTCAGAGGTCTTCCAAATAATATTCGCGCAACCCTCTGGCGAGATGACAAAATAAGTCGAGTACTGCAACATGGCCAACTTATCACCCACGCCAATACCTAGAGCCCCGCCTGAGCTTCCCTCACCAATCACCACAGAAATGATTGGCGTTTTGAGACAAGACATGACCGACAGGTTCTTAGCGATAGCATAAGAAATCCCCCGCTCTTCAGAATCAATGCCAGGATAAGCGCCAGGGGTATCAATCAAAGTAATAACTGGCAAAGAAAAGCGCTCTGCCATTTCCATCAGACGCAAGGCTTTTCGATAGCCTTCGGGTCTTGGCATACCAAAATTACGACTGACTTTGTCAGCGACAGCACGACCTTTTTCTTGACCGATAACCATCACTGACTGACCTTGTAAACGCGCTAAACCACCAACAATAGCGGCATCATCAGCAAACTGCCGATCGCCATGCAGTTCGTCAAAATCATCAAAAACAAGATTGATATAGTCCATGGTATAAGGTCTTTGCGGATGTCTTGCGACACGTACAATATCCCAAGGAGTCAGTGAGGAATATATTTTGGCCGTTAACTTTGCGCTTTTTTCAGTTAACTTTGCGATCTCATCACTAATATTAAGATCATTGTCGGCTCCGACGGAGCGCAGCTCTTCAATCTTAACTTGAAGGTCAGCAATGGGTTGTTCAAAGTCTAAAAAATTGGGGTTCATATCCAATCACACTGTGTTAACTAAGGCCGTACTTCAAAAATTCTTTAACAATTTAATATTATGATACAGTAATTATAGCCATTCAAATGGCGAAATTGTAAGCAAGTTATTGAGACATCCTCACAAAACATAAAATGTGCTCAAGTATTCGTCAGCGGATCTTGTAACTGCAGTCGTTTTCGAACTCTTGATTGAATATCGTCTCCGACCAAATAAAGCGCGGGAACAAACAAAAGAGTTACAAATGTCGCAAATAGCACGCCAAATGAAAGTGATGACACCATCGGAATGAGAAACTGCGCTTGAACACTGGTTTCAAGTAAGATCGGCGTCAAACCTAGGAATGTAGTCACCGATGTTAATACAATAGGTCTGAAGCGTTGAATAGCGCCGGTTAACACCGCCCGTTTAGCTGAAAAACCAGACCGCCTCAGCGTATTTATCAGATCAATTAAAACCACATTGTCATTTACGACCACACCAGCACAAGCCATCATACCTAGAATAGAAAACATGCTTAAACCGACACCAACAATTAAATGGCCGAAAATGCCACCCATAAAACCAAACGGTACTGCAGTCAGAACTAATAAAGGCTGCCAATAGGAGCGAAACATAATCGCCATAACGCCAAATATACCCAACATCGATAGTACAGTAAAAAATAACACCTGACTCAGAAAATCAATATTTTCTTGCTCTTCACCCGCTAGCTTGAGATCGACATCAGGATACTGAATCAATAAGTCAGCAATAGTGCCTTGCTCAAGCGAACTGATAATGTCTCCAGCATTGAAACCTCGATGAACGTCGCTGGATACCCGAGCAACCCGCTTCAGGTCAAGCCGTTCAATCTTTTTAAAACCATCACTGTAAACCGTATCAACCACTGCGCTTAGTGGGACTTGCGAACGCCCTGCACTCTCAGCGCCTAAATTGGTCGCAATATACATTTCATCAAGCAGCTCTTCATAGGATCTGTCTTGTTTAGGATAGCGGACTAACACTTTGACGTCTTCACGCTGACGGGGAATACGTTGAACTTGTTCACCATAGAATGCTCGCCTAACTTGACTAACCGCATCAGCCAAGCTGACAGATAAACTGGCAGCTTCTGGCTTTAAATGAAAATTAATTTCAGTCGAGGGGCTGTCCAATGAGGTACCAATATTATAAACGCCCTCAACTTTGGCCATTTTATTCGACAAGGCGGTCGAAAATAACTCTAGCTGCTGCTGATCATTACTCCGAATGACAAATTCGATCGGCTTGGGTAAATTGAAAATTGTAAAACCAACATTGAGATCTTTGACTAAAGGTAAATCACCAATCAATCGTTGCAGATCTCGCGCCAAAACATCTGAACCAACAGGGCGGTCGTTGCCGTCCTCTAATAGCACGGTGACACGTGCCTTAGATCCATAAGCGGCCACATGGACACCTTTTACCAACTCGTATTGATATTTTTCATTCACCTCCTGTTTGAGCCTATAAGCAGAGGCCTCAACATGATCAGCAATTAACATCAGCTGACTAAAGGAGCTGGATTCTGGCAATACGACTTCCGCTGTCACATAGTCTGAAGTAACACGCGGGAAAAAACTGAACGGTAGCCAGCCTCCCCTAATGGAGGCCAGTGCAAATAAAAAGAAAAACCCGAAGATCAATAAAGTGAGTCGCTTGTAACTTATGGTCCATAATAAAGTTTGCTTGTAGTAAGAAGACGCAAATCGTGGAATCGAGCCTGCAATGTTAAGGCGAACCGATTCAAGTCGAGACAGCTGCTGACGAAGCGAGACAATCGCTGGATTTAGTCGCACCAGGTCCATACGAGCTAATAGCGATTGCTGGGTATTCGCAATGTGCGAGGGCAATAGTAATAGAGATTCGAATAAAGAAAAGAATAACGCTAAAATGACGGGCGTTGCCATGGTCGCAGCCTCCGGCCGCTCACCAATAAAAAAGAATGGTGTGAAAAAAATCATCGTACTCATCACAGCAAACCACACCGGTAACATGACCGACAAAGTGCCATTAATAGCGCCTTGGCGTTTATCACCAGTCATTTCTTGCTGACTATAAATCGACTCACCGACAATAATTGCATCGTCGACAACGATACCTAAAATCATAATAAAGGAAAACATTGAAATGATATTCAACGATACCGGAGTAAGAATAAGTAGCCATATGGCGCCCATAAAGGCAACAGCAATACCACTGCAGACCCAAAACGCCAATGACGGCCTAAGAAATACAAGTAACNCAATAAAAACTAACAGCAAGCCACTGGAACCATTATAAATGAGGGTGTCTAGCCGGCCTTGATAGCTTATCGATGCATCAGACCAAATCGATAACTCGACACCATCAGGTAATAGCGATTGCTGCTGCTCAACATAATCTCTCACCGCTGCACTGGTAATCAGGATATTGGGATTGTTTTGATTGATAATCCATATTTCTAATGATCGACGGCCATCCAGTTCACTGTGTATGTCGGTATCAACAAAACCATCGACAACCTCTGCTACATCACTCACCCTTAAAATCGCACCATCAGAATGACGACGAATCGGCAGCTCTTCAAAGTCAACCGCTTGATAGGCTTGACCACGCGCTTGCATGGTAATATCACCCGCCTCATCTCTTATCTTACCTGCGGGTTGATTAAAAGAATAAGACCGTATTGCTTGCGCCACATCATCAAAAGTAATGTCATACGCTAACAAAGCATCTCGAGATATCTCAATTCCCAGCTCGTAATCTCTAGGGGTATGAAGCTCGGCTATCGCAACCGATGGAAAGGCAGCTAAATCCTCTCTCATAGTTTCAGCGAGCTCTTTAAGGTCTCGCTCTGAAACCTTGCCTGAAAGCTGAAGTCGCATCATCGTATTTCGCCAACGCTGATCGACAATCGAAGGCGGCTCAGCACCCGGTGGGAAACTATCGATCGCATCAACATTCGCTTTAATATCGTTCAGCAGTATTTGGGTATCCTCTCCCTGCTTAAGCTCGATGATGACTTCGCCGCGCCCTTCAATCGCTGATGAGCGGATCTCTTTTATACCGCCTAATTGCTTTACCGCCTCCTCTATCCGCTTGCAGATGTGCACTTCGACTTCTTTAGGGCCAGCGCCAGGATAATTGACTGACACTTTAATAGTATCAATCTTTATTTGTGGGAAAAACTCTTTATCAAGAAGAGGAAAAGTCAACAAACCTGAAACCAAAATAAACACCATAAATAATTTGGCGGCTATAGGATTGTCAATAAACCAGGTGACAACGCTTCTCATGAAAAAACTCGCTTATTCTGGTAGAGCATTGGTATCACTGACAGGCATCGAGTCTGCTTGTGTATTATGTCGCTGTTCAGCGTTTGAAGCTAACAACTGCATACCCTCAAATGCAAACGGCAAGTCTGAAACAATCACTGCAAGGTCGCGTTGACCATCAAATGATTTAGGAAGTTGTACTAAGGCAAAGTCACGATCAATTTGCAGGGGAATAATCGCCTGATTCACTAATCGCCCATTAATCAACAGCCAAATCAAATTCTGTTGCCTCAAAGCTTTTCTGGGAATGCGAATCGAGCCATCAACATAATCGCCTTCAATCTTTGCCGTCAAGTATTGACCAATCGCCAACGGTGGATTAGGCGGCTCTAGGCTGTTTGTTTCGAGCTGGGGTTTGGTTAATGGTTGAAATGGGTTCTTAAGACTGGCAACCAAATAATATTGACGACTGTTGACGTCAACAGCCGCCTCAATACGATCGATATAAGCTGTCCACTTAACCTGCTTAGCTCCGTATTTAGCAAACAAATTTACTTGATGTGAACCTTTCGAGCCTACGGTTATCAGCGCTCGCTGATCAGCAGTGATCGGCAATCTGACTTCGGCTGAGGCTGTACTGTAAATATCAGCCAGCGGCATACCTTGACTAACATACTGACCTAAATCAGCATGCTTGGATAATAGCTGGCCAGTGAATGGCGCTTTAATTTTAGTGCGGGATAAATTCAGTTGAGCCTGTTGTAAGTAAGCCTCGGCACCCGCAACAGCGGAACGAGCGCTGGCCAATTGAGGGGTGCGTAAAAATAAATCATTAGAGGCCTTATCACCAAGATCACGCCACTCACGCTTAGCCTGTTTAACCTTACCTAGCTCTGACGCCAGTAATTGCTGTGCATTTGCTAACTCGGCTTCAGCATTAAAAATGGCATTGCGGTAGTCATCATCTTCAAGGCTCAATAATACTTGGCCGTCCTCGAAACGACCTCCTGCGACAAAGGCATTGTCTATCTGTTTGATTCGACCTGCAACCTGAGCGGACAATACACTAGTAATTTCAGCCGTCACTAAGCCTTGACTTTTAAGCCAAACGCGATGGCTCTTGACATCAAAAAGAGCAACATCAACAACCACATCTTTTGGCACTGCAAGGGGGGTAACGATTGGGGCCGGTTTACTGGTCGCAATCAGCCACGCTATAAGAGACCCCAGTAACAAAACGATCACATAGTAGAATGGTTTTTTTTCAGAGCCTAGCATCAATTCACCTGAATCTATCAACGATAATAATTCTATATTCTAGCAGAATAAAACCATGTTATTATGATCGCATCCAAGCTAGGTTAAAACGCTAATTATTACCCTTTTTTTGGCAAACAAATGGAGCAATCGACCATTATTCTCAGTTGGAATTTTAGTTACACTGAGTCTGTGCCGACACGCTATTGATTCATGCAGAGACTATCGATTAACATCAGTGGGCAGTAGGCGTCCGCTTACCTAGCCAATAACCCTTCATTTATTTAGGCACACGACTAACAAGGCATACCATGACTATTGGCTCTTGGGATCCAAACAAAAAAGTATCAACACCTGATGACACGGTTAGCACTGAATTATTAGCCTGCTTTATAGCCGCGACAAGTGACCTACCCTGTGAATTAAGCGCAAAACTCAGTAATGAACAGCTTCAACAATCCCAAATCATCGAGGCTAGCGCCTCAGCTTGGCAGATTGCCATTAAGACATTCAGCAATGAAGAATTGATTTCACTGATTCAATTTTTTACGGTGATTGAAACTCAACTACCCAATTGGACTGCTGGCGCAAAATCGCCAGCCATCTTGATCAACAGAGAGCTGCGAAGCCGGGGTGAAAAATTAAAAAAAGAGACCTTACTGTGGATAAGAGATAATACTGACAACCGTTTCATTCCCAACGGCTCTCCGCTGTAAAAGAACTCACACTGCAACAGATTTAGCTCAGTCTTTGGGCTGATTAAATTTCGCTAGTTGTTCGGCAGTAGCCTCTTGCTGATAAGCTTGCTTCCATTCTGAATAGGGCATGCCATAAATAATTTCTCGGGCGCCGTCGTAGTCAATCGCTTGCCCTTGCTCTTCTGCCGCAGCCATATACCACTTAGACAAACAGTTTCTGCAGAAGTTAGCCAAGTTCATCAAGTCAATATTTTGCACTGATTTATTATCATCCAAATGAGCGATCAAGCGACGGAAGACCGCCGCCTCAATTGCCTGCTGACTATTCTTATTTTCACTCATAATATTCCTACCAGGCTATTTATCGCTAAAATTTAAATCCCTAAAGCGATTGATAATAATCCATCAATATTTCTGCCACTTCAGGTCGTGAAAACTCAGGCGGAGGCGCGATACCATTACCCAACATTTCACGCACTTTAGTGCCGGACAGTAAGACAAAGTCTTCTTTATCATGATCGGGTGCATCTTTCATCATCACAACTTTGTTGAGCTTTTTAGAATAAGCGGTATGGTCAGCCTCATAGATAGCAATCTCTAATGCTCCCTCAGGTACTCTCTCATCAAAGATCGTCTGCGCGTCAAAGGCACCGTAATAATCACCAACGCCAGCATGATCACGACCAACAATTAAATGCGTGCAACCGCAGTTTTGACGGAAAACGGCATGTAAAACAGCTTCTCTTGGACCAGCATAAAGCATATCAAAGCCATAACCCGTCACCATCACAGAGTTAGGCGGAAAGTACAATTCAACCATTTTACGTATTGATGCATCGCGAACATCCGCCGGAATATCACCCGGCTTTAACTTACCAAGCAGCATGTGAACTAAACAGCCATCTGCGTCTAAATCTTCTAACGCCATACGGCACAGTTCTTCGTGCGCACGGTGCATAGGGTTTCGGGTTTGAAAAGCCACTGCTTTTTGCCAACCAAGAGACTCCATTTCAGCGCGAATTTCAACGGCGGTTCGATAGGTATCAGGAAAATCACTTTGAAAATAAGAATAACTCAGCACTTCAATCGGGCCTGAAAGCAACACCCTGCCCTGAGAAGTAAATGCAGCTACACCTGGATGCTCAGAATCTAATGTACCGAACACTTGTTCAACCATAGCATCCATCTGCTGATCTGAAACCGTCTCAATAGCGTCTACCTGCATGATCGCTAAAATTGGCTGTCCCTCAACATTGGGGTCTTTTAATGCAAGCCGTTGACCCACTGAAATGCCCTCGGCACTGTCAACTAAATTTACGATTGGCACAGGCCAAAATAAGCCATCTGCGGTATGCAGTGTTTCTGCAACCGAAACAGCATCAGCAAGATTCATATAACCTGATAGCGGGGTAAAATAACCAGCAGCTAACATGACGGCATTTGCCGCTGCCGCTGAGCTCAGCGTAATAGAGGTTAAATCATTTGCCTCGTTAAAAAGTGACTCTCTCGCCGAGGAATCAGCGACATATAGTGGCATTAAAACATCGGCGCCATGGGGCTTAATCATTGAGTGCTCCGTAAATTAGTTGATATAAATTAGGTAAAAAATTAGATAATGCCTCGCTCGCGCAAAACATTCAGCAGTGTATCGACCTCTTCCTGCAACGACATTTCATGACTATTCAAAATCACTTCGGCATTCAGCGGCGCCTCATAGGGATCATCTATGCCAGTAAAGTTTTTTATTTCACCGGCTCGGGCTTTTTTATAAAGCCCTTTAGGGTCTCGGCTTTCGGCAACATCTAAAGGGACATCAACGAACACTTCAATAAAATCCATACCCGCTTCTTCATGTAACTGCCTAACGGTATCTCTATCTTCTCGATAAGGGCTCACAAAACTTGATAAAGCGATGACGCCGGTATCGACAAACAATTTCGCTATCTCACCAATGCGACGAATATTCTCAGTTCGATCCTCGGCAGAGAAGCCTAAATTCTTGTTGATGCCTAGACGAACATTATCACCATCAAGACGGTAGCTAAGACGGCCGGCCTCATAAAGCGCTCCCTCAAGGGCAACGGCAACCGTACTTTTTCCACTGCCTGATAAGCCAGTGAACCAAAGCGTTGCACCTTTTTGGCCCAATAATCTGCCACGATGTTCACGACTGATGTCACCCTCATGCCAATGCACATTGGTAGCTTTTTGTTCTGTCATAATAATAATCTCAAAGTAATGGGAAGGGATAACCCCGTGTAATATCCAAAAACAAGAAAAAAACGGCGAAGAATGATTCGAAGTTCCTCTAAATCAAAAAGTTTCCTCTCAACATCCGCGAGAAACAAGCGCATCTACTTGCAAGACTTTAGGGGGGCGCCATTCTATGACATCAGAGGCAAACAAACAAATTCTTAGCCAGTATTTAAAACAACAGTGATGAGATTACAAAAAAATATGAGATTAAATTCAATAGGTTAAAAAGTCATTGCTGAATAATAATATTAACGATATTTAGTAAATGATAATTAAATCACTCCGCCTAAAAGGTTGATTATTAACCAAGTGTTGACAGCTTGAATAAGCTCTAAACGCCGGCCACAAATCGAGCTGCCAAGCAATCAAAACAAACTTTAATCCTCGCCATAAAAAGCGCTTAGTAGAATAATTACAACACCAGCTTTATAACGACTAACAGCGAGTTGAATATTATGAAATATTGGATATCCCTTGTTAATACTACCGAAGTCGATCAATTTGTAGAGATCGCTAAAAAAGCAGAAGAGTTGGGTTTTGACGGAATCTCTGTTCCTGATCATCTTATTTATCCAACCAATATAGAAACACCCTACCCTTATACGGCGGATGGAAAAGTCTGGTGGCCAAACACTAACCCTTGGCCAGATCCCTGGGTCACATTAACCGCCATGGGTGTTGCAACTAAACACTTAAGACTTGCAAGTAATATATATCTTGCCGCTTTAAGGGATCCTTTTATCGTTGCCAGAGCCGTAAGTGGAACAGCAATTTTCACCAACAATCGAGCAATAATGGGCGTGTCTGCCGGCTGGCTAAAGGAAGAGTTTGACTTGATGGGTATAGAAATGAAAGATCGTGGCCGGCGCCTCGATGAAATTATTGATTGCGTTAACGCGTTAAACACGGGTTTACCCGTTTCACATCATGGTGAATTTTTTGATTATGACGATGTTATTCTTTCACCGGCACCGTCAAAACCAGTGCCCGTATGGGTGGGCGGTGCCAGCAAGCCTGCGTTGAGGCGAGCCGCCAATAATGACGGTTGGCTAGGTGTCCCTATGACACTTAAGGATTTATCGACAACCATTAATAGGCTGTTTGAGCTTCGCCGTAACAATGGCAAATATGAACTTCCCTTTGAAGTATCAATCACCGCCTTAGAGGCGATAACACCTGATTTTCTTGACAGCTTAGACCCTGCCGGACAGTACTTTTCAAATGTTTTACCCTGGACCCCTTCACCTTGGGGTCGTGCATTTTGGGTTAAGGAAGGAGAAGATCATACTCAGCTAGAGGTGAAATTTAAAGCTATGGAACGATTTAAAAAAATGATGCAGCAAATGAAAATATGGCAGCAAGATTAGCCAAGTTGGTAAAAAATAACTTATACTTATTCAGTAAGGAATGCTCCCTATTAAGGGCTGAACCACCTCAAGCACAGCCATAACGAATCGCTTGGAGATTACTGCGAAATGCCGAGAATTATTTTACTACTTTTATGCTGCATCATTGGGTTTTTCGCCTACCGCTGGATACGCAAGCAATATCAAAGCAACAGCCGCCATACAGCAATTAAGCTCACTATGGCTTTGGTCGTCGTTGGATTATTGCTACTTGCAGCTACTGGCAAGATTCATTGGGTGGGAGCGGCACTTGCCAGTCTTATCGCCGGCCTTCGCTTCGCGTTGCCAATGCTGATGAAAAGCTTACCATTGATCACTCGTCTGTTTGGCCAGCGTCAACAAACAAACCAATCACAGCGCGACACACCGGTTACTACAACGGATATGAGCAAACAAGAAGCGATGGATGTGCTCGGATTAGCCAGCGAACAATTAAATGAAGAGGCTATTATTCAGGCTCATCGTAGCCTAATACAAAAAGTACACCCAGATCGTGGCGGCAACGCTCATTTAGCCCAGCGCGTCAACTTAGCTAAAGACTGCTTACTGAAGCAACTCAGCTAAAAACCTCTCGACACAATCTCGTCGTGATCTGTGACTATACGCTGCGCTTCTTCAATGTGTAAGGACTCTATAAGCTTGCCATTGACCACTGTTAAACCCTCACCCTTCTGCTCAGCTAAACGCCAAGCTTTAAGAATGTCTTGTGCCTCAGCAAGGGCGGCTGCATCCACGCCAAAAGCGGTGTTTGTAATCAACAGTTGATCAGGGTGAATGACTGTTTTTCCAGTAAAACCCAGCGCTTTGCCTTGCTCTGCTTGTTGCGCTAACAATGACTGATCGTTTAAGTCGAGACAGACGCCATCAAGGATATCAACGTTACGCTCACGGGCTGCAAGCACGCATTGAGACAATGAAAAAAGCAAACCTAAACGCTCATCATTGCTATTTAAACGCAACTCCTTTGATAAGTCAGAGGTCCCCATAACGAGACAGTTTATTGATTCGTCTGCATTAACGATGGCGCGGACATCCAAAACACCAGCTGGCGTTTCAATCATAGGCCAAAGATTTAAATGATCGAGCTTAACCGAGTTTAGAGCGTGTTTAACTGTCAAAACGTCGGTAGCGGCTTCCACTTTTGGCACTGCAATAGCTGATAAACATAAGCTTGATGGTAATGAGGATAACAATTCAGAAAGAAATATTATGTCGTCATGGTACCACGTGCTATCGACTGCATTGATGCGGATCACTAATTCTCTTGGACCATAGTCTGCATGGGCCAATTGTTCGTGTAGCCTTTGCCTAGCCAGCGCCTTTTCAGCGGAGTTAACTGCATCTTCAAGGTCAAAAATTATAACGTCAGCTGGTAAAGATTCCGCCTTAGTCATAGCCCTTTGCTTCGTAGCAGGCATATAAAGAGCTGATCGTCTAAGGGAGCTGTAAACTTTCTGATTAATCATAAAAAGTAAGCCACTAAATATTTAAAATTGATTTTATCCATGGAATAGTCAAGCGGCGTTTTGAACTCAATGCTTGAACGTCCAATTCTGATAATAATGCGCTAAGGTCGGCAAAATTTCGCGAGCACCGAGCCAACAAAAAATTTGCCACATCAAGCGGCAGTGTCAAGCCCAAACGATTCGCTTTAAACTGAAGTAAGGCTACTTTCTGTGTGTCATTCAAGGGCTTTAATTGAAAGCCTGTCGCCCATTTTAATCTTGACTTCAAGTCAAGCAAATCACAGTCCAGATCATTGGCGAGCGTGTGAGCGCCTAACAGCAGGCATGCATTAGGCTTATTCTTTAACTTCTCTAACAAATAAAAAAGCTGCTCTTGCCAGAATCGCAGACCACTGACAGCATCTATATTATCTAACACTAACACATCAAAATTTTCTAGTGAGTCAAAATAGTCGCCAACCGCTTCATCATCAACCGACTGTTCAAAGATCTCAAGTAACGCTAAAAAATCAACATACATTGCTGAAAAGCCGGCTTTTAAAGCCTGTGCAGAACACGCTTGCAGTAAATGACTAACACCACCGCCCTGACTACCAGTAAGATAAATCCAGCCTGCCACACCCTTCGATAAATCACGTACTGATGCAACAGCGACAGGGTCAGCCTCAGACCAATAACTATCAAAGATAGCCTCATGATCTAATTTAAGAGCAAGTGGTACTTGTTTTGAAATAAGTCGAGTCAAAATAAATCCTAAAATCGCTAAGCTTGATAATTGTTTATTCTTTTAGCTTTGGGCTAGACCGATCAAGTTCATCATTGTAGAGATGGCTGGCCTTATAGTTGCTCAATCCCTCTGTGGCGAGTACTGAAAAAATAGCGGTAACGGGTAATGCTAGCAGTATGCCGACAAAACCAAATAATTGCCCGCCAGCTAAGATAGCAAAAATAACAACAACGGGATGTAGCCCAATTTTGTCTCCGACCAGGACCGGTGTTAAAAACAAACTCTCTAGCAACTGCCCGACACCAAACACTAATAACACCGCAAGTAAATATATCCACTCTTGAAACTGAGCTAAAGCAGCAATACCTGCTAGCAATATACCCACTACGACACCAAGATAAGGCACTACGCTGGCTAAGCCTGCAGTGAGGCCCAGTAACAAGGCTAAATCGAGACCAATAATACTCAGCCCGACAGCATATATTACGCCCAACAGCAACATAATCAGTAACTGCCCTCTTAAAAACTCGCTCAATACCGCATCGCACTGATGGGCGAGTCGTTGAACTTGGTCAACTCGTGAGCGTGGAAGAATCTGCAGTAATTGCGCAACAAAAACATCCCAATCACGAAGCATAAAAAACGCCACAACCGGCACTAATGCAAACGCGCCGAGCCAAGCAATCACTGCGAAACCTGAACGGGTTATATTACCGGCTAATAAACCTAAGAAACCACTGGTATCCTGCCAGTTACTTGAGAGCTTGCTCTTCAGTTCATTAAATATTTCTGCAGGCTCATTTAAACCCGTTAAACCCTGCAATAATGGTAGCGTTTGCTGATAAAACCAATCGATAATTGTCGGTAATGACTGCAATAAAGAATCCATTTGTGCCGCTAATAAGGGAATTAAAAACAGCAAAATCGCAATAATTAAAGCGGCTAAAAAACTAAAAATCGTAAGCACAGAAAGCGTTCGGGATAGCCCTCTTGCTTCAAGTTTATCCGCCAAAGGATCGGCTAGATAAGCCATCAAGCCAGCAATAACAAAAGGAGCCATCATGCCACGCAGCAGATAAACGATAAAACATAAGAAAGAAGCTGTTGCTAACCAAAAGAAAATCTTAAACTTTGCTTCGTCATTCATATCATGAAAATCCTGAAATTATTTACACGCTCTTTAATAACAATTTATCGCTGACGCCAAATATAATGCAAGCTGGTCGTATCAATTAGCGGTTCAACCTCTATGTTTGGAATTAAATCCTTAGGCAATTGCAATTCTAATGAGCCATTTAATGCCAGCAAAGCCTTAATTTTTTGCAATTGAACCACCGCGTCGACATAAAAATAACAACTCGATTGATCCACCGAATGGAGCCGAATAGACTTTAAGGCCGGAACAGCACGCAAAGATTGGCTTAACTGGGTGAAATCCTGTAACGAATGAATACCATCGACGTGTATCATCCACTCATTATTCGGTCTCTTTTCAGAGGTTACAACGGCATAATCATTGGCCATTTTATCAGCAACTAGGTCTATCCCTAAATGGCTAAACTCAAACAGATCAGAACCACTGAAAAATTCAACTTGCTCACTATTTTGATAACTTAATGTCCATTGTCCATACCATTGACCAGAAGTCCTGCGGCTGATTTTACCTGTCAAAACTGCCCCGTGTGAATAACGATCTGAGCTGGCGATAATTTTATCCATTGATGATGCCCAGATATCATTTTCATTGAGCTTAGAAAGCTCTTCTAAATCTAATAATGGCTGGGCGACGGGAATACCGCGACGCCTTGCGGCAACCTCCAATCGACCAAAATGACTGGGAGACAGCTCACTATTAACGATTGTTCGCTCTGCACCCTCTTGAACCACCAGCCAAATGAGCACTTCAGGTCGACTCGCTTGCCAAAAAGGCGCTGAGGCTGACATCAATAACTGCTTAACCGCTTCCGGTTTAAATGAAAACTCAATCATTAATTGTGAAGATTGGGCATGTTCTAACATTCGACCCGCAGTGATACGCGCATTCTTAGTCATTACTTGATTAGTCTCATAATGAACCGATGGCTTTGAATCTTTATAATAGGAATAGCGAGCAAGCAATTGATCCGCTGCGGCAATATTTTCGGCCAATAAAGGGTATTTTTTTACCGCATCATTATCGCCGGTTACTCGCACAAAAACCGTTTCCAATGCCTTTCGGCTTGCCACTAAACGCTGTTGTTTGGTCTCTGAATCAACCGCTAATTTAACGCTGTAGAGATCAATGAATTCCGCCGCAACTGAGAAACTGCTGTGGATAGAAAAAAAAACCAGCAGAAGTGCTGCTCCATTCGACCGTGAATCGATCAACGAGTAGCCTCTCATGCGCAACGAATAGAGGTATTCAAACAGGTGCTTCAACAGTATCGTCATGAGGCCAACATCTCTGGCAAAAGGCTAAGGTTAATTGCACGAGAAAAAAAATCGAATTATCACTCTATTACTATAGCAAGAAGCCATCCAACTTTAACAGCCAAATCACGGCACTTCTTAGCAATCTGGCAAAAAGGCCATTGCTAAACACTGCAGATTGACGAGCAATCGAGTACAATAGAAAATTAGTTAATTAGAATTAAATTTAACGTCCTCTCGAAGATAATTATCACTAAAGGTCTGTACGAAAAATGAGCAATGATAACCTTAAAGCAAAGGCTGTCAGCCTATCCTATAAAGATGCTGGCGTTGATATTGATGCAGGTAATGCACTAGTTGAAAGGATCAAAGGTGTAGCAAAAAAAACAATGAGACCCGAGGTTATGGGTGGTCTAGGGGGATTTGGGGCGCTTTGCAAACTGCCTGTCGGCTATAAAAATCCTGTACTCGTGGCCGGTACTGATGGGGTTGGAACAAAATTAAAGCTCGCCCTCGACAGCGGCTATCATGAAGGCGTAGGCATTGACTTAGTTGCCATGTGCGTTAACGATCTCGTCGTAGCAGGTGCCGAACCTTTATTTTTTCTTGATTATTATGCGTCAGCTGCGCTTGATGTTGATGTCGCAGCGACAGTTGTTGAGAGCATTGGTGAGGGATGCCTGCAAGCCGGTGCGGCTTTAATTGGCGGCGAAACGGCCGAGATGCCTGGCATGTATGCTAAAGGCGATTATGACCTGGCAGGTTTTTGTGTGGGTGTTGTAGAGGAAGACGGCGTTATTGACGGATCAAAAACTGCCGCAGGTGATGCCATTATCGCCCTCGCTTCCTCAGGCCCTCACTCTAATGGCTACTCACTAATTCGTAAGATTATCAGTCATTGCGGCGCCAACCTCAATCAAGATTTTGGTCAATCAAGCCTCGGAAAAACTCTATTAACACCGACGCGAATTTATGTGAAATCATTACTGAAGCTGCAAGAACACATGACTATCAATGCCATCGCTCATATCACAGGTGGCGGTTTATTAGAAAATATTCCTCGTGTTTTACCCGATCATACGCGGGCAGACATCAATACTAGTAGCTGGCAAATGCCGGCTATTTTCGATTGGCTACAGCAGCAAGGAAACGTTGAGCAAGAAGAAATGTATCGCACGTTTAATTGCGGTATCGGTATGATCGTGGTCGTTCCTGCGGCTCAGCGTGAAGATGCTATATCAATCCTTAAAGCGGAAGGTGAAGATGCTTGGCATGTTGGTAATATCAGTGAATTAACACAAGATACTGCACAAGTGAATCTAGTTGACTAGCCCAATGAAAAAATCCGCAAGCATCGTGGTGTTAATTTCTGGCAGTGGCAGTAACTTACAGTCTATTATTGATGCCTGCCAAAGTAATCAAATTAATGGCCAGATCAAACGAGTTATCAGTAACCGGCCTAACGCTTTTGGACTACAAAGGGCCAGTGAAGCAGGCATAGATACCCTCTGTATTGACCACACTGAATTCGATTCGCGTTCCGGATTTGACGCCGAGCTTGCTAAAGGCATCAGAGAGCTCAAACCAGACATCGTCGTGTTAGCGGGCTTTATGCGCATTTTAACCCCTGAATTTGTGGCTATTTTTGAGGGGAAATTATTGAACATTCACCCCTCATTGCTGCCTAAGTATCCAGGGCTCAACACCCATCAACGCGCCATTGATGATGGACAAAAAAAAGCCGGAGTGACCGTCCATTTTGTTACCGCAGAGCTCGATGGCGGGCCGTCAATACTGCAGGCAGAAGTGCCTATTAATAACAGCGACAACGCCGATACTTTAGCTGCAAAAGTCCTGATCGAGGAACACAAAATTTATCCTCAAGTCATTGCCTGGTTAGCAGAAGAACGACTAAGATTGATTGATGGAGGTGCTTTTCTTGATCAACATAAACTACCAGAAAATGGTTACAAAACCGATTAACAATACGCGCTCTTTTCCATTTTTCATATTCCCGTTATCGCTTTTCAAGCCTTTCAATTTATTAGCATTGGCGAGCTTAGCGCTGTGTCTTAGTGTTTCTCTCTATTCCCCATTGTCATGCTCTTCATCGCCAATGACCGATACCCATTCACTCACCAAAACACACACTAAAGCCCTTAACTATGAGGCTCACTATAGGGCAAAAATAAAAGGCTTAAACGTCAAAGGGATAAAAACGGTAAGATCAACGGGCGAAAACCGTTACCGTGCTAGCTGGAAAGTTAAGGCCCTGTGGATGAAAATTGACGAGTGGTCTGAATTTGAAATAACAAAAGGTAATGAGATCAGACCCATTCACTACCACTACCAAGAAAAGGGCTTTGGTAAAAAGCAAAGAATTAATTTGTTTTTTGACTGGGAAACCCAACAATTGACTAGCGAAATGATTAGGAGCAATTCGGTTGAAAAAAAACAATTTGCACTCACAGAAGGCGTGCAAGACAAACTCACTTATCAAGTTCAAATGCAGTTAGAGCTCATCAGTTACTCACTGCCTGACTCACTGTCTTATAACGTTGCAAGCGATCGAGGCCTTGAGCAATATCGTTTCACGCGGAGCAATGAAGCATTACCAAAAAGCCAATTAAACCAGAAAAACAATACCGTTTTCAGTCGCCAAAAGAAAAATCGCTTAGTTGAAATCCATTTCGCCGAAGACATCTTTTATACCCCTACGCTGATTCGGCATAGCAAAAATGATAAATTTAATGACATTCACCTAAGTGGCTGGCAGTTATTAATCGACTGACAAAAACACCAGTAGCCGATACACCTGTAATAAGCACTTATTTATTCTCTAATGTCACTGAAAACCGATCGGTGTAGAATTTAAATCGCTCGTAGAGTGCATCTTTATTTAGGCCAAAATCTTTTTTCAAGTCATAGCGAACTCGACCGTATTTACCTCGAGGATTGGCCGCAATGTAAGCCTGCATAGCATGCTTCACTTGGTCGGTCATTGGCAAGTCCGCCAGCGCATAAATACGCTCAATGGTCTGGATATCCTCCGACATAAACTGATCGAAATTGACATGGATCACTTGCTCTGCTGGCAAACTGTCAATATCACGTACGCAGGCTTGCAACATACGTTCAACTCGATCAACCCAGTAATCACCAATCGCATGCGCATCTACGGGTGAGCGACTCATCCGTGCTGAATAAGTTACCATTGTAATCAGTGATGTAGCCACTGAAACCGGATCACGGTGAGGAATGACGAATGTCGCATCAGGAAAGGTGCTTTTTAGGGGTTTCAACTGCTCCATATGTTGCGGTGATTTTAAGATCCAACGATCGGGTCCGCGCTGCCATTGCAGGGCCTTCAATGCGCGCTTCATGTATTGATAATGTGGCGTTTGATCATGCGCTAAATAATAATCCCTCCACTTAGGCATTAGCGCATAGTTTTCTAGTAGCATGGTTGAAAAATCGAGAAACTGTAATTCAATCTCTTCATGCACATGCTCAGGATACATATCATGCATATTTTTGAAATACGGCATAATTTGATCTTGCATGGCTAATTGATCGCGGCAACGTTGAACCCGGGGATCTTCATCGCCAAGCTGTAAATCTTCAGCCGGATCTGCAAAGGGCTCAAGCGATTCCCAATAAGGTAAGGACCGCAGTCGTTTATCGACAGAAATGAGGTTCAACATGTGGGTGGTGCCGCTTCGAGGTAAGCCAGCAATTACAATAGGACGCTCAAAGGGCAGATCATCAATGGCGGGGTTTTTATTCATCAGATCGACAAATCGTAGACGCTGAACGAGATTACGCACTAAAAAACCAAAACTTAAGGTCCGTCCCATGGGACTTAGACCAGCGTCAGCATCCATCTGTTGCATAATCAATGATAAACGGCCGACGAATTCCATATCACCAAAATCACTTAAGCCCGTCTGTTCACGAGCTGAATCCATCGCACTTTCTGGGCTAAGTAAGATACGAGGCTGTTTTGCCGCATCATCCAATACTTGCTGAATAAAATCGGGATAAATCGGATCCTTTAGGTCCGAAATAAAGACATCGCTAGCTGCTGAACTCATAAACGGTTATACCCACTGTTAATCATTTCTATATCAATAGACAGCCTATAGGCTCATCCAAAAAACTTAAGGAATGGAAT
>PBSZ01000007.1 GCA_002726445.1 Cellvibrionales bacterium | reverse complement strand
CTTCACTTTTGACCCTGGATTTGTTTCTACCGCCTCCTGCGAATCACAGATCACTTTTATCGATGGCGGTAAAGGCATCTTGCTGCATCGTGGCTATCCTATCGAACAACTGGCTAAGCACTCCAGCCATTTAGAAACCTGCTATTTATTGATTTACGGTGAATTACCGACTGAAGCACAAAAAGCAGAATTTGAATACACCATCAGCCGCCATACGATGGTGCATGAACAACTCAGCACCTTTTATTCTGGCTTTCGACGCGATGCTCACCCAATGGCAATTCTTTGTGGTGTAGTCGGTGCTTTATCAGCTTTCTATCATGACTCTCTCGACATCAGTGATGAGAAGCATCGAGAAATTGCCGCGTTTCGCCTGATCGCAAAAATGCCAACTTTAGCCGCTATGAGTTATAAATTCAGTATTGGTCAGCCCTTCATGTATCCGCGTAATGATCTTAGTTATGCTGAAAACTTTCTGTACATGATGTTTGGCAATCCCTGTGAAGACTTCCAAGTCAATCCCGTTCTTGCTCGCGCAATGGACAGAATCTTTTTATTGCACGCTGACCATGAGCAAAATGCGTCAACTTCAGCCGTGCGACTAACTGGCTCATCAGGTGCCAACCCATTTGCCTGTATTGCGGCAGGAATTGCTGCGCTTTGGGGGCCGTCTCATGGTGGTGCCAATGAAGCCGTTCTAGAAATGCTAGAGGAAATTGGCGACGAGTCTCGGATCGATGAATTTGTCGCAAAAGCGAAAGACAAGAACGACCCTTTCCGATTAATGGGCTTTGGTCACCGTGTCTATAAGAACTTCGACCCACGCGCAAAAGTTATGAAAGAGACCGCTGACGAAGTATTGAAAGAGTTAGGATTGGAAGATGATCCTTTGCTCAAGATCGCTAAAAGATTAGAGACTATCGCATTAGAAGACGATTATTTTGTGCAGAAAAAACTCTACCCTAACGTTGATTTTTATTCGGGAATTATCTTAAAAGCTATCGGTATTCCGACTAGCATGTTTACCGTTATTTTTGCCGTTGGCAGAACAGTTGGCTGGATCGCCCATTGGCATGAAATGCACAGTGCCCCCTATAAAATAGGTCGACCAAGACAGCTTTACACGGGCCACCCTAGCCGAGATTATCAGTCAATTGACAAGCGTTAAATTACTGTGGAAGGATTGATCCGATTCTCTATAAATTAAATTAGCATTCAATCCCTTGTTAAAAAAGGCAGTTTATATGGCAAACAATAAAACCAACCCCGTCGACATTCAATTTGGGAAGTTTAGCTGGCCAATCACAGCCATTGCATCAATTACCCACCGAATCAGTGCCGTCATCATCTGGGTCGGACTAGGCCTCTTACTTGCTGGTGTTTACTATGCCAACCAATCGCCAGAAGCCTTTGATCAAGCAGCGCAATTTCTGACCGAAAATTTTATTGGCCAATTTGTTGTCTGGGGTCTTTTAACAGCCTTTGGTTATTACTGCATGGGGACTATTAAGCATTTGATTCAGGACCTGGGTTATTGCGAAGACTTTTCCAGTGGCAAAATTATTTCTTGGGTGGCTATCAGCCTTGGCGTTTTGTTAAGTATTTTGGCGGGTATTTACGTATGGGTGTAAATCAGTGGATTTTTCAGCGAATCAGCAATCTAATCATTGTCATTTTTGGTATTTGGCTATTGGTGTTCTTAGCCAGCCCAGGGGTAATTAATTTTGAAGTTTTACAGGATTTAAAAGCGGACACAGCAAGCGTCATCTTTTTTTCAGTGACATTAACGCTTGCAGGATTAAACTCAATCTTGGCTGGCTGGCAAATTGCCGGAGATTACGCTGAAAAATTCAGTCTCAACCAAAAATTCTTAGTGTCTATAACGGCTATTATTAGCCTTAGCTACATCGCTTTTGGTAGTTACTTATTGTTTTTTTAGCTAACATATTATAAAAAAAGGCCTGTAATAACAGGCCTTTTTTTATAAGCTCATTTTTTTAATTGACAGTTCTGCCTCAGATAGATTTAACATCTCAGACAAATAGGTTTTTAGTTCTTGCTCGGAACCGAAATGTTTAGCCTGATCATATTGGCCTTTGTACATATTGCCCTGCTCATCAGTAATGCGCGCTAATTGAAACTTGTCGCCTTCTGGGCCGCGCCCTCTAATTGGGTAATACTCAAGATTCATAACACCACCATTAGTTGCTTTGCTATGACTAATTATCATAAACGAGACAGAATAATGCCTGTTACAAGCCGATCAAGCAAGTCTATTTAGCGTTCAAATACCGCATAAGCGTCGCTCAATGAGCGAAAACCTCATTCATCATGCAAGCAGTGGCAAACCGTCTACAATAATAGCTATAACATCAAGCCATTGAAGCATAGAATCGACTCGTCAAGCAGAGACTTCGCTAATGGATCAAAAAAAATTTGCAGTAGATGTATTAATTATTGGCGGCGGTATTCATGGCGCTGGCTGTGCACAAGCCCTGGCGAGTCGTGGTTACTCAACAATATTAATTGAATCAGGCCAAATCGGCCATGGCACATCTAGCCGCTCAAGTAAACTGGTTCATGGTGGTCTGCGCTATATTGAAACCGGTCAATTCTCTCTGGTGAGAAAATCACTGCGAGAGCGTGCAATATTAGAAAAAATTGCGCCTGACTTAATTCATAGCCGCCAATTTTTATTGCCTATTTATCGCCATAATCGATTAAAACGTTGGCAGCTGATATTGGCTTTATCCATATATAGCTTACTCGGCGGCTTAAACAAGAATACCCGCTTTAAACGCCTATCAAAAAGCGAGCAGAATAATTTAGCCGGCTTAAAAAAGGATGGCTTGATCGCTGTTTATCAGTATTGGGACGCCCAAACCAATGACCTTGCACTGACCCAAGCAGTGATTCATTCAGCCAAACAATACGATTGCCAAGTTCTCGAACAAACCGCATTTATCAAGGCCAGCCAACTGACCAGCAAAACCCTTCAAGTGCAAGCCAGACAAAATCAACAGACGGTCAACATAGACTGCCAACTCCTTGTTAACGCTTCAGGACCTTGGATAGAAAAGGTTCAAGCTCAAATTGACTTTGCTAGGTCGGGCCCTGAAGTTGATCTTGTCCAAGGGACTCATCTTGAATATGACCAAGCCATATCAGACGATATTTTTTATTTAGAATCACCAGACGATCATCGACCCGTTTTCATTATGCCCTGGCAGGGAGGCACATTAATCGGTACAACCGAAGTACAGCATCGAGGCAATCCCGCTAACAGTCAGCCCACTGAGGCTGAGATCGACTATCTAAAAAAGATTTTATTTCATTATTTTCCGGCCTATCAGGGCCAGTTTGTTCAGGCATGGTCAGGCTTACGGGTACTGCCTAAACATCCGCATAAGGCTGCCGTTCGCCGTTTCGCCAAGCAAGCCAGAGAAACGGTACTGCATGTTGATAATAGCTTCTCGCCTCAAGTCATCAGTATTTATGGTGGTAAGCTGACCGCTTATCGAGCCACGGCAAAAAGGGTTGCTGATCTCGCCGCAAAGCGTCTAGGAAGAGCAAAAAAACTCGCTGATACCTCGATCATGCCGCTACAATCACCGCAGAAATAACGTTTTAGTCGCCCGCACTGTAATAAAAACCGCTATCCAGAGTAGGATGCTGGTATAAAAATAGGTATATTAAGCGTTTACAATTGATAATTATTTGTCCAATAGGGCTTTAAGCATTACTAGGATTTTCATGTCAGAGAAAAATCATCGCCGAATATTAGTCACTAGCGCATTACCCTATGCCAATGGCCCGCTTCATCTTGGCCATTTATTAGAACACATACAAACCGATATCTGGGTTCGCTACCAACGTTCTCGTGGTCATGAATGCCATTATGTCTGTGCCGATGATACCCACGGCACAGCGATCATGCTCAAAGCAGAACAACAGCAGCAAACTCCCGAGCAATTGATCGCCGATGTTCAGGCACAACACTGCAATGACTTTAACGACTTTCTGATCAGTCACGACAATTACTACAGCACTCACTCTGAAGAAAACCGTTATTTTTCTGAGCAAATTTATCAGCAGTTGCATGAACAAAATTTGATAGCCGAGCGAAGTATCTCTCAAGCCTTCGATCCTGAAAAACAACTATTTTTAGCCGATCGCTATATCAAAGGTAAATGTCCAAAGTGTCACGCCCCAGACCAATACGGTGACAACTGTGAAGTCTGTGGTGCAACCTATGCACCTACCGATCTTATTGATCCATTCTCAACCATCTCGGGTGCCGAGCCAATTACCAAAGAGTCTGTCCATTACTTTTTTAAACTGCCAGAATTTCATGATTTTTTAACCCAGTGGCTTAGCAATGACAATCTTCAGCCTGCCGTAGCCAATAAACTCAGAGAGTGGCTAGACGCTGGACTTCAAGAGTGGGACATCAGTCGCGACGCACCCTACTTTGGATTTGAAATTCCCAATGCGCCAAATAAATTTTTCTATGTCTGGTTAGACGCACCGATCGGCTATATGGCCAGCTTTAACAACTACTGCCAAGGCAAACCCATTAACTTCGATGATTTTTGGGATAAACAACAAGCCGCTGAAGCTGGCACTGAATTATTTCATTTTATCGGTAAAGATATTATCAATTTTCACGGTTTGTTCTGGCCGGCCATGTTAAATGCCTCTCAATTACGCTTACCAACCGCCATACATGCCCATGGATTTTTAATGGTCAACGGTGAAAAAATGTCAAAATCGCGCGGTACTTTTATAATGGCGCGAAGTTACTTAACTCACTTTAAACCCGAGTATTTAAGATACTTCTTTGCCTCAAAGCTGAGCAATGGCATTGACGATATCGATCTTAACTTAGAAGATTTTGTGCAAAAAGCTAATTCCGACCTGGTCGGTAAACTGGTCAATATTGCCAGCCGCTGTGCAGGCTTTATTAGTAAACGATTTGATAATCAACTGGCACAACAACTACCTAGCACCGAATTACAATATGCCTTACTCGCCGAAAGCAGTACTATCGCTGACGCTTATGAGCAACGTGATTTTGCTAAAGCGATGCGTATAATCATGTCACTCGCGGATCGTATTAATCAATATGTTGATGAGCAACAGCCATGGGTAGTGGCCAAACAAGCAGGCCAGGATGCCGAGCTTCAAGGCATTTGCAGTCAAGCTATTTGTGGCTTTGCTATTTTGATCATCTATTTAAAGCCTGTGTTACCCGAGCTTGCAGAAAACGCCGAACAATTTCTAGCGACATCACTGGACTGGACAGACCTTGAAAATTCACTGTGCGGTCGCACAATCAATCCATTTAAACCACTGCTCAAACGTATTGAAATAGCACAGGTTGAAAAAATGCTAGCCTCAAACACTGAAAAAAAACAGCCCACTAAGGCAGCCAAACAAAAACCAAAGGAGGCGGCCAAGCAGGCAAATGAAATCAGTTTTGAAGAATTTGCAAAAGTCGATTTACGGGTTGCATTAATTACTCGTGCCGAGCATGTAGAAGGTGCCGATAAATTACTGAAATTGACACTGGACCTCGGCGACCAAAGCCGCACCGTTTTTTCAGGAATTAAAAGTGCCTATCAACCCAGCGATTTAGAAGGTAAACTGACCGTCATGATTGCAAACCTTAAGCCGCGTAAAATGCGCTTTGGAATTTCAGAAGGGATGATGCTTGCTGCAGGGCCAGGTGATAATGAGATTTATTTACTCGAACCCCATACGGGTGCCAAACCGGGCATGCAAATTAAGTAAGTTTTTTTAAATCGTATTTAGGCAAGCTACTATGTTTAGTGAACTCGCCGTATTGCTAGTCAGTGCTATTTTAATCAATAATTTTGTCTTAGTGCAATTTTTGGGTTTATGCCCATTCATGGGCGTTTCCAATAAGCTCGAAACAGCCATTGGTATGTCTGCCGCTACGACATTTGTCCTGACCTTGGCCTCGGTATGCAGTTACATTACCTACAATTACTTACTGGTACCCCTAGAGTTAACATACCTGAGAACCATTGCGTTTATTTTAGTGATCGCAGTAGTGGTTCAGTTTACTGAGATGGTGGTTAAAAAAACCAGCCCTTTGCTTTATAAAGTCTTGGGGATTTTCTTACCATTAATCACGACTAACTGTGCCGTACTCGGTGTGGCCTTACTCAATATCAATCAGCAACACAATTTTGTTGAGTCAGCGCTTTATGGCTTTGGTGCGGCTGCCGGTTTCTCATTAGTCCTGATTCTATTCTCGGCCATGCGCGAGCGATTAGCTGTCGCTGATGTACCACAGCCATTCCAGGGCGCCGCTATTGGCATGGTAACGGCAGGCTTAATGTCGATGGCGTTTATGGGCTTTGCCGGCCTTGTTTAACTGTGAAAAAAAATGATTGAATTTATTAGCTTAAATCCTTTACTGTCAGCACTGATCGCTCTCGCAGCTTTGGGTTTATCCTTTGGCGCAATTTTAGGTTTTGGCGCAGTCAAATTTGCTGTTGATGGTGATCCAATCGTTGAGCAAATCAATGCAATCTTACCTCAAACTCAATGCGGTCAATGTGGCTATCCTGGCTGCAAACCTTATGCAGAAGCCATTGCTGAAGGAGATGCAATAAATAAATGCCCCCCTGGTGGCGAAGCAGGCATCAATGAATTAGCCAATTTACTTGATAGAGAACCCTTGGCTCTCGACGACGAACACGGTCAAGAAGATATTAAAAAAGTGGCTTTTATTCGTGAGGAAGAATGCATTGGCTGTACTAAATGCATTCAAGCTTGTCCCATTGATGCCATTTTAGGTGCGGCAAAAGTCATGCACACCGTGATTAGTTCAGAATGTACCGGCTGCGATCTTTGTGTTGAGCCTTGTCCCGTTGACTGTATTGATATGCTGCCCGTGTCGGTCGGCACCCAAGCATGGAAATGGCAAATTCCCGATAGAAATCCTTTTTATAACGCAAACATCATCGCCAGCGACCAGCGTTCGATTGATTCATCAAGGGCCAAACACTAAGCGCATGAGAAAAATTTGGGACATACACGGTGGCATCCACCCGAACGAAAATAAAACACAATCGCTTAGCGAGCCTATTTTACCGTCTGCCATTCCGCCTTATTTGTACGTGCCTCTTTCGCAACATATTGGCGCAGCCGCTAAACCCATAGTTCAGGTTGGAGATAAGGTATTAAAAGGACAAACCATTGCTTCAGCCAACGCTGCGGTTAGTGTTCCTGTTCACGCACCCAGCTCAGGCACAGTTTTTGCCATTGAAAATAAAACGGTTCCCCACCCTTCGGGCATTGATGACTTATGCATTGTGATCGAAACTGATGGCCTTGATCAATGGCGAGAAAGAAAAGCAGTCCAAGATTTCAATTTATTCAATGATGATGAGTTATTGTCGATTATTCGAAATGCTGGTATTGCAGGTATGGGCGGAGCAGGATTCCCAGCAGCAATAAAACTTAAAAGCAGCGACAGCAAACCTATCGACACCCTAATCATGAACGGTACGGAATGTGAACCCTATATTACAGCTGATCACAGCTTAATGCTTGAACAGGCTAATGATATTGCTACAGGGCTTGCGATATTAGCCAAAATCATTAAACCTAAAACGATTTTATTTGGCATTGAAGATAATAAGTTAGACGTCGTCAGTGGCATTGAGGCCGCACTTAACCGTATTGATTTTTCAGCGCACAGCGGCTGTACTACCGACGTACGCGTTGTCACCTTCCCAACAAAATACCCTTCGGGTGGAGAAAAACAACTCATCGAAATTCTCACTGGGAAACAAGTTCCAAGTCGAGGACTCCCTGCCGACATTGGTATTGTCTGCCATAACATTGGTACCGCGGTCGCTATAAAAGAGGCGGTTTGTCTAGACCAACCCTTAATTTCGCGCATCACCACTGTCACGGGTGAAGCCGTAAACCGCCCTCGCAACTACCATGTGCTAATTGGCACGCCGGTCAGCTTTTTGTTGGAACAATCTCAATACCAGGCTGATCTAAATAATCGACTGATTATGGGTGGGCCGATGATGGGCTTTGCCTTAGCCGACATATCGGCCCCTATTATCAAGACCAGTAATTGCATTCTAGCCCCAACCGAGGCTGAACTGCCCACTCCACCGCCTGCACAGGCCTGCATTCGTTGCGGCATGTGCGCAGAAGCCTGTCCAGCCTCACTATTACCGCAGCAACTGTATTGGTTCTCACAAGGAAAAGAACTTGAAAAACTTGAGCAGCACAATATTGCTGACTGCATAGAATGCGGCGCTTGCTCATATGTTTGTCCAAGCAATATCCCGCTAGTGCAGTACTACCGCGCCTCAAAAACTGATATTAAGCAACGTGAAATAGATCATCATAATGCTGAATTAGCTAAGCGACGATTTGATGCCAGACAAGATCGATTAATCCGGCTTGAACAAGAAAAAAATGCCGCCAAACAGGCACGACAAGCGGCAAGAAAAAAAACCAGTCCGCCAAATGAAAAACTTCCAACGGCAAGCGCATCAGCGGCTAATGCCGATGCACCAGCGACCACTGTTAAGGCTGAACATGATGCGACGGTTAAAGCCGCTATTGAGCGTACCAAAATAAAAAAAGCCACTCTTTCAGCAGCCACTGATGACCCTGTTGCACGTGCTCAAGCCAAGCGCGAGGCGCAATTAGCGCAAGATCAATCAGATCCAGAGGCAAAACTTAGGCGAGCGCTTGAAAGCGCTCAACAACGACTGGAAAAGTTACAGGTAAAACTAGCGGCGGCAAAAGACAGTGACGATCCTAATGTCAACATTCTTGAAGCCGGCTTAGAAAAGGCACAATCGAAATTGCTCAGTAGTCAGCAAGCTTTAGATGACTATAAAAACGCATCGCTTTCTAACGACTAGGCTTCATAGCATAATGGATAAAAAATTATGGCCTTAATGAGAGTAACATCACCGCATACCCATAATCGACAAACCACTGGTCAGGTTATGCAACTGGTGCTGTTGGCTACTTTACCGGGGGTATTAGCACTGACCTTTGCCTTTGGCTGGGGGACATTGATCAATATCTTCTTAGCAGTAATATTCGCTATTGCACTCGAGGCCTGCGCTTTAAAACTTCGAAAACGACCGATAAAATTTTATCTTAATGATTACACAGCGATTGTAACTGCCGTCTTGCTGGCTATTGCCCTGCCGCCCTATTCGTCTTGGTGGGTGATTTTAGTGGGTATTTTTTTCTCGATTATCGTTGCCAAACAACTGTATGGCGGTCTAGGCTACAACCCTTTTAACCCGGCCATGGTCGGTTATGTGGCATTATTGATTTCATTTCCTGTGGCAATGACCGCTTGGCCTGCACCCATTCATCTAACCCCCGACGCGGTCTCTATTCCGAATTTATTTGACGCCTTGTTAATCGCCTTAACCCTGGTAGAACGACCAATGATCGACGGCTTCACCATGGCAACACCCTTAGACCTAGTCCGTCAAAACGACAGTTTATTGCTTAATGATCTCATGAATGAATACCCACAATTTGGTCGCTGGAGTGGCTCTGGTTGGGAATGGGCAAACCTGGCATTTCTTGCCGGTGGACTTTTTTTACTGCAGCGCAAGATATTTACTTGGCATACGCCCGTTTCAATGTTGCTAGCGATCGTCATTATGTCTGCACTATTTTATGACGGCGGCTCATCCGCCAGCGCTGGCTCGCCGCTATTTCATTTATTAGGCGGTGCAACCATGTTCGGCGCTTGGTTTATAGCGACTGATCCAGTCTCATCAGCTGTCAGTAATAAGGGCCGTATTATCTACGGCGCAGGGATTGGTGTATTAACGTTTATCATTAGAAAATGGGGTAACTATCCGGATGCCGTTGCTTTTGCTGTATTACTAATGAACTTTTCAGCACCATTAATAGACCACTATACCCAAACAAAGCCTTATGGGCATAATAACAGCAAGTAAGGTTAAGCCGAGATGAGCGATCAACAAAACACGCAAGATCAAACAGAAGCTAGCGAAGACAGCACCGCTAACAATAGCAGCTTATTGCAGTCCATTATGCTTAATAGCGCTGCCTTGGGTGGCTTTGCGTTCATTTGCACGATTATTATTGCACTTACCTATATCAATACCGCTGATAATATCAAGCAACAGAAAAAACTTGCCCAATTGAAAGCCTTGTATCAAATTGTTCCGAAAAACTTTCACGACAATGACCTGCTCACTGACAATATCAATCTACACGTTGAACAATTGGGGCATCGTAATGCACAAACCATTTACCTCGCTAAGCAACAGGGCCAACCAACAGTGATTGTGTACCCAGTCACAACCACTGATGGCTATAGCGGTGACATCAGTTATATTATTGGCGTTAATATCGATGACAACTCTATTGCCGGCGTCAGAGTCGTCAGTCATCAGGAGACGCCAGGCTTAGGCGATAAGATCGAGTTAAGAAAATCGCCGTGGATACTCTCATTCAATGATTTGAGCCTTGAAAATACCCAAGCCGAAGATTGGACCGTGAAAAAAAATGGTGGCAGATTTGATGGATTCACCGGCGCGACCATTACGCCTCGATCAGTCACCCGCTCAATTGCACGAACGCTTAACTACCACCAACAATTCATTGATCAATTGTTAAAAAAGATCGCTACCACCAACCAAAAAAAGGTAAGCAATGGCTAACTATGCAGACATCACCCGCAATGGTTTGTGGGATAATAATCCAGCATTAGTCCAGTTGTTAGGACTATGCCCCTTACTCGGTGTGTCAAATTCGGTGGTTAATTCTGTTGGCCTAGGCCTAGCCACTATTTTTGTTTTAGTCGCTTCAAATACTTTTGTATCCGTTATTAAGAATGTCACGCCAGCGGCAATACGCTTGCCGACCTTTGTCATGATTATCGCCGCCGCCGTCACATGCATTGAATTATTAATGCAAGCCTATACCTATGAGCTTTATGAAATTCTTGGGATATTTTTACCTTTAATCACCACTAATTGTTTGATTTTAGGTCGTGCAGATGGTTTTGCCTGTAAGAACACGGTTAGTGCATCGATTTACGACGGCTTAATGATGGGTATTGGTTTCGCCTTAGCCTTATATCTGTTAGGCGCGATGCGTGAACTGATTGGCACCGGCGCACTATTTGCCAATATGGATTTATTATTTGGCGCCGCAGCCGTCGATTGGAAAATAACTTTCTCCGCTGATTATCCTCAATTCTTATTGGCCATTTTGCCACCCGGCGCTTTCATCCTCACCGGGTTAATCATTGCCGGGAAAAACTTTATTGATTATCAAATAAAAAAACGCCAAGATGCACACTCAGAAGGCGCAGAAAAAGTGTCAAAGCGGGTAAGAGTCACGGGGAAAATAGATTAACAATTAACGACTAGTGTGTCGCTGACCGGCATAAAGATAGCAACTCGCCACGCTGGCACATTTGGCGCAACCGATAACGGTGCTGATCACTGGGATAATGTGCCATTAATTGATCGCCGACCCTTAAGGCCTGTTCAAATGACTGCGTGTCGAGATACAGATGCCATGAAAAAATTAACCATGCCTCTTTCATGACTTGATCCGCAGCCACTGCTTGCTCAATGATAGTATCCATTATGGCTTGCGCCTTAGCGGTTTCAGCTCGGTGATAATAACTTCGCGCAACCAAGACCTGCAAACCATCATCAACCAATAACTCCCTAGCATTCGCTTTGACCAATTGGCTAATCACCCGCTGATAATCACCTTGCAAGTAATGAATTTGAGCGAGCGTATAAATCGCTTCGCTTCTAGTCACTAAATCTAGGTATTGGCTCGCAACGAGCTTCTCATAAGCCTCAATCGCCTTCGGATATTTTTGCTGGTGAGAAAACGCGTAGGCCAATAAGCGTAATAACTGATCCGCTTCATAACCACTGTTGCATGACTGTTTGGCTGTGGTTAGAAGATCATACTCAGCCTCTGCCACTCGTTGCTGTTGAATTAATCCATGACTCTGATCTAAAGCCCGCTGACAAGCCGCACCTAAAGTTTGTGGTTGCTGGTCAAGGACCGTCGCGCGGTTCGCTGTTGCTAAGTTTGTGCAGGCAGATGTCAGCAACGCCATGACTAAACAACCCATCATAAACGCGATAGAACCTGCTTTATTATTGCTACTTATCGACATAGATTTAATCATTCAAGCAATGGACGTTATTCGCTCGCCACTGCTGCGACTGTCCTTCCGGCCCAGCGGCCAAAAAAGGTCACATCAGCTACCGACATGCCGCTGGCATAACCATCACCAGTTCTTGGCATACCGGCGGTGGTCCTGCCAGCTGCGTACAAGCCTTTAATGACCTCACGCTCTCCCGTTAACACTTCACCACTTGGCAGCGTATCTAAACCGCCAAGAGTAAACATCGAGTACATAGCGCCTCGACCAAGGCTGCAATCAAGCGCTGCATAAGGGCCCTCAATCGGCTCAAGCCATTCCGGTATCTTGTGAAACTTGGGGTCTTCACCTTTAGCCGCATAATGATTATAAAACTCGACCGTTTGCTGCAAGGCCATCTCAGGCAGACCTAACTCCGCTTCTAATTCAGCCAGCGTCTCACCCGTTCCTGCAATATCTGCACCCATATAATTACTGTTTTGGTAGTCGCCAATATTGTCGATACTGAACACTAGAAATATCCTATCACCAGGCTGTTGCAAACAGTAATTGCCAACTCGACTGTGATAGCAATCTTCATTGATAAACCGCTGGCCGGCCGAATTAACGAAAATACCTTTAGTCAAACTGGCCGGCGGATAAAAAGGCAAGGTTGTGAGTCCTTCATGCATATTAATCGCGGCACCGCCTGCCCCCATACCCATTAAAATTCCCGCCCCATCGTCACCAGGATTACCGGTTGGCGCATTGCATTTTGACAGCATTGGCGCATAGCGCTTAAGCATGTCCTCATTCATAACGAAACCACCCGCGCATAGCACCACCCCTTTGCGGGTTTTAATATTAAGCTCTTGTTGATTTTGTCTAACGACAATACCTTTTACTTCACCATCGCTGTCTTGTATCAAGGTTAAGGCCCGAGTTTCATACTCAACATTTATCTGGCGACGCTCAACATTTTCAGTCATTATCTTCATAAACAAAGGGCCGCCATTGTCACCCTGAACATGCAGATTATGGCCACGAGGAACCGGCTTAGCGACTTGGTTAAACGGCCATACTTTTTCATTGCCTGTATATAAAATACCGTCATCGGTGGTGACCATGATGGCTCGCTCTTTAAACTCGGTATCTTTGAACGGAACACCCTGCTCAACCAACCAATTAAAATGCGAAAGACCACCTTCAGAAAAAGCACGAATCTTATCATCGTCGCCTTGCTCGCCGTTGCAAAGCTTTAAATAATTATAAATATTTTCAGTCGAGTCTTCATAACCGCAAGCTTTTTGTACGCGCGTGCCACCATTTCCACCGAGATAAATCTCAGCACTGGACATGGCCGTCGATCCCCCCGACGCGCTGGCCAATTCGAATATTGTCACCTCTGCATTTGCATCGCTTGCCTCTATCGCTGCACAGGCACCAGCGCCGCCAAAGCCAATAACAGCCACATCTAATTCTTGGTGCCATTCAGTAACATCTTGATAACGTCTTGGCTGAGTAGGTTTTGATTTTTCTGACATGCGCTTGACCTATTAACGAGTTAATCTATGAAAATTTACTGTTATAACAAAATGAGAAAAAAGCTAATCAATGTTGTAACCACACCCGACAATAAAGCGATATTTAAAATGGCCGGACCTTGACCTAAGTGCGCCATCAATGACTCCATCGCTGACTGACCACTGCTCGCCAATTTAATCACTGGAAATTCAATGACTGACACATAAAATGTCATGCCTATCGCGACAGATAGAAGCATCATTCTACCAATACTGTCCATTGGAAGAACAAAATAAATTGCCATTAAAAAAAGGATATTCCCTACCGTACCGCCAATACTCATCGATAAGAATTGTTTTTTTGTATTGTTTTTATAATCAAAATCAAAAAATAATGGCGCTGGCTTTTCTTTAACCGTGTAGTCAGCGCCCGAAAAAAATGCGCCTAAAAAGTGACTCCATTCATGCAGAATATGGGCCATAGTAATACCAAACAAAATCGAAGCAAACACTGAGAAGCCTGAGGCAAAGACTAAATCTGATACTAACCGCCATGCGTCTGAGGCAGCCCAAAAACTGAGCGCCGCGACAAAGACCACACCATGGACAGCAAACTGCATACGTAAATTGCGTCGATTAACCGCTGCTGGATTTAAATCTTGGTTAATACCAAAAGCCTGCTCTATGTTAGCGGCAGCTTGATCGTCAGAAATTGACTGTTTTGTCGATGGCTCGTTATTTGTCTTATTATTCATGATCACACCAATCGGAAAACCACATCTGGGAAAAATTCATTGACTTATATTATCAGTTCCTGGAGTAGCTTTTACTAACAATTTCATTCAAATACGGTTTGATCTTTGCGGATTATTGTTAGCGAGTGAATTCTATGATTCTATCTTGACTTGATAACTATCAAGATAGTCTTTAGCCTGCTGTTTAAGCGTTTCAGTGTCCATACCCCAATCCTCAGGCTGATAGCTGTGCTTGCCATGCTTGCCTTTTGGTTTTTGAGCCAAATAATCATGAATCGCTTGTTGGTACTGCTCGCTAAAGATTTTACCCGATTGTTGATAAACCGCCGCCAAGGCTTTCACTGGATCGTTCATCAAATCACTAAAATGCAAGTCGATAAACCGCTCGGGTAATTCGCCAGCTTGACGTCGCCGATAGACGTCCATCATCATGTCATTTCTGGCATTACCTGCCAAATCCAACAACTGCTCGGAATTTTCTCTGTCGCTGCGCATGTATCGCGTTGCAGCTAAGGTCGACATGCCAGAGGGAACTGTTTTTAATGGATCACGGTGATTGAGAATAATCCATGCATCTGGGTAGATCGAAAACACTAAATCCAACATGGGTAAATAGGTCGGTGTTTTCAATACCCAATGCGGCACTTTTCTTTGTGGATGCTTTTGCCGGTATTCATACTGCATGACTTGCATGATGACTTTTTGGTATTTCATCGCCGCTTCAGGATCCATAGGAAACGTCTGCACGTCGTGAAGCACCCACCAAAGCATGCCACCAAAAGACGGTTTTTGCACACCGATACATTCATCGGGAATATCCGATCGCAACTCATGGATAGCGGCCATTTGCGGGCAAACATCTAACCACAAATCTTGCTCACACTCCGTCAGTTGCAATAGGGCTTCATCGTCACCCAAGTCATTAGTCGGATGAAAAGCCTTCCATGCGATCGGCGCAAGTGAATCGGCATCCTGGCCTAATAGTTCCAAGGTAATTGTGGTGCCGGAACGCCCCGTACCGGTGATAATTAAGGGCTCAAGAATTTCTTCGTTTAAAATTTCTGGCTGCTCAGTAATCTTTTTCTTTAAAAATAATCGGCTTTGCAGACAACGTAAAATTTCTTGCCGAACCTGCAGTCGGCCCATCACATTCAAATCAGCTTCGGCTTCTAGACTTGCCACCAAGCCTTCCAAACGACCACGCCAATCACCATCAATACTCTCGCCAAAATCACTTAAGCCAGTTATACGGCTACTTGCTTCAATCATTTCAGTGGGATCAAGACTAATTAACTCAGCCGCACCGCCAACGGTGTCAGCCATTAAATTAATTCGTTTAACTAAATCGGGACGGGGAAATCGTTCGGCAAGGGTTTTCATAAGCAGCACACTTCAAGTAAAAAAAAGGCATTTCATGCCTCAAACCAAATTAAAATATACGGATTACTGTCAGCAGTTACCAGAGCCAACTGCCTAAGTTGACGATTGTTAAGGAATATCGAGGAAGGTTCAAACCCAGCACGCTTAGTCTTCTGCAAGGGCCTTATCATCGAGAGTGACAAGGGTCGATAAGAAATCATCTACCACGGCATTATCGAGGCCTTTGTCCTCAATCGCGGTGTTGTGGGTAATGTAAATCATCAATGATTCGGCCGCTAAGTACCACTCGCGCCAAGCCCCGTCTTCATCATCGTATTGAAAAAATAAACCTTGCGCAGCATTTAAAGCTATCGCTTCGCCCGTCAAACCCTGAGCGAGCAAATCTTCGGCAAATTCATCTAAATCTGCTTCATTAACTTGACCCTGCGGTTTACGAATGACGGTAATGTCGACCTCGCTCACACGGTCGCAGTCAGCGATAGTGACCGAGTCATCATCGCTCTCAGCCGTCCATTCATCGGGTAACTCTAAGCACCACCATTGCGTTTGTACAATTGACATAAACTTTCCTATCGGGAGTTAATCGCTAATTGAAATATTAAGGCAGCTTCACGCATCCGCCCATCTGTCGATAGACTGGGATAATAATTTTCCCGCTGGCCACTCGGTACAAAGCCAGCTGAACGGTACAAGGCAATTGCCGGAAAATTACTTTCTCGCACCTCTAAAAAAATATTTTCCACGGACTTTGTCTGGCAATGGTTTATCAATGAACGCAGTAATCGAAGCGCCATGCCCTGTCGTTTCTGAGTAGGGTTAACAGCAATAAAAAGTAACTCGCACTGATCGGCTAATACGCTAAACAAACACGCGGCATAGATATCGCCTGAGACGTCCACCACCTGCATGGCATATTGTGATTTCGCTAAGCAAGAAGGCAACGATTGTATTGGCCAACTGTCACTGGCTTCTTTATCCCACCACTGCGCCAAGGATGCATAGTCATCATCATGGTAATAGCGGATCTCCACTAGTTTATAACCTAGCCGGTCTTCGTGATACAAAAGGGTTGAAGCTGCCGCCAAAACGAGCGCTTAAGGCTAGGCTCAGCCCACAACTCCGCTGAACTTTGAGTTGTTATTACTTCGATAGTGTGTTGATTCAAAAGGCGTGTATTCGCCCCCAGTGAACCCTCTTTGCTATCGTAAGCGGCAACCCATGCAGCAGTTTGCCCCATTAACAGCAGCTGAGTAACCCTATGCTCTTCAACACGTCGGTTTAACCACGCGGTGAAAATCTCTGTTGGCGCAATCGTTGAATTTGCCGATAAACTACTTTCAGGCAGCGGCCAAACAAATTGATCTTGCTGACTAGTCGTAGCGCCCTGACTTATTGGATGCCCTAAAGCCAATAATACCGATTGAATCCAAGATTGATAAGCGCTATTGGCACAATCTAAACCACCCACGTCATCGATAATTAATAAGCCATTATTAGTGCTGGCCGATAAGGTAAAGGAAGACAGAGCCTCGGCAGCGGGCGACCCTAGAGCGCGACGAGGCCCGTCTTTTACTTGCTCTGCGCTTGGCATGAGGCCTGCTTTACTGGGCGAGTTAGCCTCGATACCTTGTAACGCTGCCATTAATTGATCGCGGTGCGCAGGCGATGGTCCTGAGGAGGGTGCTGAAGTTGGCGCCAAAGAGGGTACTGTTGTCTCACGGCCATCGGCCGCTAAACGTGCTGATTGCCTATCATTGTCACTTAATGCCGTCACAGCGGGCGGAGCTGTCGGTTGGCTAGCGATCCAGTGCCCTGTCTCAGCGCCCGGCAAAGGCTTAACAGGTTGCCAAAGGTCAATACCCATAGCTGATAAATACGCGTTACGGTGTTCACGATACATGCTCTGAACTCAACCCAATAATTAACCCAAGCAGCAGACAGTGTAATGAAGCCAATGATCACTGTGCAAGTGCTATCTTACACCTTTGTTAATCACTGTCCTGTGAGTGACTCAATCGTTAATCACTGAATCGGGCAATCACTGATCCTGCGATGACTGAACCGGCAATGACTGTGCCGGCTTTAAGCCTAGCTTAGCTAGACCGTAGATAATTATTAACTGCACAAAGAATAGCCTGCAAGGAAGCGTCGACGATATCTCGGCTTAAACCTACCCCACTCAGCCGCTGGCCCGCTATATTCATTTGCACATAACAGGCAGCTTCAGAGTGGACATTATGACTTAGGGCATGCTCAGAATAATCGACCAACACCAGCTCATGGCCAAGCAATTCAGCTAAGCCGCCAACGAACGACTCAACCACGCCCGCGCCTTCTGCAACCACTTCTACAGGTTGATCATCGCGGAGTAATTTTGCCACCAAGTGGTCATGGCCAGCGCGATGACTGATCTCAAAAGCTTCAAGCGAATACGGCGTTTGTTGGTCCAAATAATGCTGTTGAAACAAGGTCCAAATTGCCTCGGGTGAAACCTCCGCTTCTGACTGCTCAGCGTGCTGCTGGACCACGGTACTGAAGTCGATTTGCAACCAGCGAGGTAATTGCAAGCCACGCATTTGTTCGAGCACATAGGCAATGCCGCCTTTCCCCGATTGGCTATTAATGCGAATCACTTCTTGATAAGAACGGCCTAGGTCAGCAGGATCAATCGGCAAATAGGCAACGTCCCATGGTTGATCCCCTTGCTGAACGGCCAAACATTTCTTAATGGCGTCTTGATGGCTACCTGAAAAAGCCGTAAACACCAGCTCACCTGCATAGGGGTGTCGCGGATGCACCGGTAAATTAGTGCAGGCTTTTACCACCTGAATAATCTCATCGATATTAGAAAAATCTAACTGCGGATCAACACCCCGGCTGTAAAGGTTCATACCCATAGTCACAATGTCCATGTTACCGGTACGCTCACCGTTGCCAAGCAGGGTCCCCTCCACTCGATCAGCCCCACCCTGCACGGCTAATTCTGCCGCCGCCACGGCACACCCTCGATCATTATGAGTATGTAAGCTCACTAATACAGCATCACGCGATTGAACGTGGCGTGAAAAATATTCAATTTGATCGGCATAAACATTGGGCGTCGTCATTTCCACCGTGGCAGGTAAATTTAAAATAATGGGCCGCTCAGGGGTCGGTTGCCAAACATCGATCACCGCATCACAGACCTCAATGGCATAATCAATTTCGGTGCCGGTGAAGCTCTCTGGCGAGTATTGAAAATACCAATCGGTCTCGGGCTGCGCTGCAGCATATTGCATGACCCATTCTGCGCCCTTAACTGCAATGGCTTTAATACCGGCTTGATCTAAACCAAAGACCTTTTCACGCTGCACCGTTGAGGTAGAGTTATAGACATGAACAATGGCCTGCTTCACCCCTTTTAAGGATTCATAAGAACGACTAATTAAGTCTTCACGGGCCTGCGTGAGCACTTGAACCTTCACGTCATCGGGAATCAACTGCTGCTCTATCAAGCAGCGGACAAAATCAAAATCGGTTTGTGAGGCGGCAGGAAAACCCACCTCGATCTCTTTAAAACCAACTTTCACCAATAACTCAAACAACTGGAGTTTTTGCGCCACTGTCATAGGCTCAATCAGTGCTTGATTACCGTCTCGCAAATCGACACTGCACCAGCTAGGCGCCTGCTCAATCACCTTGTCAGGCCATGTTCGGTCACTTAACTGTAACGGTAAATGCGGTGAATACTTGCTGTGGTCAAACCCTGGCATCGCTGCTTCCTTTGTCATTGTATCGATCGTTATAAAACTGCTGAACACCATTATATCGTTATTGCTTGAGTGAGAATGAGCAAATATCATATAAAATCATTATATTTTAACTAAAAAAACCTTTATATTTAAAAAAAGTAGCGATTTTGACTTTATATTAGATTAATATTAGATGAACTCACTTTTTATAGTTAACCGTCAAATAATCTACTCTATTGCAGGAGCATTATGGCTATCACCCCCCCCACGCTGGACCGCACCGATAAACGCATTTTAACTGAAATGCAGCATAATGCCCGCATCAGCAATTTAGAGCTCGCCGAGCTGGTTGGCTTATCAGCGACACCCTGTGCCCGACGAGTGAAACGCCTTGAGGATTGCGGCATCATTCAAAGCCATATCACCGTGCTTGACGAAACCTTACTGGGCTTATCGCTGACGGCCTTAATCAGTATCAGCATGGACAGACATACCCCTGATCGCTTTGCCAATTTTGAAAAGAAAATTGCTGATTTTCCTGAAATTATTGAATGCAGCATCGTCACTGGCCAGTCAGCTGACTACTTGTTAAAGGCGGTCTTACCTGACATGGCTCGCTATGAGGAATTCCTACTCGGTCGATTAACNAAAATTGANGGTGTNACNGGCGTNCATTCCAGCTTTGTTTTACGGCATGTGATACCGCGCGCTCAACTGCCGCTCGATCACTTAGGATAATCAAATTTAAATTTCATCAACGCTGCTTGACAGTTTTTAGACCAGACCATAGCATATCCTTTCATTTGAAGGCCCTTGCTTATTGTGGGACTTCTATCATGGTCAATGCCTACATGGCCCACTATTGGTTTTTTATGCAATCCAGTTACGCGCTCGTTGCCGATCAGTTTAACGCTGTCAATGCCCTCATCACTGAACAACTGAACTCCGAAGTAGGTTTGGTCGAAAATATCAGTCACTATTTAGTCGATGGCGGCGGAAAACGAGTCAGGCCATTGGTGACTCTGCTCAGTGCCGCCGCACTGGGTGATGCCAATCACTTCAAACAAATTCAACTGGCCACTGCTATTGAATTCTTGCACACGGCAACGCTCCTGCACGACGATGTGGTCGATATGTCGACTCTGCGCCGTGGGCAACCGACCGCCAATGCCAACTGGGGCAATGCCTCTAGCGTATTAGTCGGTGATTTTGTTTACAGTAAAGCCTTTGAGTTAATGGTTGCGATTGGCAGTTTACCCGTGATGGATGTGCTGAGTCATTCAACCACTAAAATTGCCGAAGGTGAAGTCAAACAATTGATGTTGATTGGCGACTTAAGCCTAAGCCAAGCCGATTACTTTGACGTGATCCGCAATAAAACAGCGGTTTTATTTTCAGGAAGTTGCCGCTGTGCCGCTATGATCGCAGACACCGATAGCGAAACAGAACACGCACTCGCGCTTTATGGTCTGCACTTAGGGCAGGCATTTCAAATCTTTGATGACTACCTCGATTACACCGGCAATGCAGATGACTTAGGAAAAAATGTCGGTGATGACTTGGCCGAAGGCAAGCTCACGCTGCCGCTCATTGAAGCCTTGCGCCTTACTGCCAATACTCAAGACAATACGTTATTGCGCCGTATCATTGAAGAGAAAGACCTAACCCGTATTGATACTGTCGTGGCATTATGTCGCGAATCTGGCGCATTGGATCATACGCTCACGGTTGCGCACACTGAGGCCAACGCGGCCAAACAAGCACTTGCCGTATTACCTCAGTCCAACTACCGCGACGCCTTAAGCGACATTGCTGACCAAGCCGTGCATCGTAAGCAATAAAGCCATTCTCTAATAACAAGGCAAAAAAAAGCAGCGTACGGCAACCAAATCTATACGCCACTCAATTAAAACCTTTTTAAAACTATTTGCACTACCGTGCGCGCTTGATGTTAATGTCGAACAGCTTTTTTCAAACCCTACTTTTTCAAGCTCAACTGCTATTGAAGATTATTGAGCCGACCGACGACGACTCGAGACACCGGCCAAACTGGCCAAGGCCGTAGCAAACAACCAAGCTGCTGCCGGCACCGGCACTACGACTATATCCACACCCACATTATAGAGATTAGCAGAACCAGAATTAACATCATTGAACTGCAAGGTACCTTCATGGTAGATAACCATGCTCAAAATACTGGGGTGCTCGATATCGACATAATTATCGCCATAGCTGCCGCCATCGAGTATTGAGGAGCTTTCGGGCAAATCAATTTCACTGATCACCCACGTAATAGCGTATGTATCACCATTTACTTCAAGCCATGGTGTATCCCACTCTGGCGCTGTATCAAGATCTGAATCACGACCAAAGGTTTGCCCAAAAATAGTCATGTTAATATCAAATATTGACGTATCATCATCAAACCCAAAATCACCTATTCCATCCACTAAGGTAGTTTCATCAAAGGTGAGCGTTATCTCACCCACCTCTCCTTGGTAATCATCAAAGCTGGCGTAAATACTGTCACCTACCACGATGGCATCAATCGTAAGCGTTGTCATAGCTTGAACGGAAGATGCGAAGCCACCAAGCAAGATCAGTAAACTACTAAATGCAACGATCAAGCGACTCGCGGTTAAACTTTTTTTATTTTCCATATCACTAACCTCTTTAAACAATATTATAAAAAAATTTTTCTTATATTTACATCCACTCTGTGTGCTCTCTATTTATTGTCGATATTTTCCCTACTCTTTTTTCGCATCTTATGACTAATTCAGCCCCAGAAAAAAATCACGATCAAAATAAAAACTGGTTAGCCATCAAAGGCTATTCATAAATTCGACAAGAAAAATAACTACTGACTGAGCTCACAAAGCCCAAACAACAAACTAAATAAACTAAACAAACTAACTGTGTTGTGATTTTTCCGTGCAGACTATTTATCACACAGTTACAAACGCGATACAAGGGAGAGGCGCGGGGTTTTACATTGGTTGTTTTTTTCGACAAAGTAAATATCTGTTACCCCGCGTAAACAAAAGATATTTCTAGCCAAAGAGGATTAATTATAATACGCATTTTTACATTTCAAAGGCGAAAAATTAGCCCATTAGACAGGATGAGAGAAAGCTGATGGAGCTAATTTTTTCTAGAAATTCATTTATGCTGCGCTGATATCCAACCGTTATGGCTAATACTGTCTTGATCCGATGAAAAAACCAAACAAACCCATTAATAATGTGCTTACAAGGTTGAGCTAACCAGCCAAAACGGTAAGCCAGTTACTAGCACCCATATTCAAAGCCCGCGAAGGAA
>PBSZ01000006.1 GCA_002726445.1 Cellvibrionales bacterium | reverse complement strand
TATTACTCGACTCATCAGAGCTGTCGCCAGGCAACTGCACAACATTATGCGGAAGAAGAGCCGAACATATCTGTCATATCTTACAAGCCCAAGTGGGTAACTCACTGAACGCTGGGATTATCAATGGTGAGTGTGGTGGCGCAGAGATCACTCATATTAATACCGCAAAAACAGAAGTGAGCTTAGTCTTTACGCCGGCTCACAATAACACACTGCCTCTGAATTCAACTCCGCTGCCTATCACAGTGATTATTGCATTGCCGCGACCCAAAGTCGCCAAGCGACTCATTGCAGTCTGTGCCGAATGCGGGGTAAAAGAGCTGCATTTCATTAACAGCTTTCGAGTAGAAAAAAGTTTTTGGCAGAGTCCACAACTGAGCGCTGAAAACATCCATCAACAATTACTGCTCGGGCTAGAGCAAAGTAAGGATACCGCTCTACCCAAAGTCAGTTTGCACGCAAAGTTTAAACCGTTTGTTGAAGACCAATTGGCCGCTATTCGCGGTAATAAAGACTGCTTCCTTGCACACCCCTACGATACCGACCTAACGCTAAACAGTCTAAACGATCGATCAGACATTGACTCGCCTGGCCGTGTCGTAATTGTTGGTCCAGAGGGGGGATTCATCCCGTATGAAGTCGATTTACTGCAAGAAAATGGCTGCCAAACGCTGTCGATTGGCCCACGTATTTACCGGGTAGAAACGGTTGTACCCATGTTACTCGCTCTTTTAGGTAGCCGCTAAACAAAGTAGCATTAAACATGCATAGCACCTAATTTAGAAACGCATTAATTAAGTCACACCTTGGTTGTGTAAACCTAGGCTTGATACGCTAAGCCAAGCCCGCCAAGCCCGCAATAACCACCAGGGTTTTTCGCTAAATATTGCTGATGGTAGCCTTCGGCAAAATAAAATATCGGCGCTGGAATAATCTCAGTCGTAATCTGAGCAAACCCAGCAACTGTTAATTGCTGCTGGAAATTGGCCTGGGATAACAACGCATCTGCTTGCTGGCCATCATAAGTATAAATGCCTGAACGGTACTGCGTACCCCTGTCGTTACCTTGGCGCATGCCCTGTGTAGGGTTGTGACTCTCCCAAAAAACTGCCAACAACTGCTGGTAGCTGACCACATCAGGATCGAAAATAACAGCAACGACTTCGTTATGCCCCGTCATACCACTGCAGACTTCCTCGTAACTTGGGTTCGCTGTTGAGTCCGCGGCATAACCAACAGCCGTTAAATAAACGCCAGGTAATTGCCAAAATTTTCGTTCTGCACCCCAAAAACATCCCAAACCAAACATCGCCTGCTGATAGCCCTCAGGCCTATCAAGCTGACCATTACTGTCTAACATCGGATAATGATTAATATAATGCTGCTCTGGAACAACCATAGGCTGAATTCTGCCCGGCAAAGCATCCGCGGGCGCTACTATCACACTTTTATCTATCATGCTTTTCACCTTATTAAACTGCTTGATAATACGACTAATCATACGCTTTGCCTCAACGATCAGTTTACCCGCCAATCTAACTTCGCTGTATAACGAAGAGGAGCGCTCTCATAACAAGCAATTTGCGCGCGCGCGCCACTTTTTAATGCCAGTCCTAGGCGATAGTCATTTTCTAGGGTTAGCGACCAAAACTGCCAATCATCAGGACAATCATTTAAGCATGGCTTCATGCTAATGCGAATGGCATTTGCTGAGGCAATAGAAAAACCAAAGTTCGCCAAACCCAAGCTTATCCCCTCGCCTCGCGCTTTGATATAAGCCTCTTTTAAGGTCCAGTAGTCAAAAAAGCGCTCTCGCTGTTCGTCAGGGCTAAACGCCTGTAGCTCTTTGAGTTCGGCACCATAAAAGTAACGACCAGCAACTGCCATGACATCATTATTTCGGGGAGTATATTCAATATCGATACCGACAGGCTGTGACGAAAGCGCCAATATCACCCAATCGCCGGCGTGACTGACATTAAATGTAAGCGGCTCACCCGTCGACTGCATAGTAGAAGTCAATTGCGGCTTACCATGTGTGCCTGCTTCTAACTCAATGGCATCAGCCGGTAAGGATAACACTTTACCCAACTCAGTTCGCAACAATGCCCGACTGATAAGATCGCGATGACGATCTTTAGCAAATCGAAATCGCTGGTTGCGGTCTAACTCAACTTGACTAAGGATGGCTCTATAAGCCGTTAAATCAGCCTCGTCAATCTGCGAGCAGCGAGTGAGAAATAATGTTATGGCAGGTTGAGGACGTAAATCTTTCAAGCAGCTATATTCCTTTTTTATTAGCGAGACCTCAGCAGCATCTCGTGTTAATTTCTATCAAAAAAAGTAATGACGAATAATTTGTATCACTAACAATAAAAACAACAAAGGGATAATCCATCGAGAAAAACTGGCCGTTTGATCTTCAGTCATGGGCTTAGCAAAACGGCCTAAAACAAATACCAGCAATGCTAAAGTGACAAACAAAAAAAAACAAAAGAGTAAAAAGATTTTCCATTTTTTATTCCTTATAAAACCACTTTAAAAATTCAAAGAACTGCTTTTCAGCGCAAGATTCAAATTACACTAGTAGCAAGATCACCAACAATAGAACAAAAGAAACAAGCATTGCATGCTGACTCATGGTTTCAGTTTTTTCAGCTTGCTTTTGAATACTTTTGCTAACCGATTGACTTACCTCATCATCAAGACGCTGGCCGGTGACCGGCAAGGCAAGAAAAAACTCGGTAAATAAACCGCTGGCCGTAATCCGATCAAACAGCCGGGCGCTTAGCAGTTCTAAGCTAGTGCCAAAATAACTGACCGCGCCCAGTATTAGCACCCATATTCGGGCTGGTAGCCAATCCATGATACTGACAATAAGGCTGGCGTCTTCGCCCAGTGATGTTGAATCTACCTGAGCCTGTTGCGAATCGGAACCGCCATCAATAGACGCTTCAAGTGCTGACTGGCTCACCGACGTTGCTTGGGAATCGATGCAGTTATGGCACATCCGATACAGTAAAGCCCCAGGAGCGCCTAAGATAAGGAACCAAAAAATGACCGCAAACCATCGCTCATAGAGTTGGTAAGCGATACGTTGATAGAGTTGCCCTGTCAGATGCTCAGTTTGCTCATCCAAACCATAATAACGCTGTGCCGCTGCCGCTACCGACGCCTCTTCATCATTAATCGAGAAACGAAAAGCCTGAGATCGACTGACCGCGTCACCCCTGCCAATGGCAAAAAGAACAATGATCGTATTCAGCAAAAAGACCGGTATGCTCGCTAAACTATCCCCTAGCAAAGCGACAAAAAAAGCCACCACTGTAACCGGTAACAGTAAGATAAGCAGATTCAATACCGTTGAGTTCAGGGTATTAGGAATTAGACTTAATAAATAGTGGTGCCAAGCTTGCTGGAGGTCGTCGCGTTGAAGCACAGCAATACCACCCCAAACTTGAATCACCAACCATGTCAAAATAACTGTTAAAAGGTACATAGCGTTCCTCAGTGCAAAATTAAGCGTAGCCTTGACTTAGCTGCCGCCTTGATGAATAACGGTCGCTAACTCCGCTTGAAAAAAAGGCCAATCAAATCCTTGACCTGGATCTGTCTTCCTGCCGGCGGCTATCGTGTTATGACCCACAATTCGATCGGCTGTTAGTGCTGGGTAATGCGAAATAAGCGCAGCACTCATTGCGACCAAAGTCTGATATTGAATCAGTTCATAAGGGTCTTGATCAGTCCCCTCTAGTTCAATACCGATACTAAAATCGTTACAGCGATTACGGCCTTGGTAGCAGGACTGACCGGCATGCCAAGCACGCTGATCAAAATTAACAAATTGAATAATCTCTCCTGTTCGGCGAATTAGCGCATGAGCCGACACGTTGAGATCCGCAATATCTCGATAATAGGGATGCTCGTCAGGGTCTAATTGATTCGTAAACAACTGCTCTATGCCCTTACCGCCAAACTGCTTTGGCGGTAAGGCAATGCAATGAACAACCAATAAATCAATAATAGAACCTGCCGGTCGCTGGTCATAATTAGGAGAGGCTACTTGTTTAACCCTTTTAAGCCAACCATCGAACAAAGAAAAGCCTGCCGCTAAGGATAATGAGGACGCCCGCTGTTGCTGAGAATCAGTCATTTTGATACTTTTCCAATCAATGCTTCTCTAATCATTGTTTACCTAATGAATGCCTGCCTAATCTTGGCTATTTCTCGCAATGCTGCCAGCTGTTGAACACAACACTGATCATAGCGTGATGGGCGAGCAACGAAAACAGTAGAAAAGCAAAATAATTGCTTTCATAATGTCATGACCAACGAATCACTCGCAGCAACCGCTCTTCTTTAGCATAAAGCAGGAATATTTGCGTATTTTGGTTAAAATAAGTGCAATATAAGTATTTTCAGCCTGGTATTTGTCAATCCTTAGGCATGAGCATTAGTAAGGCATGAGCAATAGTAAGCCATGAACAATAAAAGACATGAACAACGAACCGAATAACAGTGATCAACAAGCTAGCTCAATAGGCTTAGTCATGAGCGTGATTGCCTGGCTATTACTATTGGCCATGCTTGGCTTTTACTTCCAAGATAAACTTGCCTTTCATATTAACCCCAATCAAGCTCCCGAGATGCTGGTACTGGATAACAAAGTAAGCTTAGTATTGAATGCGAATCGACAACAGCATTTCGTCATGACCGGCAAGGTGAATGGGATAAAAACTACGTTAATTATCGATACTGGCGCTACCAGAGTCGCTGTACCTGCCGATATAGCACGTTCATTGCAACTTCAACCCGGTAAAAGAGGCTTTTCTTATACCGCGAATGGTCCTGTCGAGACGTATCAAACCACGATTGCACTGCTTGAACTGGGCGAAATTACACTGACCAATGTCGATGCAGAAATTAACCCGGGCATGAATGGTATGGATAAAATATTGCTGGGTATGAGCGCCCTCTCACAAATTGAATTTAGTCAACGTAACGGTCAGTTAATACTTCGGCAATAAGGCCAAACAGCAGTCAATAAGACCGACTCGTCCTGCCTGAACCGCGATCACCATGGCTAGCAATCATTGCTATTAATCATTATGATATAACAGGAAAAAAGCGCATTCATAGCAAGCGTGCTCTACCCATTATCAACTGAAAGATATTAGCTTATGCTCGATAAAAAACGACTTTCTGATGACATCAGGCATTCTGTAAAAACCGCATTACTAGAAGATCTCGGCACGGGTGATATTACCGCCCAATTGGTCGGTGAGCACGAGCGTTACCAAGCAACGGTGATTACCCGCGAACCAGCCGTCATTGCAGGTATTGAATGGGTCAATGAAACCTTTAGGCAGTTAGACCCTGAACTCGCTATCCATTGGCTGGTAAACGATGGCGACAGCGTCACTGCTAACCAAACCCTATTTACCGCTGAAGGATCAGCAAGACAACTACTGACGGGGGAACGTACTGCCCTCAATTTCTTACAACTACTGTCAGGCACTGCCACTCTATGCAAGCAATACGCTGAATTAGTTAAGCACAGTGGCGTGAAATTATTAGATACCCGAAAAACCATCCCTGGCTTAAGAACTGCTCAAAAATATGCCGTTAGCTGTGGCGGCTGTTACAACCATCGGGCTGGCTTATACGACGCTTTTCTTATCAAAGAAAATCATATTACCGCCTGCGGCTCTATTAGCAAAGCGATCGGTCAGGCACGCAACAACCACCCTGAGTTACCAGTAGAAATTGAAGTTGAATCACTCGATGAGTTGAGCTTAGCGCTTGAGCATAAAGCTGACATCGTGATGTTAGATAATTTTTCTATTGCCGATCTGTGCTTGGCGGTGAAAAAAAACAACGGCCGTGCAAAACTTGAAGCCTCAGGTAATGTCAGCGTTGAAAACCTCGCTTCATTAGCTGAAACCGGCGTCGATTATATTTCGATAGGCGCATTAACTAAACATGTCAGAGCTATCGATCTATCAATGCGATTCAAATAATAAAAACTCGCTACCTAATAAAACTGGCAGCGGTTTTTATTATCCTTTTGCTGAAAGCAGATTATTTATACGCCCGAACACCGAATGCTTCTTCCTTCTGTTGTACATCCCGTCCCCGTCAAAGTCCATTGAATGGCTTGGTTAGCTGCCACAACAGGCGTAAATGCCAGTGTCAGGTCAGCTCCTGACGAATCAATAGCAGATGTGGTTAAATTAATAACACCATCAGCGACTGAAACCGATTTAACATAGGCGATAGTGCCAGTGCTCGTAATTTCCGTACCAATGCCATTGGTACCATGGTTACAGCCAGTGACAGAACCCAGCTCGGTAATACACAAGCCAACCGCTGTTTTGTAGGCAGCAACGCCACTGACAGCACCGCCTAATTTAGACCGCTGCTGGTAATCAGAATATGCCGGTAAAGCGACGGCCGCTAAGATGCCAATTATAGCCACGACTATCATTAATTCTATTAGAGTAAAACCTGTGTCTTTTCGCGTTTTACGGCTATTAATATTAACGGCATCAATGCATCTTTTGTTTGCGGTTATGTTCATAGTGGATCCTCTTGCTGGATTATCATGATTGACTCAGGCAACACTTCGCTGACTGATAGGATTTAAAAAATTTACATTTGCAAGATAGCGTTATTTTTTAGCGAATGCTGAGCTTTTGAATATAAATGTAGACTAATCGATAAAACTTTATAATGACTGTGATCGGGTGCAAAAAAACCAAAAGGACCCTATGTTTTTAATCAATAAGTGTCTGCCAAAGGCTAAAATAAACTAGCCTTAAGGTGCAGGCAGCTCAAGTCAAAAATTATTATTTTTACAAGATCAAATACTGCAAACGGCGATTTAAATAAAATTCACTGCCATCATTGGAATCATCGTGAAGCTTTAATACTATAAAGGAAAAGAAAACAGCCATGCAAAGCCAAACAGCTGAACCCTTATCAGGGATTGCGAAGAAATTGATCCAAGACAATATTATTACCTTGAGCCAAGCCAAAGAATACTGCCAAACTGCTCGTCAACAAAAAACCTCGCTCGTGCGCTACTTGGTCATTAACGATATTGCAGACCAGCTGGCGGTTGCTACCGCCGTAGCAGAAGAGTTTTCAACGCCTTTATTTGATATTGACGCGATCAATCACCACACTTTACCTAAAGATATCATCAATCATAGGCTGATCATTGAACACCAATTTATGCCGCTGTATCAACGCGGCAACCGCTTGTTTATCGCGGTCTCAGACCCCAGTAATCTAAGAGCCCAAGAAGAAATAAAATTCCATACAGGTTTAGTGACAGAGACGGTATTGGTTGAACACAAAAAACTTGAACAAGCAATCAAACAGCACCTCGAACAAGATAACAGTTTTAATCAACAGTTAACGGCGCTTGAAGGCAGTAATCTGGCCGATTTTGACATAGAAGTCATCGACGAAGAAAAGGACGAAGTCGATCAAGACACTGAACAGCCTATCGACGAAACACCCATCGTTCGATTTATCAATAAAGTCTTAATCGATGCCATAACACAGGGCGCATCAGATATTCATTTCGAACCTTATGAGAATCACTACCGGATACGATTCAGAACTGATGGCATTCTTAAAGAAATTAATCGGCCACCTATCAGCCTAGCGCCAAGGCTAGCAGCAAGAATTAAAGTCATGTCACAGATGGATATTTCAGAGCGGCGGCTGCCACAAGATGGTCGAATAAAAATGAAATTATCGAAAACACGAGCCATCGACTTTCGGGTCAATGCTTTACCGACCTTATACGGTGAAAAAATTGTTTTACGAATTCTCGACCCTAGCAGTGCTAATATGGGAATCGATAAATTAGGTTATGAGGATGATCAAAAAAAACTTTACTTAGAGGCACTTCAAAGCAGCCAGGGGTTAATCTTAGTCACTGGCCCAACGGGTAGCGGAAAAACGGTATCTCTTTACAGTGGACTCAATATTCTTAATGAGGATAAAAGAAATATTTCTAGCGCAGAAGACCCCGTTGAAATCAACATGGAGGGCATTAACCAAGTTCATGTCTCCAACAAAATTGGCCTGACTTTCGCCGAAACGTTGCGTGCTTTTCTTAGGCAAGACCCCGACGTGATTATGGTCGGAGAAATAAGAGATCTAGAAACCGCTGAGATTGCAATTAAAGCCGCACAAACAGGCCATTTAGTGATGTCAACGCTGCATACCAATAGCGCAGCTGATACCATTACGCGCTTGCTCAGTATGGGCATTCCTTCTTATAACGTTGCAACAGCATTAAGCCTCGTTATCGCTCAACGGCTGGCTAGGCGCCTATGTGAGCATTGCTCAAAAACAGCCTACGTAACAGAACATTCATTACGCGAGCAGGGATTTTCTGCAAGCCAAATACACACCGCTAATATCAAAGAAGCCGTTGGCTGCCCAAAATGCATCGATGGGTACAAGGGCAGATTAGGCATCTATGAAGTCGTAAAAATAACACCCGAACTTCAACATATTATCATGTCTGATGGTAATGCGATAACTCTGGCAGAGGCGGCAAACAAAATAGGCTATCCTAATCTTCGCCAATCCGCACTGCATAAAGCCGCCTTAGGCCTCACCAGTCTTGAAGAAATTAATCGTGTTATCTAAGACAACAAAACACCCATTAAGAGCAACGATGACTATGAGATCTCTGAAAAATAATACACTGCCAACATATCATTGGCGTGGAAAAGATCGCGTAGGGAAAAAAAAATCTGGAGAAATTAAAGCCGCTAGCCCTGTGCTTGCGCGCGCGCAACTAAGAAAAAAAGGCATTATTGTCAAGCGTATAAAGCGTAAATCGACACTACTAATACAGCTGAATAAAAAACCAATTAAAGCCACCGATGTAAGTCTTTTTACCCGACAGCTCGCCACTATGGTCAAAGCGGGCGTACCCGTAGTAAAAGCTTTTGAGATTATCAGCGAAGGGCTAGAAAACAACAGCATGGATCAAGTAATTACTGATATCAAAAATGAAATAAGCGCGGGGTCAAGCTTGTCCGTCTCGTTAGCGAAACATCCTCAGCAATTCGATAACTTATTCTGCAGTTTAGTCAATGCCGGTGAGCAATCAGGGACACTAGATACGATGCTAGACAGGCTTGCTACCTACAAGGAAAAAACCGAAGCACTCAAATCAAAAGTAAAAAAAGCCTTAAGTTACCCCATCGCAGTACTAACAGTATCTTTTATTGTTACTGGTATTTTATTAATAAAAGTCGTCCCACAATTCGCGCAAACATTTAGTAGCTTTGATGCTGAACTCCCAGCTTTCACCCGTTTTGTCATGCAATTGTCTGAATGGGCCCAAATCAACGCCCTCTTTTTTCTAATAATGATAGCCTGTAGCCTATTAAGCATTAAAATAATCATCGCTCGTTCTAAAAAAATGGCTACAGCCAAAGATCGCTTATTACTGAGGCTGCCAATTATTGGCAATATTATCAAACAGACTATCGTAGCGCGGTTTGCACGCACGCTTTCAACCACTTTTGCTGCAGGTGTATCGCTGGTAGAATCATTAGAGACCGTTGCAGAAACAGCAGGAAATCATATTTATCGCCAGGCAATAAAAGATATCGCTAATGAGGTGATTAGTGGCCAAACTTTACATCAAGCCATTTTTATGACCCATCGCTTTCCCAGCCTGCTCGTTCAAATGGTAGCAATTGGAGAAGAATCAGGCAGTCTGGATGAAATGCTTACGAAAGTAGCTGATAATTATGAACAGCAAGTTGATAATTCGGTCGACAGCTTAACATCATTACTTGAACCCTTTATTATGTCATTTTTAGGCATCGTGATTGGTGGCCTGATGATTGCCATGTATTTACCTATCTTCAAACTTGGAGCGGTTGTCTAACAACCATCTTAGGAGTAGAACCATTCATGCAGGCGTTAACTGAATTGACAGCTCATCATGCAGAATTTTTTATTTTTTGCTTCACGCTATTAGGTTTAATGGTTGGAAGTTTTTTAAACGTAGTGATTTATCGACTACCGATTATGCTTGAAAGAGAGTGGCAATTAACCATTCAAAACGGCTCAGAAAACGAAACTGAGTCAGACCCCGAGGCTGCGCCATTTAATTTATCCTTCCCAGGCTCTCACTGCCCAGCTTGCATGAGCAAAATAAAACCTTGGCAAAATATTCCAGTAGTCAGCTTTTTATTGCTTAAAGGCAGATGTGCTAACTGCAATATTTCTATCTCTTATCGTTACCCTTGCATGGAGCTACTCACCGCTATTATCAGCGGTATCGTTGCTTGGCATTTCATGCCGTCTATTGCGCTCGTATTAGCTGCTTTAATTTTCAGCTGGTGTTTGATTGCTCTGACCGGCATCGACTACGACACCTACTTATTGCCTGATACGATCACCTTACCGCTAATCTGGCTGGGCTTAATAGTTAATTACTTTGGCGGTTTCACCACACTAGAAAGTGCTTTATGGGGTGCAGTCCTTGGCTACCTATCACTATGGAGTGTCTTTTGGCTGTTTAAGCTCGTTACCGGTAAAGATGGCATGGGCTACGGCGATTTCAAACTGCTTGCCGCCATAGGGGCATGGCTTGGCTGGCAATTGCTGCCATTAATTATTTTATTATCATCACTGGTTGGCGCAGTCATTGGCACAGTCTTAATTGTCTTAAAACGCCAAGACAAAAATAAACCCATCCCGTTTGGGCCTTATCTAGCTGCTGCCGCTTGGTTAGCTTTGATTTGGGGCGAGCAGCTTAATGCCGGCTACTGGCATTTAACGGCCTTGCTTTAAACAAGCCACAACAAAAAGCGCTGATTTACTTTCTCGACCGCTCAATTAAATCGTAGGCCGCCTGAATTTCTTGCGTCTTCTCAGTCGCCATCGCCACCATATCAGCAGGTACGCCTTTTGCTATCATCTTATCGGGGTGATGCTGGCTCATTAACTTACGGTAAGCGCGCTTCAGATCTTTATCACTGATGGATGCATCGACGCCCATGGCCTTATACGCTGTCGCTAAATCGTCAACCCCGCTGGCCGATTGACCGCCGGCAAAACTACGTTGGGCTTTGAGCATCTCAACCATTCGCTCAAAACTACGCATTTCTATGCCTATCGATTGCGCAACTCTACGTAAAATCGCTTCCTCACTGGCGTGAAACTCGTCATCGGCAATCGCCATTTCAACTAGAAACATTAATAAATTTTGTTTCAAGTCAGCTCTAAATCGAACCGCAGAAGAGAAGGTTGATAACAGTGCTGCCATATCAAAATCAGCGGATGTGCCCTGCTTAAAACATTCAATAGCCTGTTGTCGCTTAGCGCCACTGACACCAAGCTTGTTCATCATAATCTCAGCTTGATCAATTTCATCTTGGCTAACTTTACCATCGGCTTTCGCAATATGACCCATGAGTGAAAAAACGGTGGTAAAGAATATGTCGCCACTCTGGCTATGAAGATCATAGCCACTTCGTAAATTAGCTTGTAACCCGCTGTTAAAAAAACCAGCCACAAAATAGCCCAACATGGCACCAAAAAATCCGCCAAACAACCAAAAGCCAATAATTGCGCCCATTATCTTCGCCACAGCGATACCTCTCAAAATAAACGGCTTAGGATCTAACAAAAAGGCCGGCATAGGCCGACCTTTTAAGTATAGAACAATTGCACTTTAAATTTAAGCAACTTCAAATAAGCCTGCAGCACCCATACCACCGCCAATACACATAGTCACTACTGCATACTTCTCACCTCGACGCTTGGCTTCAAGCAAGGCATGGCCGACCATTCTTGCGCCACTCATACCAAAAGGGTGACCAATTGAAATAGCGCCACCATTAATATTTAACTTGCTATTGTCGATGCCCAGCTGATCACGACAATAAATGACCTGACAAGCAAACGCCTCATTTAACTCCCAAACGCCAATGTCGGCAATGGTAAGGCCATGCCGCTCAAGTAATTTTGGCACAGCAAATACCGGCCCTATGCCCATCTCGTCCGACTGGCAGCCCGCTACAGATATACCTCGGTAATAGCCTAAAGGCGAAAGACCTTGGGCCTTTGCGAGGCTCGCTTCCATGATCAGCGAGGCCGAAGCACCGTCTGATAATTGAGAGGAATTGCCTGCGGTAATAAAACGACCTTCTTTCACCCACTGACCATCTTTCCACACCGGTGCTAAATCCTGTAAACCCTCTAACGTTGTTGAAGGACGATTACACTCATCTTTTTCAACGGTCACTTGTTCATAGCTTGTTTCTTTCGTCTCGCGATTAAAAACAGATTTAACCGCCTGCATGGGTACAATCTCATCATCAAAAATACCGTTTTCTTGTGCCGCGGCAGTACGCTGCTGGCTTTGTAAACTGTATTCATCTTGCAGTTGACGAGAAATTCCATAACGCTCAGATACCACCTCAGCGGTTTCCAACATAGGCATGTAAGCGGTAGCATCAACCTCCATCGCCGCTAATGATTGACTTCGATAGCTGTTCTTGTGCTTATTTTGGGTCAGTGAAATCGACTCGACACCGCCTGCTACGGCAACATCGTAATCATTACAAATGATGCTTTTAGCGGCCGTCGCAATTGACATTAAGCCAGAAGAGCATTGTCGCTCTATCGCCATGCCGGCGGTGGTTTCAGGTAAACCGCCAACTAAACCGCATAAACGGCCTAAGTTATACGATTGCGTGCCTTGCTGAGCGGCAGCACCGAAGATGCAATCGTCAACCATTGCCGGATCAATACCCGCTTTTTCAATCACTGCTTTGACACAGTGCCCACCCATGGCTGGCGCTTCGGTATCATTAAAGCTACCTCGAAAAGATTTTGCCAAGGCCGTTCTTGCTGTTGAAACGATGACAGCTTCACGCATAGTGTAATCTCCAAACTGTATGTTAAATTAGGTAATGAGTAGCAATGCCGATTAACATCAACTTCGCTGTGAGGAACAACTGACAATCTCGCCTGTCATATAAGAAGAGTAATCACTGGCTAGAAACATCATAACATTAGAGACCTCCCAGACTTCAGCGCCGCGACCAAAAGCTTCATTTTTGACCAAGTCATTTAACAATTCTTCTGAAGACGTTTTCTTTAAAAAATCATGTACCGCAATACTCGGCGATACCGCATTAATACGAACACCAAACTCAGCGGCCTCTAGCGCCGAACAACGTGTTAAGGCCATGACTCCGGCCTTTGCTGCAGCGTAATGCGCTTGCTCAGTTTGGGCTCGCCAACCGAGCACTGAAGCGTTATTGACAATCACGCCTTTACCGCGTGACTGCATGTGCTTTAACGCAGCGCGCGTCATCCGCATGGTGCCCGTCAAGGTGACGTCAATCACTCGATGCCATTCATCATCTTCCATATCAATCACTGATTTAGAGCCACCCAAACCCGCATTATTAATTAAGATATCAATATGACCCATTTTATCGACGGCATTGGCGAGCAATGACTGAACATCATTTTCATCCGTCACATTACAGAGCTGTGTATAGGGACGTAAGCCCGTTTCTTGCTCTAGCTTGTCGGCTGATTTAGCCAAGCGTCCTTCATGAATATCGGCAATCATAAGCGCAGTAGCACCTTCTTCAGCGGCGCGCTTTGCCGCAGCAAAACCAATACCGGCACCCGCCGCCGCCGTTACTAGAACCGTTTTACCTGCCAAAAGGTCATGCCCCTCGACGTAGTCTGGAATGTTATTATTCAAACGCTTATCCTCATTAATTGAAGTTGCTTTTCAAGTAAAAACTAGCCCTTCGCTTCTCGCGGCATGCCTAGGCCACGCTCGGCGATAATATTACGCTGAACCTGGTTAGTGCCGCCGTAAATAGTATCGGATCGCGTAAATAAATACATCGACTGTAAACGGGTTAAGTCATAGGGACCAGCCGTACAAATTTCAGATTCTGGACCCAAAACGTCCATCGCTAACTTGCCTAAATTACGATGCCAACTCGCCCAATGCAACTTGTAAACCAGCGCCGACTTATCTAAATCGCCACTCGTGGGATCAGACAACATGCGCATCGCGTTATAGCGCATTAGGCGAAGTCCTGTGTGGGCTTCAGCAATACGCTGACGCAAAGCTGGATCCTGACTCGCACCGTTATCTTTAGCCACGTGAACAATGGTATCCAATTCATTTTGAAACAACATTTGCTGGCCAAGGGTTGAAACGCCTCTTTCGAAACCCAGTAACGCCATTGCAATCGTCCAACCCTCACCTGGCTGACCTAAAATATCTTCGGCAACTGCCTCATCAAAAAACACCTCGTTAAATTCAGAGGTTCCGGTTAACTGCTCTATTGGCCTTACTTCGACACCGGGTTGATCCATTTTAACCAGAAAAAAGCCTAAGCCCTTATGGCGCTGTGATGAGGGATCAGTTCTCGCCACCACAAAACACCAATCGGATTCGTGCGCCAATGAAGTCCACACTTTTTGACCGCTGATACGCCATTTATTGAGTCCCTCATCAAGCACTGCCTTGGTTTTGACAGCAGCTAAATCGGATCCTGCCGACGGTTCAGAATACCCCTGACACCACAACTCAGTGCCATCTAAAATACCGGGTAGATATTTTTGTTTCTGCTCTTCACTGCCATAAGCGATAATCGTCGGACCCGTTAAGCCCTCACCTATGTGGCCCATTCGCCCTGGCCCACCAACACGAGCATACTCTTCATGGAATATTACTTGCTGTTCGATGCTGGCATCTTTACCACCAAAAGCTTCGGGCCAACCAATACAGGTCCAGCCACCGGCTGCCATCTTTTTTTCCCATTGATGGCGCTCAGACGGGTACATATGCTCATCACCGGGTCCACCACGATAGCGAATCTTTTCAAATTCACCGGTTAAATTATCTGCTAGCCAAGCTGAAAACTCAGCCCTAAATAGTTCGTCTTCGGCACTAAATTGAAGCTTCATGATAGACCTCCGTCTGCATCGAGCAATTGTTTTGCGATTAATTCTCGATGGTAACTGGCATTGCCTAAAAACGTTTCTGTAGATTTAGCTCGCTTAAAATACAAGTGACAGTCGTATTCCCAGGTGAAGCCTACGCCGCCAAAAAACTGAATCGCATTTCCAGCATTAAAAAAGAACGCGTCCGAGCAATAGGCTTTCGCCATGCTGGCCGCTTGTGGTAAATCATCAATTAGTTCAGCGTCGCCCTGCTCGGCCAACACTTCCTGCCCTACACAGGCCGCAAAATAAACCGCTGACCGCGATACCTCAGCTTTTAGCATCATGTCGGCAGCCTTGTGTTTAATCGCTTGGTAGCTCGCTATTTTACGGCCAAATTGCTCACGCTCTTGCGTATAATCAACCGCCATATCTAGGGTTTGTTGTGCGCCACCCATTTGTTCTGCCGCTACCGCTATTTGCGCCAACTGAATAATACTTGATAATTTTGACCAACCGCCATCTGCATTAACCATTAGTGCAGAATCATCAACAGAAACAGCTGTCAGGTTAATTTCAGCTTGTTTGCGTGTCTGGTCCATGGTCGGCAACCATTGCCGCGCAACACCTTGAGAATCTGCAGATACAGCAAATAAGGCAACTCCTTGCTCACCCTCGCTGCCCTGTTCTCTTGCAGCCACTATCAATAAATCTGCCGTATGGCCATCGGGCACAAAGCGTAACTGGCCATTCAACTGATAGCCATCAACTGTTTTTTGATACGTAGCTTGCACAGCATGCGCATCCCAGCGTCCATTGACGCCGGTATAGGCCAATGTGGCGGTTAATTGCCCATCAGCAATTTTTGGTAAATAGCTGGCTTTCTGCTGCTCAGTGCCGGCCATTAACAAGGCATTTACACCAAGAGAAACCGTTGAAAAATACGGCGAGCAAAGTAAATACTTACCCATTTTTTCTAGCAGCACAGCTAATTCAACATAGCCTAGGCCCATGCCGCCGTAAGCCTCAGGAATATGAATTGCCGGCCAAACCATCTCTTCACAGATGCGCTGCCAAACCTGCTTATCATAGCCATGCTCGGTCTGCATGGCTTCGCGCACCGCCGCACTTGATGACACATCAGCCAAAAAGTTTTCTGCCGACTCGCGAATCATTTCTTGCTCTTCAGTTAATGCAAAATCCAAGTCCTACACCTCTACACCATTAGCCAATTAACTCAGCACAAATATTTAACTGCCATAAACTTTTTGCGCTGGCACTTCTTTTGCCAGTAATTCATCGATTGCTGATCCTATTTCTGCCGCTTCCCAGCGATCACCTTTATCGACAGCTGCAGTTGAGCGCCAACCATCGGCGATGGATATTTTACCGCCTTCGGCCTCAAAAATTCGACCAGTAACGGCAGCACCCTGCTCTGAACCGAGCCAAACTATTAACGGCGATACATTATCTGCCGCCCAATAATCAAAACTACCATCTTCAGGCTTAGCCATACGAGTTGCCATTGACTCAACGGCGGTTGTCATCGCGGTTCTAGCGGCCGGTGCTACGGCGTTAGCAGTAATTCCGTAACGACCCAACTCAGCAGCTTGATTTAATGTTAAGGCTGCAATACCGGCTTTCGCTGCAGCGTAGTTGGACTGACCGACTGAGCCTTGAAGGCCAGCGCCAGAAGTAGTATTTATAATGCGAGCGGCAACTGCAGTGCCAGCTTTGGACTGTGCTCGCCAATACTGAACAGCATGCGAACTAATACAAAAATGCCCTTTTAAGTGTACCGCCATGATCGCATCCCACTCTGCTTCAGATAAAGAAGCAAACATTCTATCGCGGTTAATACCCGCATTATTAACCACAACATCTAAGCCACCAAAGACCTCAATAGCTTGCTTAACCGCGTTTTGCGAATCGTCATAATGGGTAATATCACTGTGGTTAGCGACCGCGTTGCCACCGGCTGCATTTATCTCTTCAACCACGGCCCCTGCCGCTTCTTGATTAATATCATTGACCACTACACTGGCGCCTTCTTTTGCAAACTCTCGCGCATGTGCCGCACCTAATCCACCACCAGCGCCGGTAATGATTACAACTCTTGACTGACAAATACCTGACATTTAAAAACTCCTGTTGAATCAATTTCTATCGACTTCAGTCGAAAAATAATGGGCTGCAAAAAAACACTAAGCGATCATTAATACGCTCGATTCAATTCGCATTAAAACTGCTCGCCAAATAACATCGCCGGCCTTATCTCAACCCAATCAACGACTAATTCTCTTTGCTCAAACAACCAAATAGAATCGATGCACACAAACCGGTCTTGATAACGGATATTCCAATCTTCGACCTCCCGCGAACCGTCTTCTTTGAGCCGCAGATGACTCGCCGTGCAATAGGTTTCACCCTCAGCGCGATCACCATTAATTGATAGCGTTTGATTAAAGATTTTATGCTGTGTTTGCTCGAACATACTATCGAGAATGGCCGGAATAGCCCCTAGCGCCTCATGCCCCTTCATGGACGAGCCCGGCATAATCACTTCAGCATCCACTGTGAGGGTCGAAAGAAGCATAGCTGCATCTCGACGATCCGCAGCCTGAGCATAGCGAGCTGTGAGAGCTTGAATATCTGCAATGGTTTGCGCATTTACCATGACTAAGCCTTCATGCCAGAGTTGGTGGGGCCGAAAAAGGCACGCATAGAAGTCACCTTGCCTTCATCATTGAATACCATGACATCTATCGGACGAAACGTCATAGTGCCGTCACCGGTATCCACTTCACCAGTAAAGGCAAAAGCTGCCTCATTTCCGGCAATGCGTATTTCCGATTCAAGCTGTAATTTCACGTTCATCGCCAAAGCCGACTTATAAAATTCTTCTACCGCTGCTCGGCCTTGCTTGACGGGTGAGCCAACAGGATCTTCAACACAGCAGTCATCGGCATATAAACCCATAATGGCCCCCAAATCAGATGTTTGAAAGGCATCAATATAGGTGTTCACTGCTGCTGTTATTTTTTCTTCTAATGACATTTTTATCTCCTTATTATTTTACCGCTAACAATGACACTAAAGACGCTCAATAATGGTGACATTTGCTTGACCGCCACCCTCGCACATAGTCTGTAACCCATAGCGACCGTCTGTGCGCTCTAATTCATGCAATAAGGTCGTCATGAGCTTAGAGCCTGAGGCACCTAATGGGTGGCCTAACGCAATCGCCCCGCCGTTCACATTCGTTTTAGCAGGGTCATAACCGGTTTCTTTCAACCAAGCCAAAACCACCGAGGCAAAAGCTTCATTAATTTCAACTAAATCAATATCGGCTAAGCTCATGCCGGCTTTATCAAGGGCGTATTGAGTCGCGGCGATAGGGGCAGTTAACATCCAGATAGGATCTTCTGCGCGGACACTCATGTGGTGAATGCGAGCTCGCGGTGTAAGGTGATACTTTTTCAAAGCGGCTTCGGAAACAATTAATATTGCACTACTGGCATCACAGGTCTGACTTGAAACCGCCGCTGTCACTTTATCGCAACCGAACAAATAATCTAACTCAGCCATTTTTTCGAGACTACTTTGACGCGGCGTCTCATCTTGGCTGACCCCTTCAAGCGGAACAATTTCTCGATCGAATCGGCCCTCTGCAATCGCCTGCAAGGCACGCCTGTGTGACTCTAATGAAAAGACTTCAAGCTGCTGCCTTGAAATATCCCATTTATCGGCAATCATTTGCGCTGAATTAAATTGCGTTGGCGGAACGTCACCGTATCGCTCAACCCAACCTTTTGATCCGGTAAAAGGATCACTAAAACCCATCGGCTCTGCCGCTGTCATCGCCGAACTAATGGGAATTTGCGTCATCGTTTGCACGCCACCCGCAAGCACAACATCCTGCGTGCCACTCATGACAGCTTGCGCCGCAAAATGAACCGCTTGCTGTGAAGATCCACATTGACGATCGATGGTCGTGCCTGGCACACAGTCGGGTAACCCTGCAGCTAACCAACAGGTACGAGCAATATCACCCGCCAACGGGCCAATAGTATCGACACTACCAAAAATGACATCGTCATAGTCTTCGGCAGGAACAGCATTTCGCTCAACAAGGGCTTTGATAACATGCGCGCCCAAATCAGCTGCATGAACATGGGCAAGGCCACCTTTTCTTCGGCCTGTAGGACTACGAAGCGCATCAACAATATAAGCTTCAGGCATGATTATTCTCCCATGATGATTCGCTATGCGACAAAAGTATTTCCTGCGCCAATCGCTGCTTGATCGGCAAAAATAAAATCACTCACGCGACCTTGATGAAAAGCAACGACTCCCCAAGCGTTATTATAAACCCAGGCTTTCTTCATGAAAATTTGCAAGTCAACTTCCCAGGTATAACCCATTGCGCCATGACATTGCATCGTATTCCTAGCCGCTAACTGCGCCACTTCTGTCGCCGCAAGCTTGGCATGACTGACATTGACATTGGCGCTTGAAAGTTGCTCGGCGACAGCGTATGCCGCTTTATAAACCGGCGTTTTAGCAAATTCTAGCTTCACTGCTACATTAGCCATTAAATGCTTAACCGCTTGAAAGCTACCAATCGGCTTGCCAAATTGTTGACGATCAGTGGTATAACTGACCGTCATATCAACCATCCGCTGCGACAAACCTAAGGCTTCAGCCGCCACACCTAAGGCACCACGATTCATGGCACCATCGATCAGGCATTGTGCCTGCTCACCTTCGGCAATTAAGCTAGCCTCCGACGTCTGCCAACTAACGCTGTAAAGTTTTCGGCTGGGGTCGACAGACTCGTTTAATGTGTAGCTAAACTGCTCGGGTGTTAGCGCATAAAGTGCTTGGCCTCTTTGTAAAATCAATATATCCGCTGTATGAGCATCTTCCACAAAGGCATTTTGCTCCAAGCCAACCATGACCTTGGCCCGACCCTCGGCAATAGCCGGTAACCATTGCTGCTTAAGCGCTTCACCGCTGACACCACTCAACTGATCCAGCAAGGGAACCGCAACAAGCGCCACATGGACTAGCGGTGCAGGTAAAGCGACATAACCACACTCTTGAGCTATCAAGATAAAATCCAAAGCTGTCATCCCTAAACCGCCCATCGCTTCTGGCACTGTCATTGCGGTAAGTCCCAACTCGGTCAGTTGCTGCCATAGCGCATCAGATCGACCCGTCTCCGTCTCCCAAAGAGCGCGGATACTTTCGGCGGTTATCTCATTGACCAAAAAATCGCGAACAGAGTCTTGAAACAATAACTGGTCTTCAGTGAAGGTAAAATTCATCTCTCACCTCCTAGCGTGGCATGCCAAGCATACGCTCAGCAATGATGTTACGTTGAATTTCATTGGTGCCAGCATAAATAGGCCCACTCTGTGAAAACAACCAGCCATCGAGCCAATTGCCAACATTTTCGGCCGCCGGTGCATGCGCCAGCAATTCGGCCCGCGCACCCAAAATACTCATCGCTGCGGCATGCATATCACGATCTAATTCAGACCAAAAAATCTTATTGGTTGATGATTCAGGACCTATCTTACCGCCCTGCACTAACCGACAGGCCGTTTGGTAGGTCAGCAAAGTATACGCCTCGGCGTCCATATACGCTTTTAATACTGCATTTTTAACCGTAGGGTCAGCATCAGCGGTCGCTTGATTCTCTTTATACAATTCAACTAAGCGTTTAGCCGTTTGCTGGAAGCGTGCAGGCGAGCGCAGCATTAGACCTCGCTCAAAACCGGCTGTTGCCATAGCCACAGACCAGCCCTTACCCTCTTCACCGAGTAAGCAGTCGACCGGCACTTTAACGTTATCAAAAAAAATTTCTGCAAAACCTGGCAAGCCATCTAATTGCGGTATCGGCCTGACGGTAATACCCTCAAGATCAAGCGGAACTAAAATAAAACTTAAGCCTCGATGACGCTCAGATTCTGGGTCAGTTCGAAACATACCGAACGCCCAATCAGCCCATACTGCTCGTGTTGACCAGGTTTTCTGGCCATTAATGATGTAGTGCTGACCATCAGCAGAGAGCTCAGCTTTGGCGCGAATAGCGGCCATGTCAGAACCTGCGTTCGGCTCAGACCAAGCTTGACACCAGATATCTTTACCCGTGGCCATACCGGTTAAAAAACGTTGTTTCTGGGCTTCGGTTCCGTACTCCATCATCGTCGGGCCCAGCAAAAAAATACCGTTCTGATTCACTCTTAAAGGCGCACCAGCAGCATAATATTCTTCTTCAAAAATTAGCCATTGCAATAAGTCAGCACCGCGACCACCCATGGCTTCAGGCCAGGTAATCATACCCCAATGCCCTTCATATAACTTAGCTTCCCACTCACGGTGAGCTTGAAAACCCTCGGCCGTATCAAAACTGGGAAGCGGTTCGGCAGGCACGTTATCGGCTAGCCATTGCCTAACCTCGGCTCTAAAAGCAACTTGCTGTTCGGTATAATTTAAATCCATAGTACAGTTATCATTATCCAGAAATAAAACTATTCAAAATCGGCTTTGCGCTTTTCAACAAAAGCGTCACGCGCTTCTTGTGAATCACCCATGGTATAGGCTTCAAAGGTAAAGCCCTGCTCCCATCGATATTTATCTTCTAAGTTGCCGTCTTCAACACCCGTTAATGCTTCTTTTGCCAGCTTGACCATCGCCGGTGATTTAGCGGCGATTTTTTCTGCCATTTCACGTGCCGCAGGCATCAATTGATCACGGGCTACGACACGCTCTACAGCACCCAAGCGATAGGCTTCTTGAGCACCGATAAACTCCCCGGTAAAATACATATAACGTACCTTTTGCACTGGGAACATGCGCTGTAAATGCGCCCCGCCGCCCATGGCACCTCGGTCAATCTCTGGCACGCCAAAACTAGCACACTCTGATGCAATAATAATATCCGCCGCACCGCTTATGCCTATACCNCCACCTAAAACGAAACCATGTAACGCTACGATGACTGGCTTAGGGTTAAGGTGTATCGCCTTAAANGTGTCGTAATTGCCTCGATTCACATCCAGTATTTTCGAACCATCAGCGGCTAANTCTTTAATATCAACGCCAGCACANAAGCCTTTGCCTTCAGCCGCTATTATGATGACCTTAACCGCATCATTATCACCTAGGGCTTCAATTTCTTGGGCAATAGCAAACCATGTCGCACTGTCAAAAGCATTTACAGGGGGATGGTTAAAAATCAATTCTGCCACACCGTTGGCATTGATCGTAGTACCGTAAGGTTGAGACATAACTTTTCCTTTTACGTTAAAAACTGAAAATAAGATTAGCCACGTACACCCGGCGGATTGTCTTTTAATTGCCGTGAGCGCAAGTTATGCGGATCGAGCTGAGCAATAATCGACAACTGCGCTTTAGTGGGACCGATCGTCTCAGGAATGGTGGTTGGTATGCAAAGCTCAAAGCCAGTATTTTCTATCACTTCGTCAATCGTAACTCCTGGGTGTAAGCTGACCACACGCATTTGAAAATCAGGACCACCAAAATCCATCACACAAAGGTTCGTTAATACCATACGCAAATCAACATCCGACAACTGGTGACCCTTAGGCAATCTGTCGGGATTATAACCAATGGTGCAAACCATATCACACTCGCCCTCAACAAAAACGCGAGTATTATGACTGGGAATCAAAAAGGAATTTGCATGACTGATGGAATTTCCTGGAAAGCCTCGAGCACCTAACATTTGAACCTTAGGTTGCTCATAACTACCACCTAAACAGGAGATATTACTTTGACCAAAACGGTCCATCTGGGTTGGCCCGCCAGTAATGTGACGACAACCGCTCCAGACATTATCAAAAATGCGTGAAAAACCCATCCAAGTTTCGTTTTTCTGGATAAAATCGTCAGGGCGATCACCGACTGGATTCGGTTCAGACAGCACCCAAGCTTCGGAATCAGTCATCATGATGTCAGTATTGGTGGTCTTCATGGCCAAACTTGCGGCTATTCTAGGTAACACACCAATACCCGTTACTAAAATCTCACCGTCGTTGTCGTAAGCAGCAGCATTGGCGCAGATCAATAGTTCAGCCAAGCTAAAATCAGTTGCAAACTCACTCATGTATTTTCTCCAAAGGTAACGACTGATCTAATGCTTTTACTAGACCAGAAAAGCAATAGTTAATAGATCGCTAAAGGCAATTTTTTTATACCATCTATTCCACCGACTAAGTCTTGATAGTCAGCCTCGGTTTTACCGTGAATATATTTATCGGCATAACTAACAAAACCACCCTCTTTTGCTGAAGCAGCATATTCTTTAAAATGCGGCACATCAAAACCGTAATGCGGTGAGCAAGAGCTAGGATGCGCACCACCGGCTATCGGAATCACCCCCGTGGTTTGTGACCGCTCCCAAAAAACAAATCGCGCTTCTTGCTCGGGCGTAAAGTAATCACTAGCAACTAATTCATCACAAGATACATAGGTTTTTTTAGCTGCACGAGCGAACCAATCATCCATATAATGATCGGCGCCTTTAATTTGACAAACACCACGACTATCTGCTCGATCAACGTGAATTAACGCCGCGTCTAAAGTCAGGGCCGGCATTGCTAACCACTCTTTTTCGTCATAAGGACTATCAACGACTTTTAATTCTGGATTGACATTTAAGACATCTGTACCCAAACCAACTTGTGTCGGTATAAACGGGCAACCCCAAGCCGCTGCTCGCAAACCTAACAACATCATTCCTTCGTCAATTTCTAAGGTTTCAATCGCAGCTTGCTGGCGTGCTTGACGAAAATAAGGCTCAAGTGGGATAAAATCTAAAGAGACAAATGCAAAAACCACTTTTTTTACTTTACCTGCCGCGCATAACATGCCGACGTCAGCACCACCGTAAGCAACAATGGTAAGATCCTTTAGGTCAGAGCGAAGTATTTCACGAATCAATGCCATGGGCTTTCGACGCGGGCCCCATCCACCTATACCAATCGTCATCCCGTCGCTGAGAGAGGCAACCATATCGGACGCCTGCATTACTTTATTCATAGCGATTCCTTTGTGAATCAATTCTGTTAGAACGTGGTTAGCATTATAACTATCAATGCCCAGTCAATGGCCTAGCGCTGATCGAAGTTAACTGCTAAGAAGTTGATAGCTAAGATTGTGTTATCCATAGATAATTCAAGGCTCCATTCTAGCCTAATATTAAATTCGAATGAATGACTGATTCGTTTAGTTGGCAAGGTCAAAACGGCTCTAGCGGTGAATCAAGCCAGTTAACAGCGAGCCAACTTTCAATTCGATCAATAAAACAACACAGCCTGCCCATCCATGACCGTTTTTGTCAATTTCATAGCCGCAGACTAAAAAGTGTAAGCAGCAATCATCATCGCCAATCCAGGGTCAAGGTAAAAGGTAAAAGATACCAACAACTTTGGTTACTCCTGCGTTCATGCAAGATCAAAGACATAAATTTAGGGTCATTATTAACATCACCAAATCACGGTATACTTATCGACCATTTGGCAATCACAGTGAACATTACCCATGGCAGACGAGACAACCTCACCAAGCAACGCAGCAACTTCAGGCGAGCAAGTAAGCGACATTAGCACCTACCTCAACCGAGCAAAAAAAGAAACAGGTCTAGACGACTTTGGTGGTGATGAATTTATCGAGCCATTGGAGCGCATCATTGATGCACTTAACCGTGAAGCAGTATTGAACCCTGCAGGGAAATTCCAAGTTGAGATGTTATTTGCAAAGGGCTTAGAGAATCGCTTGCGGGTAGAAAACTATATTCGAGAAAATCCAGATGTTCTCGATCAAAAGATTCATGCACCTATTTTTATTTCGGGCTTACCTCGAACTGGCACAACGGCTTTGCACCACTTATTAAATGCCGACAATGCGAATCATACTTTGCGCTTATGGGAGGGCAATGAATTAATCCCACCACCTGAGGACGACACGTATCTCAGTGATCCACGAATTGAAAAAACCAAACAAAATGTCGCCATGACAGATCAATTCATGCCGGGGTTTTTTAAGACCCATTTAATGGAAGCAGAAGCGCCGGATGAATGCCATTTACTGTTTGGCCAAAACTTTATGTCAGTGCAGTATTCTGCTCAATACCATATACCTAGCTATGCAAACTGGCTTTATCAACAAGACCTCACTGATTCTTACGCTTATCACAAGCGGCAAATGCAGGTCTTGCAGCATAAAAAATCGGGCCGCTGGGTATTAAAAACCCCCTATCATCAGCTAGGATTACCGGCTATTTTAACCAATCATCCAACCGCTATTATTGTTCAAACACACCGCGCACCCATGAAAATAATCGCCTCAGGCTGCAGCTTTAGTAAAGTCGTTAGAACTCCGTCCTCTCACCTAAATGACAACCATATCATCGGTCGCGACTGGATGGACATGCTGCAAATATACTCTCGCGCTTTTGAAAAAAATCGTCCCACACTTGAATCCAAGCATCCAGGACAATTTATCGACATACAGCATGATCAATTTATTCAGAATCCTTGGCCTGATCTTGAAAAAATCTATGCTGCTGCAGGTGCGAGTATCAGCGAAGAAGGTAAAGCTCACATGCAAGCTTGGCTAGACAATAATCAGCAAGGCAAACATGGCAAGCATGAATACGATATCGCTGATTATGGCATTGAACAATCAGAAATCGACGATTTATTCGGCGACTATATTCAACGTTATCAGCTCAATATGAGCTAGCTTATAGAGACATTAAAAGATTACTTTAAGGAGATAGAAAAATGGCAAACTCGGAATCTGAACAGCGCGTTATTGATGGGACCGCATGGGCCGACTTTTGTGACGCCTTAAAAGAAGCTGGCGAAATTATCCAAAGCGACAAAGCACCCAAAGATGCCTTTAATCAAGCTGAGGGTTATCGCTATTTATCTCGCTTATTGCGCGGCGGTCTCGAGAGCTTTTTAGAACACCGTGACCCGCTATTTCCAACTCTGCGATCGGGCGCTCACGAAACTATTAAACTGGGCGCTGATAACCCAGACAACCGCTACGAAAGTGCCTCACTTAATCCTAATTACGATTATAAAATCAGTGGCACCCGAGGCACAGTTGACTACTTAGGCATCAGCACGGTCATTAACCGTTACTCCATTGATGGCACCATGGAAACCACGGGCTTTATCGACTCGCGCGAATTAGACATTAGCCCCGACGGAACCTTTGAACTCATTCTGAGCAAAACTAAACAGCCTGGCAACTGGGTTGCGATGGGCGAGAAAACCAACTCAGTCAATGTCAGGCAGACATTTCAAGACCGAAAAACAGAAAAACATGCCGAATTGAAAATTGAACGTATTGGTGCATCCGAAGACCGACCTCAGCCATTAACGCCTGAAGCTTTAGATCGAGGATTACAAGGAGCCGCGACTTTTGTTAAACGCACTGCTAAATTATTTGAAGATTGGTCAGAAAGTTTTTTGCCGATTAATAACCAGCTGCCCCCTGCCGATCAAGCTTACTGCCAACTCATTGGCGGCGACCCTAACATTTATTATTTTCACAGTGCCTGGTCGCTAGCTGATGACGAAGTGTTTGTGATTGATGCTAAAACGATCCCTGAATGTCAGACATGGAATTTTCAACTGGATAATTGGTGGATGGAATCACTGGATTACCGCTATCACACCATCCACATTAACAAACATACGGCTCATTATAACGACGACGGTAGCGTGCAGTTGGTGGTCTCACATACGAATCCCGGCCATCCCAATTGGATAGAAACAGCTGGCCATAACAACGGCACCATGTGTTGGCGATGGATTGGTGCAGAGCTAAACCCTGATCTTGAATGGCGAGTGATGAAACTCAGCGATTATCAAGCCACCCTGAAAAGACTGTAAAAAAAGCTCGACCCCATCAAAGCGTTGATTTTACTTCGGGTTAATTAGCGCTTTTTACTTTCTTGCATCTTGTCAAAGCGGCCGCCGTAGAGCGTCGGGCTTGACACCTGCTGCGGGTGAATAGTGATAATCACTCGCTCCGCCCCTGGAGGATCCATGTCCGCTGGCGGTTCATCACCGCCACTGTTTTCAACAAACTGCCGTCGTGCAAACACCCTATCAGGGTCATCTTCCACCGAGGCATAACCGCGGACCTCTAAATAATGCATCACATTCACGCCAGAGACCACGCAAAAACTGACTCTCGAATCTGACATTATGTTCTTATATTTCATTCGATTTTTTAAACTAGAAATACGTATCAACTCGCCATCCCAAACAAAACCTACCGGATGACTCGAAAGTAATTGATCCTTATGTCTAATCGTTGTGATGGTGCCAATGATACTTTTTTTCAGCAGTTCATGACTGGCTTCTGGAATAAGCACGTCGGGTATTTTCTGCATAGTCACTCTCCGGAACTTCGGTCTGTCGCAGTATACTCGAGGTCTTGCATTGTCAACAGTAAAGGAATGTTAGGTAAAAAAAGAATTAGATGACCGGATAATCGATGGGGCAAAGAGCTCGCTGTAAGCCTGACGAGAAAAAAACGACCCCTCCCAAAAGAACGGTGATAACGGGGTCAAACCAAGCGAGGTATGATTATCAATATGACCGTTTGCCAATGGCTGAGTTCAATACAAAGCTACTTTTACTTGCGTTTGCAGAATATAAGGC
>PBSZ01000005.1 GCA_002726445.1 Cellvibrionales bacterium | reverse complement strand
TTAGCCATGGTGCGGTGGCTTGGCGATAAAGGCGCTAAACATATTATTGTTGTCAGTCGGCAGGGTATGATCAGTCAAGATGCCATGAGTCTCTGTACTGAATTGCGAAAAAAGCAGGTCAATGTCATTGATCTCCGGTTAGATTTAACTCATTCCGACGCCTATTCAAATATAGAGTCGGCTTTAATCGGTCAGCTACCATTAAGAGGCACGTTGCATGCGGCTACTAGATTTGATGATTTACTGCTAAACAATATGGGTCGTCAAAATCTACTCGATGTGTTATCGCCTAAAATCAAAGGCGCTGAAGTGTTGCATCATTTAACGTCTAAAATGACATTAGATTTTTTTGTGCTATTCTCGTCGGCTACTACCGTCTTTGGCAATCCAGGTCAGGCCAATTATGTGGCTGCCAATAGCTATTTAGAGGCGTTATCAGCGTATCGACGACAGCATCAGCTCCCCAGTTTATGTTTAGCCTGGGGTGGCATTGAAGATGTCGGGGTGTTAGCTCGTAATACGGCGTTAAAAGAAACTTTTTCTCAGCGTTTAGGCGCGCAGTTGCTGAATTCTGCGACGGTGATAAGTGTTTTAGAGAAAGCCATAGTAGAGTCAGCTGAAGACAGTAGCTATCTTGCCGTTGATTGGCATGCAATGCGATCAAAATTACTCAGTGCGAAGCAAAATAAATTTAGATTTTTTAATGCTTCTGATGATCTTCATGGGCCTGACCAATCAAAAGATCTAAGAGAAAAATTATTAGCACTTTCACCTCAGCATCGTTTTGCCGAGGTGGTAGATATGTTAGCCATTGAGGTTGAAAAAATATTGTTCCTTAGTCATGGTGGCTTAGATAGGAGGCAATCTTTATTTGAGCAGGGGATGGACTCATTAATGGGTGTTGAGCTTGCAACGACTATCGAGTCTGGGTTTGGTATTCAGCTATCGACTATGGTGTTGGCAGAAGGCCCAACGATAGAGCGCTTGTCTCAAATTGTGTTAAAGGAAATGCATTTATATGCAGAAGATGACGGTATAGCTATCTCACCAGATAATCAGGAATTATCGGTGCTGGCCATAAAGCATGGCACAGACGTTTCGGATGGCGATTATCAGCGGGTCAAAGAGGCCTTGGCCAAAGAGTAAAAATAACGGCAATATATCTGGCGAATATAAATAGAGCGTATGGAAAAGCGAAAAGAGAAATAATTTTATGCCCAACGATTTACCAGCAGATTCCCGTCTCAGTCAAGAGCGACAAAAAAAACAGCAGCTGAAAGCTCGGTTGCTGTCCGAGGCGAAGTCAAAAAAAACACGTACAGTTACTGATCTAGACACTGAAAGTATTTTGGCACAGCGTTCGCAGGCGAGCTACTTTGATGCTTCAGAAGCGGCTACAGATTTTAAATACTTCCCAGCCTATAAAGAATTATCGCTTACTCATGATGTCAGTGAGCACCTGCAGCTAGATAATCCCTTTTTTAAGATGCATCAAGGGCTTGCCAGTGATACTACGGTTATTGAAGGCCGAAGCTATATAAACTTTGGGTCTTACAACTATTTATCAATTAATGAAGATTCTCGTTTAATAGCTGCTGCTAAACAAGCAATAGATGATTACGGGGTTTCTTGTTCAGCCAGTCGTGTGGTTTCCGGCGAGCGGGCCGTGCAGCGAAAGCTAGAGTGTGCCCTTGCTGACTTGCATAACACGGATGATGCTGCCGTTTTTGTCAGTGGCCACGCTACCAACGTCACTACTATCGGCTACTTATTTACGGCTAAAGATTTAATTATTCACGATGCTTTAATTCATAATAGTGTTATTCAAGGAATCCAGCTCTCAGGGGCGGCTCGATTGAGTTTTAAGCATAACGATTGTGACGAGTTAGAAGAGATGCTGCGTCAGCGCCGCGGTCAATTTGAGCGCGTGTTAATCGTCACAGAAGGGCTGTTCAGTATGGAAGGCGATATGCCTGATTTGCCTAAGCTGATAGAAATCAAGCAGCGCTATAATGCGTTACTTATGGTTGATGAGGCGCATTCTATCGGTGTGCTAGGCGCAACCGGTGCGGGAATTGCCGAGCATTTTTCTGTTCCTTCTAACGCTGTTGATATTTGGATGGGCACGCTCAGTAAAACACTGGCCAGCTGTGGAGGCTATATTGCCGGCAATCAGGCGTTAATTGATATGTTGAAAGGTGGCGCGCCTGGCTATTTATTCAGTGTCGGTATTGCTCCGACGCTTGCTGCGGCAGCGCTAACCGCGCTAGATATTATGCACCAAGAGCCTGAGCGAATACGAAAATTAAACAGTAATGCCGCCTTGTTTGACCGCTTGGCGAGGCTGCATAATATCGATACGGGCACTAACCAACACCAAGCGATTGTGCCTGTTATCACCGGTAGTTCATTAATGGCGGTAAGGTTGTCAAACTTGCTGTTTGAACATGGCGTTAATGTTCAGCCAATATTGCATCCTGCTGTTGAAGAGCGTTTGGCGAGGCTAAGATTTTTTATCTGTGCTAGCCACAGTGAACAGCAAATTATGCACACTATTGAGTTGCTATCTAAGTCAATGCGATCCTTAGAGATGATTTAATTGCCTGATTGAAGGTTGAGTTATTAGCCTTGATGGGTATTTTTTCATGATAGCGATAAAACAGCACGGTGAGATGATGTCAGTCAATAACGCTAAGCCCATTATTTTTTGTTGCCGCCCTTCAATTTATGCCAGCATTTTATTACGCAGCTTACTGGTCAATGATCAGATAGCAGTTAGTGCTGTTGTCGTATCGACGCGATTTAAACGACCGAACTCGAATCTATTTTCTGATTCAGCCAGCCTAATACGGCAGAGTGGTTTACGTTATTTTTTTTATCTTGCCATGATTACCGAAGTTCATGCTTTATTCGGTGGTCTGTTCGGTCTTCCATCGGTGAAGCAGTTTGCAAAGCGGCGTTCATTGCCTGTGCATTATACCGATAATATCAACAGTCCAGAATCTTTCGCTTTTATTCAGGCATCAATGCCATCGGGTGCCAAGAGCTTATTATTTACTGCGATGTTTAATCAAAAAATATCAGCAAAGATTTTACAGCTGCCAGATTTAACCAGCGTTAATTTTCATCCGGGTTTACTGCCTGATTTTAGAGGTGTTGACCCAGTGCTTGCTGCAATGCAGCAGCGCCAGTCACATTGTCATGTTTTTTTGCATCAAACTAACGAGGCGTTTGATGAAGGCGCTACCATTGTTAGCGCTCAAATAGCCTTGCAAACTCAGCGTAGTTTATTTTGGCATCAGTATTGTTTATTTAAGGTGGGCGCTGAGATAGTGTCTGAGTGGCTTGAGCGTGTGTGGGTCAAAGATCTTCCTATCGAAGTTCAACCTCAGCGAGGCAGGGCGCGATACTATACATGGCCAAGTAAGCTTGAGGTAAGGAGCATTAAGCGCTTATTGGATTGGCGTGATGTGCGCAGTTTGCTTTTCAAAAGACGCGAGTAAAGTCTTTTAATCGGCGGTTTATTGGCTGTCAAATTTTGATGGGTCAGTTACTGTGCCATAACTAAGCCAAGTTAATATCTTGTCAGCCCATGTCGAAGGTAAAAGTGATAGCAGTTTTTGGCCTGCTATTAGTGCCCATGGAAATTGGATTAAAGATAACTGCCGATTGATTTTTTCAAGGATAATCATGGCGGCTTTATCGCTAGTGATTATCAATGGTTTTGCACCCGTGAAGCCTGCCGACATGTCAGAGCTTATAAATCCGGGCATGACAGTGCAGACACTTATGCCGTAGCCAGCTAATGCATGGCGCATGCTGTCAGCATAGCATTTAATTCCCGCTTTACTGGCGTTATAACTGGGGTTAAGGCCAAAGCCACGGTAAGCCGCAATTGAACTGATAAAGACCAGTTTACCTTGCTGCCGTTGTTTCATTGAGGGAATAAGCCCAGTAGCGCAGGCCATGGCCGCTATAAGATTGGTTTGAATAATCGTCTGTTGTTGGGTCCAAGGTTCTTCACCATGGGTACTGTAACCGCTGGCGGCGGCATTGATAAAGGCAATATCGACTGGTTGCCTAGCAATCGTCTTAATAGTCGTCATGGTGATGTCAATATTTTGCAGATCAGCAATATAATAATTGACTTCAGCGCCGTAGTGTTGGCATTGTCGAGCACAGTCAGCTAATGCGGACTCATTTCTGGCTACTAGAGAGAGCAGTACTGGTTGTTGATTGTTCGCATAGTGTTGAGCGCAGTGTTTAGCCAGCGAAGCGCCTAAGCCTCGTGATGCGCCGGTGACTAAAATATGCAAGCTGTGGTCAGTCATCGATCGTTAGCCCTTAAGAGGTTTTGCTTGTTAGTCGCTATGCTATGTTACACTGAGTGAGAATAATTATTTCTGTATAGCATACATTAAAATACCTGCGTTTATGAATCAAGCTCAAAAGGCCGTTTGTTTAAGTCGAGGAATCACCAAGCAGTTGAATTGGCAACAGCTTCTGGGTGTGTGCCAAGCAATGCATTATAATCCTTTGATGCAATCTTTTAAGCGCTCATTGGATGCTGTTGATATCATTGTCGACTGGGGTAATAAGCGGCAAGCAGCTGCCAACAAGATTGCTCAGCAATACAATAAGCCGCTGCTGCGTTTAGAGGATGGTTTTGTTCGATCGATAGGACTCGGTCAAGCCAATGCTAAGTCTAAGCATCAGGCCTATTCCTTAGTTGTTGACGATGTCGGTATCTATTACGATGCTAGCCAGCCGTCGCGCTTAGAGAATATTTTAGCAGAAGAGCCGCTTGGTGAGCTTCCATTTGTTGATTTTTCTAGTCCTATGTCGTCGTTATATCTCGATGATCCTCAATTGTTGAATCGCGCAGATCAATGTATCAAAATAATTACCCAGCATAATTTATCCAAATACAATGACAGTGATCAGTGGGATCTNGGCATAAAAAACTATTACCGCGTATTACTGGTTGATCAAGTGCGTGGCGACTTATCAATAGCCGGTGCCAACGCCAATTCAGATACGTTTAAAGTAATGCTTGATTCGGCATTACAAGCTCACCCTCGTGCTGAAATTATTATTAAGAGTCATCCCGCTTCGTCGTTAGCAAAAGGGGGGCATTATGATCAAGCGATGATTGACCGTGTGGTTGCTGAACAGCCTAGCTTTACTGGCAAAGTGCATTTATTGCAGAAAAACTGTAATCCGTTGGCTTTGGCCAAACAGGTTGATGAGGTTTATGTGGTCAGTTCGCAATTAGGCTTCGAAGCGTTAATGCTTGAAAAAAAAGTGGTTTGCTTTGGCTTGCCCTTTTATGCAGGCTGGGGGCTAACTGAAGATCAGCAAACACTGGCACGACGAAATAAGCAGCGAAGTTTGAAGCAGGTATTTGCAGCGACCTATCTAATTTATAGTCACTACTTTGATCCTTTAACCGACCAATCTTGTGAGCTAGAAGTCCTGTTGGATTTTTTTATTCGCCAACGACAACAATTTGAGCGAAACCGTGGCATCAATCTCTGCTATGGCTTTCCGCCATGGAAACGCGGTTATTTGCGCCAATTTTTATTTAGCCCGTGGGGTGAAACACGATTTTTTAATCGGCAACAGAGTTTGCTTAATTATCTTTCGAGGTATTTAGATCAGCAAGCATCGGGTCAATGCAGAGTCCTTTTTTGGGGTGATAGCGGCAGAGCTATTGATCTAACCGCTCAGCAAGAAAAAATAAAGGAGACAGTTCGAGTTGAAGATGGGTTTATTCGCTCGGTTGGCTTAGGTAAATATTATATTCCACCAATTTCTTTGGTCTTCGATAGTGCGGGTATTTATTATGATCCTGCGACTGAGAGCGAACTTGAAAAAATCATAACTACTGGCGAGTTCTCTGACCATGATCTGCAGTTAGCCCAGCGATTAAAAGAAAAGTTGCTAAAGACCGGTGTAACTAAATACAACATTGGCCAACAGACACTGCCTGAGCAATTGCTACAGGCTAAAAAATCAGGCAAAAAAATCATTTTTGTTCCTGGTCAGGTCGAAGATGATGCCTCTATTGCGGCTGCTTGCGAAGAAATAAAGAATGATTTTTCTTTAATTAAAGCGGCTAAAGAGAAAGACCCACAAGCGATCATCGTGTATAAGCCGCATCCCGATGTCGTGAGTGGTCACAGTCCTGCCAGCACTCGCCAAGATGCGATCAAGGCAGTTGTTGATTATCAAGTGACCGAAGTTAATATTAATGATTGCTTGGGGGTCGCTGATGAGGTACATACCATGAGTTCCTTGACAGGATTTGAAGCCTTATTGCGAGGGAAGTCGGTCTTCACTTATGGCAAGCCGTTTTATGCGGGCTGGGGATTGACCTCAGATAAATTTTTTATTGCACGGCGCAAGCGACATGTCTCCTTATTAGAATTGATTGCCGCGGTATTAATCATCTATCCTCGTTATATTGACTATCGCAAAGGCTTTTTCATCAATGCAGAACAAGCGCTAGAGTATATTTTTTTGACGGCAAATTCTTCGCAGGATAGTGGGGCTGCTTCAAAATTAAAAGTCGGCCAAGTCTCAAGGAGACTCCGTAAGTTTAGCTATTTTATACGTGGCTTATGCTACGATTTGCGATTTAAGTAATTGGATATAGAAGTGAACTAATGCAAAGGAATATCCTTTTTTTACAAGGCCCCATCACGCCCTTCTTTAAATTACTAGCCGATAATTTATCGGCGCATGGTTGTGTCTGCTTTCGTATTAATCTCTGCTTTGGTGATTGGTTGTTTTGGCGAGGAAGAGATTCGACCCAATTTAGAGGTCGCCAGCAGCAATGGCCTGCCTTTATCGAGCAGTATTTAGATCAACACCAGATCACTGATATTGTTTTATTGGGTGAGCAACGTTTTTACCATCAGCAAGCTATTCGTTTGGCAAATGCGCGCGGCATTCAAGTTGTGACGACTGACTTTGGCTATTTACGTCCTGACTGGATTACCTTTGAGCGCAACGGCATGTCGGCAAATTCAGACTTCCCGCGCAAGCCAGAACAAATCATGGCCATGGCGGAAGGCCTGCCTGACCCTGATCTTAAGCAGCAGTTTAATGATTCTTTTGTTCGCCAAGTTTTTTGGGACATGCAGTACCACTTACTTTCGACAGCCTTACGGTTTTTGTACCCTGGTTATCGTAGTCATCAATTACATCATCCAATTTGGGTTTATTTAGGCACCGGTTTACGATTGCTTAAATTACGTTTATTTCGTCAGCGCAAGGCTACGCAAGTGATCGAAGCGTTTGTTCAGTCAAATGCGCGTTACATGGTTTTTCCGTTACAGATGGCTAATGACTTTCAGATTCGTGCGTACTCTGATTACGACAGTCTTGAGCAGGCGATTGACGAAGTGGTTGCCTCTTTTGCTTCGCATGCGCCAGAAGATATGAGTTTAATTATCAAGTTACACCCTTTAGATCCAGGGTTAACTAATTGGCGTTCTATCTGTTATAAGCGGGCAAAAAGCTATGCCGTCACCGATCGAGTACATTTTATCGATGGCGGCTCATTGGATGATTTAATTGCGCATTGCGAAGGGGTGGTGACGATTAATAGTACCGTAGGTATTTGGTCATTGCGCCAAGACAAGCCGACGATCGCTTTGGGCGAAGCGGTTTATAAGATAGAAGGTTTAACGCATGCTGGCACATTAAACCAGTTCTGGTGTTCACCGTTGTTACCCAGCCCTTCGCTGTGTCGGTCTTTTTTCCGTGCTTTAGCCGCTGGTATACAGATTAGAGGGGTTTACTACAATCAACCGGGTCTTGGTATTGCCGTTGAGCAGGCTGCAAAACGACTTATTCAAAATAAAATAAATCGTTTTGAGTCATAGCGATCACGCCTTTTAGCTAATTATATATTGGCTGAACCATTGTGCCAGGCATGGCTCCGGTCGCTTTTCCTTGTTCAAAAGTGACTTCGCCGTTAACCGTGGTTAAGCGCATGGGCGCTGCATCTCTTGTCCAGCGCCAAGTTAACCCGCCTTTACCGTCTGGCACATCATTGACTTTGTATTTAGGTCGGTGTTGTATTTCATCTAAATTAAATACCGTGACATCAGCACGCTTACCTACTTTTAGCTCACCGCGATCAGTAAAACCAAAGTGATTAGCTAGCTTGCCGGTTTGCGAGCAGACAGCTTCCTCGATAGAAAGTTTATTGCCTTTAACGTAATCGGTATAAAGTAGCAGGTTATCGCCAGAGCCACAAAACAGTTGGCCGTGTGCACCAGAGTCATTAATGTTACCAACGGCATAAGGGTCGCGTGTTAAGCGGGTAATCATATCGTCGTCTTTATGCCAAGGCGGCATCGTCACTGTTGATGACAAGCCGTTGTGAATAAACCACTCAGCCAAGGCATCCGATGGATGGATGGCTAATTGCTCGGCGTATTCGCCGAGTGTAATACCCATTGGGCCGGTTTCATTTTCTGAGTTGTCGAGCATCATTGGGCCTGGCTCTCGAAAAAATGAAGTTTCAAGCGAGTCGTTATCCCATGAGTGTCGCGCACGCGCACGCCACTCATCGCTGCGTAACAAAGCTATTTTTTCTTCATCGGTGTCAGCCGTGACCACTTCATGCCAAACGTATTCATTAGATTGAGCAAATAGTAATGAAGCGCGGATACTGGCAGTGACAGTCACAGGTACATGAGCATACCCGGTCCAGAAATCACGGCCTTCTTTAGCGAATCGCTCATGGAGTTCGATCAGTGGTGCTTGAATGCCAAAATCTTTTTGCCATTGCAAGGTGGGTACACCCGCCCACTGCAGACGAATAGGCATTCCTTCGCTGAGTTTAGCCAGTCGCTCCATTTGATCAGCGGCTGTAAAGCGCATTAGGCTATCAACGACTACTTGCACTGTACATTTTTGATGGCGCGCTAAGATTTTAAATAGAGCGGTAAATTCAGCATCATCGGCCTTTAGCGAGGGTACCGGTCGATCTTCACCGTCATGGTCCATTAAGTTAGTCGACATGCCTAGCGCACCAGCACTGAGAGCATCTTCTAATTGCTCAGCAATCCGTTCAATTTCATCGGCAGTCGCTGCACGCTCCCATGCGTCCATGCCCATCACACTTAGTCGCAGCGCGATATGACCGACGAAGGTACCGTAGTTGATCGGTACATTAACATTGCGAACCATAGAGGCTTGATACTCCGACCATTTGCGCCAGTCCCAAGGGAGTTTTTCAAAAAAGGGCTCTTCAGGAATATCTTCAAAAAAAGAAAATATTTTNACCACTTGGGCTTGCACTTCAGGATCATCATGTAATGGCGCGAGTGCAAANCCGCAGTTACCCATGATGACGGTCGTCACGCCGCATCCTGGTAGCGGATCAAGGTCAGGCTGCCACCACATCGTGCCATCAAAGTGGGTATGACTTTCGATTAGGCCTGGCGTTACAAAACATCCTTCGGCGTCAAATACGCGCTCATCACTAGCGGCGCTAATGGTGTCGCTAATTTCGCTAATCATGCCATCACGGATTCGCAGATTGGCTTTAAACGCCGTTGCTCCTGTGCCGTCAACGATCATGCCGTTTTGAATAAATAAATTGCCTATCTGATTCGCCATGGTTGAGTTCCTTTTTAATGTGTTTAATGTGTTTAATATTTTTATTGTTGTAAGTGCTTGCTGTGGAAGCGGAGATGCTCATCAATAAATGAACTAATAAAATAGTAGCTATGATCATAGCCAGGGGCTTCGTGATAGCTCAGCGGGTATTGCTCATGCTTGGCGGCATCAATTAATGCCTGTGGTTTAAGTTGCTCGGTTAAAAAATTATCATCGCTGCCTTGATGAACAAGAATAGGGGTGTCAAACTCTGTTTTGGCCAATAAAGCGCTGGCATCATATTGCTGCCAAGTCTCCTTATTACTGCCTAGGTAATGACTAAATGCTTTTTGTCCCCAAGGGCAATTGCTGGGGTTCGCAATAGGGCTAAAAGCTGAAATCGATTGGTATCGCTTTGCGTTTCTTAGGCCGATCACAAGTGCGCCGTGGCCGCCCATCGAGTGCCCACTCACCGCCCTTTTATCAGACACAGGAAAGTTGCTCTCAACTAGAGATGGCAGTTCGTCAACAATGTAGTCGTACATGTGATAATGCTTATCCCATGGGGTTTCAGTAGCATTTAAATAAAAACCTGCGCCTTGGCCAAAGTCATAACTGTCTTTGTCATCGGGAACTCCATCACCTCGAGGGCTGGTATCGGCGGTAACAATAGCTAAGCCTAATTGCTCCGCCATGCGTAATGCACCTGCTTTTTGCATAAAGTTTTCATCCGTGCATGTCAGCCCTGATAGCCAATACAAAACCGGTACTCGGTGGTTATCGCTCGCACAAGAAGGTAAAAAGATAGCAAATTGCATCGTGCAATTGACCGTATTTGATGCATGCTGATATTGCTGGTGAGTACCAGTAAATACAGCGGTGTGGCTTATTTTTTCTAACTTCATACGGTAACTGCTTTGATTAATGATGGTCAAAATGGATGACGCTTCGAATACTTTGGCCGCTGTGCATTAAGTCGAAGGCTTCATTAATTGCATTGAGGCTCATGGTGTGGGTGATGAAATCAGCCAATTGGAATTCACCTTGTAAGTAGCGTTCAACATAGTCCGGTAATTCGCTACGACCCTTAACCCCACCAAAGGCAGTGCCTCGCCAAACCCGGCCAGTGACTAATTGAAAAGGTCGAGTGCTTATTTCTTGCCCAGCTCCGGCTACGCCAATAATGACGGATTCACCCCAGCCCTTATGACAGCATTCTAGCGCTGAACGCATGACATCAACATTGCCAATGCATTCAAATGAGTAATCGACACCGCCATCAGTGAGTTCAACAATATAATCCTGAATGGGTTGATCAATCTTTTTTGGGTTAATGCAATCGGTTGCGCCTAATTTTTTAGCCAGTTCAAATTTCTTTTCATTAACATCTAATACGATGATGCGACCGGCTTTTGCCATGCTGGCGCCAATCACGGCAGACAGACCAATGCCGCCCAAGCCAAATATAGCAACACTATCGCCGGCCTCTACTTTAGCAGTATTCATTACTGCGCCCATGCCGGTAGTCACGCCACAGCCGAGTAGACAAACTTCTTCAAGTGGCGCTTGTGGATTGACCTTGGCTAAAGCGATTTCTGGCAGCACAGTATATTCTGAAAAAGTTGAACATCCCATGTAGTGGTAGATGGGTTGGCCATCTTTAAAGAAGCGCGTAGTGCCATCGGGCATTAAGCCCTTGCCTTGCGTAGCGCGTACTTTCTGACAGAGATTAGTTTTACCCGATAGACAGAACTTACATTTTCGGCATTCAGGTGTATAGAGGGGGATAACGTGATCACCAACGGCAACGCTACTGACGCCTGGACCGACTTGTTCGACAATGCCGCCGCCTTCGTGGCCTAAAATACAGGGGAAAATTCCTTCTGGGTCTTCGCCAGATAAGGTGAAGGCATCGGTGTGACAGACGCCAGAGGCGATAATTTTTATCCTTACTTCGCCAGCCTCTGGGGGCATCACATCAATTTCTTCGATGGAAAGCGGCTGTTTAGGTCCCCAAGCAATGGCGGCCTTAGATTTGATGATTGATTTAGTCATGGGCGGAAAGTTTGTCCTATTAAAATGCGAATGGCATCTAATCAAGGGATGCAAAGCAACACAATAGCCAAGACTGCGGTTTGAGACACTTACAAACAGGCAAGCAAACCTATCAGAAGGGTGAAAAATGGCCAATGCGACGTTGTTGGCTATTTTATCCACATATTTATCCGCATTATGCCTACTTTAGTTGACTCATTTAAGCGGTATCTATAGAATTCGCGCTCCTGCATATGGGTGGTCATAATTGTCGATTCATAATAATGCAAAAAGTGTCGCAAAAATTTTGCGTCAGCAGCGAGTAATTGTTGTCTATGGCGGCGTTAAATTCAGCCAGTCATACATGCTAGAAAGCATATAAACTATTGATATTTGGAGTATTTTTACATGGCAACGATCAACCAATTGGTTCGTAAGCCGAGAAAAAGAAAAGTTAAGAAAACCGACGTACCTGCGCTTCAGGCTTGTCCTCAGCGTCGAGGTGTTTGCACCCGTGTTTATACCACTACACCTAAAAAGCCTAATTCCGCCTTGCGTAAAGTTTGCCGCGTGCGCTTAACCAGTGGCTTTGAAGTTTCGTCTTATATCGGTGGTGAAGGTCATAACTTGCAAGAGCACAGTGTGGTACTGATTCGCGGTGGTCGAGTCAAAGATTTACCCGGTGTGCGCTATCACACCGTCCGCGGTACCTTAGATACTCAAGGTGTCGCAGATCGTAAGCAAGGTCGTTCTAAATACGGTACAAAACGGCCTAAGTAAGTATTGCTTGAGAGAAGGTGACCTTTGGTGGCGTTCTCTCAATTATGTCACAGATGTTTCATTTTATTTATCATCCACGGTTAACTTAAGTCGTCAACGCTTGATTTAAATGGTTATTAGACGAGGACCGCACTGCTTTTAAAGTGTTTGAATCGTCAAAGTAAGGCCAAGCAATAATTTATCTGACAGTTATCAGTTGAATATTCGTCTTGGGTTAACCTGAAAAAGAGGAAAGTTCCATGCCAAGAAGACGTATTGTCGCCAAACGCGAGATATTACCTGATCCTAAATACGGTAATGTTACCCTCGCAAAATTCATGAACCACGTAATGATCAGCGGAAAAAAATCCGTCGCTGAGCGCATTGTCTATGGCGCACTGGATATCGTAAAAGATAAATCTGGTAATGATCCCCTCGATGCCTTCCAAGAAGCGCTCGACACTATTGCGCCTATGGTTGAGGTTAAATCCCGCCGTGTGGGTGGTGCGACTTATCAGGTGCCTGTTGAAGTGCGCGCCTCTCGACGAGAAACATTGTCTATGCGTTGGTTGGTGGAGTACTCGCGTGGTCGCGGCGAAAAATCGATGCCAGCACGTTTAGCCGGTGAAATTCTTGATGCCTCACAAGGTAAGGGTGCAGCCGTCAAGAAGAAAGAAGATGTTCATCGAATGGCCGAGGCCAACAAAGCGTTTTCTCACTTTCGTTTTTAAGTCATTGCTTCAGTGGCTGCTTAATTGGTTTTTCCACCAAATAAGCAGCACTATTAGCCTACAAAAGGAATCCTATCGTGGCTCGTCAAACGCCAATCAACCGCTACCGAAATATCGGGATATGCGCCCATGTTGATGCTGGCAAAACCACTACGACAGAGCGCGTTCTATTTTATACCGGTTTATCGCACAAGATAGGCGAAGTCCATGATGGCGCAGCCACTATGGATTGGATGGAGCAAGAACAAGAGCGAGGTATTACGATCACCTCCGCGGCAACCACTTGTTTCTGGTCAGGTATGCAGCAGCAGTTTGACCAACACCGTATTAATATTATCGACACGCCAGGCCACGTTGATTTCACAATCGAGGTTGAGCGGTCATTGCGGGTGCTTGATGGCGCGGTGGTAGTGCTGTGTGGTTCCTCAGGTGTGCAACCACAGACTGAAACCGTGTGGCGCCAAGCGAATAAATACGAAGTGCCACGCATGGTTTTCGTCAATAAGATGGATCGTGCCGGTGCAGATTTTGACATGGTGGTCGATCAGCTTCGTGAGCGATTGGGTGCAAATGCGGTACCTCTGCAGCTAACCATTGGTGCCGAGGAAGAATTTACCGGTGTGGTCGACCTGATTAAGATGAAGGCTATCATCTGGAATGAAGATGACATGGGCATGAGTTTTGATTATCAAGACATTCCCGCTGAGATGCTTGATCGCTGCGAGACGATGCGAGAGTATGCGGTTGAAGCGGCGGCTGAGGCCAACGATAACTTGATGGAACATTATATTGAGCAGGGCGAATTATCAGAGTCGCAAATTCGAGAAGGTATTCGAATTAGAACGCTGGCGAATGAAATTGTCCCTGTCTTAGGTGGTTCAGCGTTTAAGAACAAGGGCGTGCAAGCTATGCTTGATGCGGTGATTGAGTTTATGCCCTCACCGATAGAAGTGAAAGCCATCGATGGCACCTTAGACGATAAAGATGAAACGCCGGCAACGCGCGATGCCGATGATAAAGCGCCGTTCTCTGCATTGGCATTTAAAATTGCTACTGATCCCTTTGTGGGGACTTTAACATTTTTCCGCGTTTACTCGGGTACCCTGAAACAGGGTGACAGCGTTTATAACCCAGTCAAAGGCAAAAAAGAGCGAATTGGTCGGATGGTGCAAATGCACTCCAATAATCGCGAAGAAATAAAAGAAGTGTTAGCCGGCGATATTGCGGCCGGTATTGGCTTAAAAGATGTCACTACGGGCGATACCTTATGCGCCATAGATTCGGTGATTACACTCGAGCGAATGGAATTCCCTGAACCGGTCATTTCTGTCGCGGTCGAGCCTAAATCGCAGCCTGACCAAGAAAAAATGGGCATCGCCCTGGGCAAACTAGCTCAAGAAGACCCCTCGTTCAGAGTTAAGACCGATGAAGAGTCAGGTCAAACAATTATTTCCGGTATGGGTGAGTTGCACCTCGATATATTGGTTGATCGGATGCGGCGTGAATTCAGTGTCGAGGCGAATATTGGTAAACCACAGGTGGCCTATCGTGAGGCGATACGAAACACCTGTGATGTAGAAGGAAAATTTGTTCGACAGTCCGGTGGCCGCGGTCAATATGGCCATGTCTGGGTTAAATTTGAGCCTGCTGAGGACAGTAATGCCGAAGGTCTTGAATTTGTCAACGAAATAGTGGGCGGCACCGTACCCAGAGAG
>PBSZ01000004.1 GCA_002726445.1 Cellvibrionales bacterium | reverse complement strand
TCGAGTCTTCGGCTTCACATATGGTGGCGAGCTTGTCGCTAAAAAAAGCCGGCGTGTCGTTGAATTTTACCACCCGTAATCAGTTAACGCCGCCCAGTCAAATAACTCTAGCACTAGAGCAAGGGCCGCTTTCACAGTTGGCCGGCAGCTGGCAATTTACTGAGTTGCGCGAGGGTGCCTGCAAGGTGTCCTTGCAGCTGGAGTTTGTGGTGAAGAATTCGGTCACTTCTCGGTTGGCCAGCGCTGTGTTAGAGTCGGTTAGTCATTCTTTGGTCGATGCGTTTTGCCAGCGTGCCGACCAGTTGTACGGCGCTAATCAATAACGCGCCAGCAGGCTTGCAAGGGAGAAACACATGTCAGACGATGCCTCGACACTGTCATCTACAGCGGCTCAGCGCTTAGCAGTAGAAGTGGCTTATGCCACCGTTGAGCGGCAAAAAATTATTGCCTTGGAAGTGGTGTCGGGGTGTACGGCATTGGCGGCGGCCGAGCAGTCAGGCATCACTGAACATTTTCCTGAGATCGATTTGGCAGTGGCGAAAATGGGTGTATTCGGCAAGGCGGTGAAGGCCGACGAATACCAATTAAAAGCCGCTGACCGGGTCGAGATTTACCGGCCCTTATTGGCCGACCCTAAAGCGCTGCGAAAAGCGCGGGCTGAAAAAGCCAAGGCGGCTCGCGAGTCGTCGTGATGCAAAGTTTTTAAGGTGCGTTGCTTGCCTTGAGCTGAAAGTCGCCTTCCAAATAGCTGAGCTTATCTTGATCAAAATAAACGGCCAATTGTTTTTTTAGTTGTTGTCCGTTGCCTAATTTTAATGAATAAATATAGTGCCATTGATCTTGCTCAAGGGTGTCGGCAACCAATGGTGTGCCTAAGACAAATTCGACCTGTCGCTTTGACATCCCTGGCTTGAGCTTGTCGACCATCGTTTGCGTGACGAGATTACCTTGTTGAATGGCTATTTTATGCGGTGATAGATTGGGCATTGAGCCACAGGCAGCTAACAGCAAGCTTAGCAAAATAACAATGTGGCGGCGAATGTAAAGGCGTCGAGCATGGCTCATGTTGGGCATCCGAAGCTGTTTGTAAAAAAAATAGACACGGTGATATGGCGATTGGCGGTTTCATTCAAAGGTCGTCAATGTATAATACGGCATCTGGGTGACGGATGTGAAGCGTTGATCGTCGCTAAACCCGAATTATTATTGGCCAATGAGAACAATTGCAGGAGATAAGCATGGGTATTGAAAATCAAGAGATTAGAAAAGCCGGTCTTAAGGTCACACTGCCGCGCATTAAAGTTTTGCAGTTGTTAGAAAATGCCTCTGATAGTGCCCATCACATGAGTGCTGAAGAAGTCTATAAAGCCTTGCTTGAAGCGGGTGAAGATGTCGGTTTGGCGACGGTTTATCGGGTTTTGACGCAATTTGAATCGGCGGGCTTAGTGGTGCGACATAATTTTGAAGGCGGCCACTCGGTGTTTGAAATTGCCAAAGGTGATCATCATGATCATATGGTGTGCATGGAAACTGGTAAGATCATTGAGTTTTGTGATGCGGAAATTGAAGCGCTGCAACATAAGATTGCCGAACAGCACGGTTATGAAATTCTTGACCACAGCTTAGTGTTATACGTTAAACCAAAAGATTAATTCTACTTGAGCGAGCGGCCATGCCGCTTGACAGCTGCGTTCTTTACTACCGCGGTCACTTTAGCCTAAGCGCTCTCGAGCATTTCTGCCGCATGCGCGATTGACGACTCCGTTACGTCTAGTCCGCCCATCATTCTGGCCAGTTCTGCGGTTCTCTCGTCGGTATTCAATTCGGTCACTGAGGTGGTAGCACCGCTTTTGCTGACTGACTTCTGCGCTAATAAATGACGATTGCCTTTGGCGGCAACTTGCGCGAGGTGAGTCACGCAAAATACTTGACCGCGTTGGCCAAGTTCACGCAGTAAATTACCCACGACTTCTGCCACACCGCCGCCAATACCGACGTCGACTTCATCAAACACGACGGTGGGAATGTTTGAGGTTTGCGCAGTAACGACCGCAATGGCTAAGCTGATACGTGATAATTCACCGCCCGATGCGATTTGAGCCAAGGCCTTTGGCGGTTTGCCAGGAATGGTTGAGATTAAGAATTCTAACGACTCTGCGCCCGCAGTATTGGGTGATTCACTCGCGAGAGGTTCAATCGCGATAGCAAACTGACAGTGTGCCATTTGTAATTCATCAAGCTTGGTATTGACGGCCTTACTGAGTTTGCTGGCGGCGCTTTGTCGCTGTTTACTCAGCTTTTTAGCCGCAGCAGTAAAGGTTTTCTGTAGTGCCGTTTGCTGTTCTTTTAAAGCGCTAATTTTTTCATCGCCCCCTTCAAGATCAGCTAGCTCTTGGGCTAACTGTTGATGGGTATCAAACAGTTGTTCGACCGGCACGTGATGCTTACGGGCAATGCTGNAGAGGGCATCGAGGCGCTGTTCGACCCACTGCAGTCGCTCGGGGTCGATGCNCAACTGTGACTGTTCGGCNCTGAGTTCATTAAACGCTTCTTCTGCTTGAATNGCGGCACTGNTGATNAGTTCCAGTGCCGGCGNGAGGCTNGGTAAGTCGACNNTCAACTGNNTGAGGCGTTGCTGGCTGAGCTGCAATAAGCCTAGCGCGCTGGGGCTTTCATCACCATTGCAGGCCTGCATCGCTTCATTGATACCTAGCAACAATTGTTCAGCATTGGCTAATTTTTTTTGCTCGTTGGCCAGTGTCACGCTTTCGTTCGCTTCGAGTGCCAGTTTGTCTAACTCTTGCACTTGATAGCTGAGTAATTGAATCCGTGCTTCTTTACTGTCATTTTGTGCGGTGAGTTGTTGAATTTTACGCTCCAGCGTTTGCCATTGTTCGGCGGCGTCTTTGACTTTGGCCAGCTGAGTCTGATGGCCACCAAAATTATCAATTAATACGCCGTGACTGTGTTTGTCTAATAGTGATTGATGCTCGTGTTGATTGTGCAAGTCAACCAACTGTTCGCCCACCGTTTTCAGATCGGCAATATTGACGGGGCAGCCATTGATATAAGCGCGGCTTCTCCCTGAGGGGGTGATGACTCGCCGCAGTATGGCTTCATGCGGGTCGTCTTCATTACTGAGGTCATGTTCATTGAGCCAGCTCAGCAGTGCAGTTTTTTCCTGAAGTCGAAAGCTTGCGCTAATATCGGCATTATTACTTTCGTCACGAAGCACCTGATTGCTTGCGCGATCACCTAAGGCCATTGCCAAGGCATCGAGCATTACCGATTTACCGGCGCCGGTTTCACCGGTGACCACACTAAGCCCGGCACTGAGTTCAAGCTCGCATTGGTCAACTGTGGTGAAGTTTCGAATACACAAGTGGGTCAGCATAAAAACGCCTCTGCTCCAAGCCGTATTACCGTTGTCCATTACAAAGGCAGTTGCTGGCTTAATGGCCGTTAGTCTAGCGCATAAAAGCAGGTGAATTAAGCCCCTTGATGGCTTAATCGGCGCAAAATTGCTTGAATAAAATAATGGCTGTTAAGGGCTGTGGTCACCAAAGCGAGGTGCCAGTGTCAGTCACATCCAGCGATAGATTGATTTTTGATCGCACAGGGTTTTTTAGTGGTCTTTTTCTGTTATTTCGCTTGAAATTTATCAGCTTGCCCCCAATTTATCACCATGATCGCAGTAACACTTTAATTAGCGTCCTAAAGGAGCCCAATGTGAACGACAAGCCATCCTCTGACCCGTCATCTGAAGCGCCCAATGAACAGCAGGCAAACGAGCCCGTTAGCCCAGAGACTGATGCCAACAATGCGGCTGTAAGCGGCGAGCAAGATGAATCGCTGGCTACCGACAGTGATGATGAGGACCAGTCTCGCTCCGATGCAGGGGCTGAAAACAGTCTTGAAGCTCAGTTAGAGGCACTTTCCGCGCAGTTATCCAACGCGAAAGATGAACAATTACGTACCCAGGCTGAAATGCAAAATTTACGTCGTCGCGCCGAGCGAGATGTCGAAAAGGCCCATAAGTTTGGTTTAGAAAAACTGATCAATGGCCTACTGCCAGTGTTGGACAATTTTGACCGTGCGATTGCAGCGGTCCCAGAAGCGGCGGCCGATGATGAGGTGGTGAAATCCTTGCTTGAAGGGGTTGAACTGACCCGAAAAACGGCCTTAGACGTGCTGAAAACCTTTTCGGTTGAGGTGCTGGAGCCCTATGGCGAGCCCTTTAATCCCGAGTTTCATCAAGCCATGACCATGGTACCTAGCCCGACAGCCGAGCCCAACAGTGTGATTGATGTGCTGCAAAAAGGCTATACCTTGAATGGCCGCTTATTACGCGCGGCTATGGTGGTGATAGCCAAGGCAGAAGAGGCCTAATCGACGATTATTGATCGCCTTTGATTGAAATTCATAGCAATCATCGACTATCAGTGACTTGAAATGCGTAAAAACACCACCATATAGACAGCATACTGAGAACAAAACACCTCGATAGCCACTGGAAATTGTGACTATACGATAACGCTGAGGGTAAGGCTCTTGGCACAACAATGAATACTACGATTTTAGGAGAGTACCATGGGTAAAATTATCGGCATCGACTTAGGCACCACTAACTCCTGCGTTTCAGTTCTTGACGGCGACCAGTCGCGCGTTATTGAAAATGCAGAGGGTGATCGCACCACACCTTCCGTGGTGGGTTACACAGCTGACGATGAAGTGTTAGTTGGTCAGTCGGCTAAACGTCAGGCGGTGACCAACCCAACCAACACCGTCTTTGCGGTTAAGCGTCTGATAGGCCGAAAATTTGATGACAAGGTGGTACAAAAAGATATTTCGATGGTGCCTTATACCATATCCAAAGCCGATAACGGTGATGCCTGGGTAGAGGCGGGCGGTGAGCAAATGGCGCCACCCCAAGTGTCGGCACAAGTCTTGATGAAAATGAAAAAAACCGCTGAAGATTTTTTGGGCGAGAGCGTCACCGAAGCTGTTATTACCGTGCCGGCTTACTTTAACGACTCACAGCGTCAAGCCACTAAAGATGCCGGTAAGATTGCCGGCCTTGATGTTAAGCGCATCATTAACGAGCCAACCGCGGCAGCCTTGGCTTATGGTATGGATAAAAAAGGCGGCGATCGAACCATTGCTGTTTATGATTTAGGCGGTGGCACCTTTGATATTTCGATTATTGAAATCGCCGATGTTGACGGCGAGATGCAGTTTGAAGTGTTATCGACCAATGGCGATACTTTCCTGGGCGGTGAAGATTTCGACATGGCCTTAATTGAATACTTAGCGGATGAATTTCAAAAAGACAGCGGTATGGATTTGAAGGGCGACCCTTTAGCCATGCAGCGTTTAAAAGAGGCCGGCGAAAAAGCCAAGATAGAACTTTCGAGCTCGCAGCAAACAGAGGTGAACCTCCCTTATATTACCGCTGATGCCTCAGGACCAAAACACTTAGTCGTCAAAATGACGCGGGCTAAGTTGGAGTCTCTGGTGGGTGATTTGGTCGAACGCTCACTCGAACCGCTGCGTGTGGCATTAAAAGATGCCGATATGAGCGCTTCAGAAATTGACGAAGTGCTGCTGGTAGGTGGTCAAACACGCATGCCGTTAGTCCAAGAGAAAGTGACCAGCTTTTTCGGTAAAGAGCCTAAGAAGGATGTGAACCCCGATGAAGCGGTTGCCATGGGCGCGGCAATTCAGGGCGCGGTATTAGCAGGTGATGTCAAAGATGTCTTGTTGTTAGATGTCACACCATTAACCCTCGGCATTGAAACAATGGGCGGTGTTGCAACGCCGTTAATTGAAAAGAACACTACGATACCAACTAAGAAGTCGCAGATATTCTCGACTGCCGAAGATAATCAAACCGCGGTGACGATTCACGTTGTGCAAGGTGAGCGTAAACAAGCCGGGGGTAATAAATCATTAGGTCGATTTGACTTGGCCGATATTCCGCCTGCTAGTCGCGGTATGCCACAAATTGAAGTGACCTTTGATATTGATGCTAACGGTATTCTTAATGTATCAGCGAAAGATAAGGCGACCGGTAAAGAGCAGTCGATTGTCATCAAAGCCTCGTCTGGTTTATCAGATGAAGAAATCGAAAATATGGTCAAAGACGCAGAAGCAAATGCCGAAGCGGATCGTGAGTTTGAAGAGCTGACCGGAGCGCGTAATATGGCTGAAGGCATGGTCAATGCCTCACGTAAAGCGCTAGAAGAGGGCGCTGATAAAGCCACCGATGAAGAGAAAGCGGCGATAGAGTCGGCTATCACTGAAGTGGAAGAAGCGTTAAAAGGTGATGATAAAGATGCGATTGAAGCGGCCTCTACGAAATTGACAGAAGCATCTTCTTCCTTGGCGCAAAAAATGTATGCCGAGCAAGCCGAAGCGGGCGCCGAGGGCCAAGCGCAAGCTGAACAACCATCTGGCGCAGGGGCCGATGATGTGGTTGACGCTGAGTTTGAAGAGGTCAAAGAAGACAAGTAATAGACTCATGATGGCGTTCGAGAGGCGCTTTTGATTGATCTGCAGTGATGCATGGGGCTGGCGTTTTTCGACGTTAGCCCCGCTTCGTATTCAGTGTAGCAATAAATTTGTCAGCTAACGGCCGTTAGCTAACCCAACAGTATTGGTAAAACACACTATGTCAAAGCGCGATTACTACGAAATTTTAGGGGTTGATAAGCACACCGAGGCGAAAGATATTAAAAAAGCCTATCGCCGCGTCGCTATGAAGTATCACCCTGACCGTAATTCGGATGATCCTGATGCTGAAAATAAATTTAAAGAAGCCAGTGAAGCTTATGAGATTCTAAGTGATAGTCAAAAGCGTGCTGCCTATGATCAGTATGGCCATGCCGGTGTCGACCCTCAAATGGGCGGTGGTGGCTTTGGCGGTGGCGGCAATTTCAGTGATATTTTCGGCGACGTGTTCGGCGATATTTTTGGCGGTGGCGGCGGTCGAGGCGGGCCTCATCGCGGTTCTGATCTGCGTTATAATTTAGATCTGAGTTTAGAGCAGGCGGTGCATGGCGATACCTTAAAAATTCGTGTGCCGACTTTGGTTGCCTGCGATCCTTGTGGTGGTAGCGGCGCTAAAAAAGGCAGTTCGCCAGTGACCTGTGGCACCTGTGCAGGACAAGGGCAGGTGCGGATGACGCAGGGCTTTTTCTCGGTTCAGCAAACCTGCCCGAATTGTCAGGGCCAGGGTTCGACGATTAAAGATCCTTGCGGAAGTTGCCGAGGTCAGGGCAGGATCGAAGAAACCAAAACGCTATCCGTTAAAGTCCCACCAGGGGTTGATAATGGTGATAGGATACGTTTAAGCGGTGAAGGTGAAGCCAGCCCTGATGGTGGGCCAGCGGGCGATTTGTATGTTCAGGTTAGCGTCCGTGATCATGCCATATTCGAGCGCGATGGCAAGCATTTATACTGTGATGTGCCGATTGGTTTTCCCGATGCGGTACTGGGTGGCGAATTAGAAGTACCGACCTTAGATGGTCGGGTGAAATTAAAAATTCCGTCAGAGACGCAAACCGGTAAAATGTTTCGCTTACGCGGTAAGGGTGTCGTGCCGGTTCGCGGTGGTTCAGCTGGCGATTTAATGTGTCGTGTGGTGGTTGAGACGCCGGTTAAGTTAAGCAAAGAACAAACGGAGCTGGTGAAGCAGTTGCAAGCCAGTTTAGAATCATCAGGCAGTCAGCAATCGCCGCGTAAAAGCAGTTGGTTTGAAGGCGTTAAATCGTTTTTTGATGACATGAAAGCCTAGCGAAGAAATGTTCTAGCGAGCATAAGGAATGAAGCCATGATTAAAGTCGCTGTGACCGGTGCTGCCGGCCGAATGGGTAAAATGCTTATTGAGGCGCTATCGCAAACCGATAAAGCCAAATTAACGGTTGCGCTTGAACACCCTTCCAGTTCTTTGCTGGGTGCCGATGCCGGTGAATGTGCCGGTGTGGGTCGTCTGGGTGTCGAGATTGGCTCAGACCTCGCCGTTGCCGACGCTTTCGATGTTTTAATTGACTTTACTGCGCCTGCCGCCACCATCGCTAACGCTGAGTTTTGTGCCATGCAGGGCAAAGCAATGGTGATTGGTACGACCGGCTTTGATGCTAATCAGCAGTCAGCCCTAGAGACTATCTTAGCCGGTATGCCTGCAGTCATGGCAGCTAATTACAGTGTGGGTGTAAATCTGTGCTTTAAATTGACCAAGTTAGCGTCAGAAGTGATGGCTGGCCACGCCGATATTGAGATCATTGAGGCGCATCATCGTCACAAGGTAGACGCGCCCTCAGGTACGGCGCTAAAATTAGGCCAAGTGGTCGCTGATGCGGCCGGCCGTGATTTGGATAAAGTCGCTGTTTATGGGCGAGAAGGGCAGACCGGTGCTCGAGACCAACAGACCATTGGCTTTGCCACGGTGAGAGGTGGCGATGTGGTCGGCGATCATACGGTATTGTTTGCCGATGACGGTGAGCGGGTTGAAATTACTCATAAGGCCAGTTCCCGAATGGCTTTTGCTTCGGGTGCGGTGCGAGCGGCATTATGGGTGAGTCATCAAACGTCTGGGCTCTATGACATGCAAGATGTTTTGGGTCTGCATTAAGCTTCGGCTAGATCGAATTGGTTGTTTTCAGTCCAGACTGATATTTTTCTTCGCTAGAGTGCGATTTTTCGCATTTTGTCATGGACAGTAAGGAGCAATTTCCTTAAACTTTCGCGCCAGTTCAATCATGCTTTATGATTGAATTGAACGAACGATTTTATTCGCCGAATGCCAACTCAGGCGACCCTTTAAGGAGTTATTTTGTCGTTTTGCCCTGCAATACTCGCGCTAGAAGATGGAAGTGTTTTTCACGGCACAGCTATTGGCGTTTCAGGGAGTTCGGTCGGTGAAGTGGTGTTTAATACGGCCATGACCGGCTATCAAGAAATTCTGACAGATCCCTCTTACGCACGACAAATTGTCACTCTCACTTACCCCCATATCGGTAATACCGGTACTAACTCAGAGGACCAAGAATCTGAGCAAGTCTGGGCTGCAGGCTTAGTGATTCGTGACCTGCCGCTTCTGGCCAGCAACTTTCGTTCCGAGCAAGACCTGTCTTCCTATTTAATTTCCAACAATGTCGTCGCCATTGCCGACCTCGATACTCGGCAATTAACCCGTATTTTGCGTGATACTGGTGCTCAAAGTGGCTGCATTTTTACTTCTGAACAGGGTATTACCGCGGCTGATGAACAACAGGCGATTGCACAAGCTAAAAACTTTGCCGGTTTACAAGGGATGGATTTAGCCAAAGAAGTGTGCTGCACGGCCGCATACCCTTGGCAATCGTCGGTCTGGTCATTGGGTCAGGGCTATGCCGAGCCTGAAGCGTCTAGCTTGCCCTATCATGTGGTGGCCTACGATTTTGGCGCCAAGCATAATATTCTTCGCATGCTGGTTGATCGTGGCTGCCGTTTGACGGTCGTGCCGGCAAAAACGCCTGCCGCCGATGTGTTGGCGCTAGCACCTGATGGCGTGTTTTTATCCAATGGCCCAGGGGATCCCGAGCCCTGCGATTACGCCATTTCTGCAATAGAAACCTTATTAGCGGAAGAAATTCCTTTATTCGGCATTTGTTTGGGCCATCAATTATTGGCTTTAGCCAGTGGCGCCAAAACATTAAAGATGAAATTTGGTCATCACGGTGCTAACCACCCGGTTAAAAATCTCGACGATGACACGGTGTTGATTACCAGCCAAAACCACGGTTTTGCCGTTGACCCTGACAGTTTGCCGTCAAGTTTACGGGTGACCCATCAATCCTTGTTTGATCACTCTATTCAGGGTATCGCGCACACTGATAAGCCGGCATTTGGTTTTCAAGGTCACCCGGAAGCGAGTCCAGGGCCGCACGATGCTGCGCCTCTGTTTGATCATTTTATTGCGCTGATTACTCAGCATATTGAAGCTAAAGCCAACTAATTATGCCAAAAAGAACGGACATAGACAGTGTATTGATTTTAGGCGCAGGGCCGATTGTCATTGGTCAAGCCTGTGAGTTTGACTACTCGGGCGCGCAGGCCTGTAAGGCCTTAAAAGAAGAAGGTTATCGTGTCATTTTAGTGAACTCGAATCCCGCCACCATCATGACTGACCCCGTCATGGCCGATGCGACCTACATCGAACCGGTTGAATGGCGAACCGTGGCTAAGATTATTGAAAAAGAGAAGCCATCGGTTATCTTGCCAACGATGGGCGGTCAAACCGCATTGAACTGCGCCTTAGACTTGGCCCGTGAAGGGGTGTTAGACGCCCACAATGTACAAATGATAGGCGCGACTCGCGAGGCTATCGATAAAGCCGAAGACCGTAACTTATTTGATAAAGCCATGAAGGCTATTGGCTTAGAAACACCGCGTTCAGATATTGCTCACAGCTTAGAAGAAGCCCATGCGGTACAGGCGACATTAGGCTTCCCCGTGATTATTCGGCCCTCATTTACCATGGGTGGCTCTGGCGGTGGTATTGCCTATAACCGTGAGGAGTTTGAAGAGATTTGTAAGCGCGGGCTCGATTTATCACCAACCAATGAGTTACTGATTGATGAGTCACTGATTGGCTGGAAAGAATATGAAATGGAAGTGGTACGCGATAAAAACGATAACTGTATCATTATTTGTTCGATTGAAAATTTTGACGCCATGGGCGTGCACACCGGTGACTCCATCACAGTTGCTCCGGCTCAAACCCTCACTGATAAAGAATATCAAATCATGCGAAATGCATCACTGGCCGTGTTGCGTGAAATTGGTGTTGAAACGGGCGGCTCGAATGTGCAGTTTGGCATTTGCCCCAAAACCGGCCGCATGGTTATTATTGAAATGAATCCGCGTGTTAGTCGCTCCTCGGCACTGGCATCGAAGGCGACCGGTTTTCCTATCGCTAAAATCGCCGCCAAGCTGGCAATCGGCTATACCTTAGATGAATTGCAAAACGATATTACCGGCGGCGCAACACCGGCTTCGTTTGAACCGGCTATCGATTATGTGGTGACAAAGATACCGCGTTTCACCTTTGAAAAGTTCGCCGCTGCAGAACCGGTATTGAGTACGCAAATGAAATCGGTTGGCGAAGTGATGGCGATCGGTCGCACCTTTCAAGAGTCAATGCAAAAGGCCTTAAGAGGTCTAGAGGTAGGTGTTGCTGGCTTTGATCCCATTGCTGATTTAACGCAGGCCGATATTCGCACCGACATCAGCGCGCAATTAACCACGCCCGGTCCCGATCGAGTCTGGTATGTCGCTGATGCTTTTCGCGCAGGTTTTAGCTTAGAAGAGGTTTATCAAGCATCGGCTATTGACCCTTGGTTCTTAGTGCAAATTGAAGATATCGTTAAAACTGAAGCGCAGGTCGCTAGCCAGTCATTAGCTGATATTGATGCGCCAGCCATGTTGGCCTTAAAGCGAAAAGGGTTTGCCGATCAACGACTGGCGAGTCTGCTGGCGTGTGCTGAGGCAGATGTCCGAAGCGCGCGTTTAGCGCTTAAAGTCAAACCCAGTTATAAGCGCGTCGATACCTGCGCAGCGGAATTCGCTAGCGCCACTGCCTATATGTATTCCACTTACGAACCCTTTTGCGAAGCAGCGCCTTCTAGTCGCGATAAGATAATGGTGTTAGGTGGCGGTCCGAATCGCATCGGTCAAGGTATCGAGTTTGATTACTGCTGTGTGCATGCCGCACTGGCAATGCGTGAAGACGGCTACGAAACGATTATGGTGAATTGCAATCCTGAAACCGTTTCAACCGACTACGATACTTCTGATCGGCTCTATTTTGAGCCTGTAACATTGGAAGATGTGTTGGCAATTGTTGATATTGAACAGCCTAAGGGTGTGATTGTTCAATTTGGTGGTCAGACGCCACTAAAGCTTGCCCGTGACTTAGAAGCCGCAGGCGTTCCCATTATGGGCACATCACCCGATGCGATCGATAAGGCAGAAGACCGCGAACGTTTTCAACAGATGATCGAGAAGCTTGAGTTGTTGCAACCACCGAACCGAACGGTTCGCTCGGCTGAGGCAGCGATTGATGCCGCTAATGAAATTGGTTACCCCCTAGTGGTGAGACCGTCTTATGTATTGGGCGGAAGAGCAATGGAAATCGTCTACAGTCAAGATGAATTGATGCGCTACATGAATGAAGCCGTACAAGTCTCGAATGAAAGCCCGGTATTGCTGGATCACTTTCTTAATGCAGCCGTAGAGGTTGATCTCGATGCTGTCAGCGATGGTGATGTGGTGGTCATTGGTGCGGTGATGCAACATATTGAGCAGGCGGGGGTGCACTCTGGTGATTCTGCTTGCGCATTGCCGCCTTACAGTTTGTCTGAACAGCACCAAGCCGAGATGCGAACCATGGTGAAGGCCATGGCCAAAGAACTCAATGTGATTGGCTTGATGAATGTGCAGCTAGCGATTCAAGACGATAAAATATATGTGATCGAGGTGAATCCTCGCGCCTCTCGAACTGTACCGTTTGTCTCGAAGTGCATTGGTATTTCTTTGGCAAAAGTCGCTGCTCGCTGCATGGCTGGTACCAGCTTAGCCGCGCAAGACTTTATTTGTGAGCGTATCCCTAGCTTTTCAAGTGTCAAAGAAGCGGTATTTCCTTTTGCTAAATTTCAAGGCGTCGACCCGATCTTAGGCCCAGAAATGAAATCCACGGGTGAAGTCATGGGCTCAGGATTAACCTTTGGTGAAGCCTTTGCCAAGGCGCAGTTAGGCGCTGGCGAGATCTTACCGAAAGGTGGTACAGCCTTTTTAAGTGTCCGTGATGTCGATAAGACAGGTTTGTTAGAAGTAGCCAATGACTTGCTGGCGCTGGGCTTTACTCTGTTGGCTACCAAGGGCACTCAGCAGGCGCTGGCGGCTGGTGGCATTTCCGCTGAGCTGATTAATAAGGTGCAAGAAGGGCGCCCGCATGTTGTCGATGCGATTAAAAATGGCGACATAGATTTGATCATTAATACCACTGAAGGCCGCAAAGCCATTGCCGACTCCGCCACGATTCGTCGCTCAGCATTGCAAAAAAAGGTCTATTACACCACCACCTTAGCCGGTGCAAGCGCACTCTGTATGGCGTTAAACATTGACGGCGATATTGCGGTCAATCGACTGCAAGATTTGCATCAGGCCTAAACCTTACCTACTATAAACGTATTCTAATCATCTTATCATTGGCGAGAGCGCTATTATGAATCGAGTTCCTATGACGGTTGCCGGAGAGGCGGCACTAAAATCTGAGCTAGATCAGCTGAAACGGGTTGAGCGACCCGCTATCGTTAAGGCGATTGCAGAGGCGCGGGAACACGGCGATCTAAAAGAGAATGCTGAATACCATGCGGCGCGCGAGCAGCAAGGTTTTTGTGAAGGGCGAATTCAAGAAATTGAAGGTAAATTGGCTGAATCCGTGGTGATTGATATCAGCTCAATTGCCGTTTCGGATAAGGTTATTTTTGGTGCGACAGTCACTATTATTAACGTAGAGACTGATGATGCAGTCAGTTACCAGATCGTTGGTGAGGATGAAGCCGATGTCAAACAGGCAAAAATTTCCGTTACCTCGCCGATAGCCCGCGCCTTGGTGGGTAAAGAAGTGGGCGAGACGGTGGTCGTTAAGACGCCCAGTGGCGTTGTAGAATACGAGATTGATGCCGTCGAACATCTCGGCTAAGTACGATTAAAGCAGGGCCGCACTCGGTTTTAATGGCTGGGCTGCTAAACAGGCCTCAAGCCTCTCATGAAACCCCATAACGACCGGTATTTTTATCAGGATAAACTAGCTAATAATGGTTTGACGCTCGGTACTGCTGGAGGTGAGACCAAGCAGGCCTGCGCTTCCCTTCCAGTTTCAAGCCTTCAATAAATTCGATAATTTTGGATTTGGTTGTGCTGCCGGGCGAATAATTAATGCAATATGACCAATGGTTTGCACCACTGCCGCGCCGGTCTGCTCAGAGAGTAGAGCAATGGTAGCGGCTTTATCCTCTACGTGCAGTTTAATTTTTATCAACTCGTGATCGTCTAATGCGCGATTAAGCTCTTTTAGCACGTTTTCAGATAAGCCTTTACCTGCAATAGTAACGACCGGCTTTAATTCGTGACCCAATTGACGCAGGTATTTTTTCCGCTCAGCAGTGAGCGCGGCTGTTTTATTGTGTGAAGCAGAGGTGTTTTTGCTGGGCATAAGGCGGTCTTTGTCAGTAAGAAAAACGGGTACACGGCTAGCCGTGCAGTAAGTGCGCTATTCTAGCGCGGATTGTACCGAAACCCCAGACTAATCGAGTCTCGCTTGGCTGGTACAGAGCCCCGCCCAACTGCTAAGATGCCCCTTTCCTTTTAACCGTCCTAATGGAACCCTCGAATGGCCAAGAGTCGATCAAAAAGCAGTGGTGCATGGCTGCGCGAACATTTTGACGATCATTATGTCAAAGAAGCACAGCGCTTGGGTTTACGCTCGCGAGCCGCCTTCAAATTAATGGAGATTCAGGCCAAAGACCGGCTCATCAAGCCCGGCATGATAGTGGTTGATTTGGGCTCAGCGCCGGGCGGTTGGTCTGAATATGCCCGCAAAGAAGTGGGTCGAAAAGGCCGAGTGATTGCCTCTGATATTCTCATGATGGACAGTTTAG
>PBSZ01000003.1 GCA_002726445.1 Cellvibrionales bacterium | reverse complement strand
TCATAGATAACCCTAAGTGACAATCCCGATCTTGAGGTTGTGCTGGATATTCCCGTAAAAATTGCGATGGAGGTCGGTTCGACTCAGATTACAATTCGTAATTTACTGCAGTTAAATCAAGGCTCAGTGATTGAATTAGAGCGGTTAGCTGGCGAACCATTGGATGTTTTGGTGAACGGCACATTAATAGCACATGGTGAAGTTGTTGTGGTCAACGAAAAGTTTGGTATTCGGGTAACGGATGTCATCAGCCCTTCAGAGCGAATAAAAAAATTAAAATGATAGTCTTCATGACATTAGCTAGGTTTGTTGTCGCATTAGGCTTAATTACTCTGTCGCCACTATCGTTTGCAAAAAGTCAGCTCGATGCAGCAGCGCAAGCAGCGCCAGTGGCTAAATTAGAGCCTATTATTAATACGGCCTCACTTCTTCAAGTTTTATTCAGTTTGCTTTTTGTTATCGCAGTAATTTACTTACTTGCTTGGTACTTAAGGCGGCACCAATTTTCTGGGGGGCTTAGCCAAAATATGACGGTGATCGCCGCCTTGTCGGTGGGTGCTCGTGAGCGCATAGTATTAGTGCAGTTGGCAGAAAAGCAATTACTGTTGGGTGTTAGTCCCGGTAGAGTGAATTTATTGCAGGCTTATGAGCAGCCAGTACTTGATAATAGCCATGCCAATCAGCAAAGTGTTTTTGCGAAGTTATTAGCAGGGCAAGTGAAATCTTCAGGCAACGATGACGTTGATTCAAGCCGCTCTTAGCGCATAGTAGGTTGGATTGTGAAAATCACTCAAATATTACGCATCTGCCCATTCCTCTTGTTGCTGATAACGTCTAGCGGATTTGCTCAGTCAGACGAAGTCCCAGCGATTATTGGCGAAACTGCTCCGTCAGGCTTGACGACATTGATGGCTCAGCAGGGCGCACTGCCGGGTGTGCCGGCTTTTACTATGACCCCCCGTGATGATGGTGGGGAAGATTATACGGTCACGATACAAATTTTAGCGGTGATGACGGCGTTAACTTTGTTGCCTGCTTTTTTATTGATGATGACTTCCTTCGCGCGAATTATTATTGTGTTTGCTATTTTGCGCCAAGCGTTGGGCCTCCAGCAGACACCATCTAATCAAATTCTCTTAGGTCTCGCTTTATTTCTTACTATTTTTATTATGCGACCGGTGTTCGATACCGTTAATGTGAATGCACTGCAACCCTATATGCAAGAGCAAATAACAGCAGGCCAAGCCGTTGATAGAGCGATTGTTCCTATTCATCGATTTATGCGGGCGCAAACAAGAGAGTCTGATATTGATATGTTTGTTCGTATATCGGACTCTGAACCCGTGGCCGACCTCAGCGATTTACCGTTTTTTGTTTTAGCACCGGCATTTTTGACGAGTGAGCTAAAAACTGCGTTTCAAATTGGTTTTTTATTATTTATACCCTTTTTGGTTATCGATTTAGTGGTTGCTAGCGTCTTGATGGCGATGGGTATGGTGATGTTGTCACCGATTATTATTTCACTGCCTTTTAAAATAATGCTGTTTGTATTAGTTGATGGCTGGGCGATGGTTATTGGCAGTTTGGCCGCCAGCTATGGTCTTTAGTCATGACGAATAATTGGCTTTAACTTAAGCTAATAAAGGAGATCTGCGTTGAGCCCAGAAGCGGTGGTAGAAGTTTTCGGTCAAGGCTTGTTTTTGGTCGTAGTGCTAGTGGTTGCCATTATTTTGCCGAGTTTAATTGTAGGTTTGATTATCAGTGTTTTTCAGGCGGCGACCCAAATTAACGAGCAAACTTTAAGTTTTTTGCCTAGGTTGGTTGCGACCTTGGTTTCCATTATGATTTTAGGCCCATGGATTATTCAAGAGCTACTTGATATCTCGCAATATGTATTTGAATCCATCGCTTATTTAACACGCTAATGATCGACGCGGCCTTATTATTTGATCCTGCCGATTTACTTAACTGGTTAGTGCATTTTTTATTACCTTTTTTTAGGATAGCGGCATTTTTGACCGCGGTTCCCGTTTTTGGCAATCAGCTGGTCTCTCTGCGTATTCGATTAATCATTGCTCTGTCAGCAGCCATTCTAGTGTTTCCAATTTTACCGGCTTTGCCGGTTATAGATCCGCTTTCATTAGCCATGTTATTTTTGATTGTTGAGCAACTATTAATTGGTTTTGGTCTGGGGTTTTTAGTTCAGATTTTCTTTCACGTATTTGTGATGGCCGGCCAAATGATCGCCATGCAGATGGGTTTGGGTTTTGCGTCAATGATTGATCCCACTAACGGTGTGTCCGTTGCGGTATTGAGTCAGTTTTATGTGCTATTGGTGACACTTTTATTTTTAGCATTTAATGGTCATTTAGTGGCATTTGAAGTGCTCATTGAAGGGTTCAACTTTCTTCCTGTGGGCGGTGGAATATTATCTCAGTCGGTGCTTTATACGATTGCCGCAGCGGGTAGTTGGATGTTGTCCTCTGCTTTGTTATTGGCGTTACCAGCAGTAACGGCTATTTTAATTGTCAATTTCGCTTTTGGAATTATGACTCGCGCGGCACCGCAGTTAAATATTTTTTCCTTAGGCTTCCCTTTCACCCTGATGTTTGGTTTGTTTATATTATGGGTTTCGCTGTCTGGGTTTTTGCCACAATACCAGCAACTCAGTGCCTATATATTTAAATTGCTCAATCAATTATTTTTATCTTAATGGACTTGCTTTACAGGCTTTATGCGGTTTTTATGAATATTTCTTAAAGTTATTTCCTTCCTGAAAGTAACACTAGCGAATATTAATTGTTGTATGATAACGACATTAATTATCGCTATTCTGGAGTTAAGTCAGTGAACAATAAAAAAATCCTTATTACCGGCGTAACGGGCCAAGTTGCCTTTCCATTTGCTTTACACCACGTTGAAAATAACGAGGTTTGGGCGATTGCTCGCTTTGGTGACACCGATAAGAAGGCTGCTCTAGAAGCTGCAGGTGTGCATTGTCGCGTGGTTGATCTCTGTGACGGTGAATACGGCGATTTACCTACCGATTTTGATGCAGTTTTTCACTTTGCCGTTGCACGGATTAAAGAAGACGATTTTGAGCTAGAATTAACCGCCAATGCTGAAGCGACAGGTAAGTTAATGAGTTTCTGTCGCGATGCAAAAGCTTTTTTTCACTGTTCTACGTCGGGCGTTTACCAATCGGTGGGTCATGATTTGCTGACTGAGACTTCATCTTTAGGCGACAACCATCGCGCAATGATGCCGACTTACAGTATTGGTAAAATTGCGGTCGAGGCAGTCGTGCGATTTTGTGCGCAGGAGTATAATTTACCAACGGTTATCGCGCGACTTAATACCCCTTACGGAGAAAGTGGTTGGCCTTTTTACCACTTAATGATGATGCAGCATAACATTGATATTGCCGTTCATAGTGATGGCCCTTCACAGTACACACTGATTCATCAAGACGACATTAACCGCCTTGCACCTAAATTTTTAGCACAGGCATCTGTTCCTGCCGAGATTTTTAATTTAAGCGGGCAAGAGCATGTGAGTATTGAAGAGTGGGTCGCTTATATCGAATCGTTAACGGGCCTAACCGCCAAGTTTAAGGTAACCAGTGATACGCTTGAGAGTGTAAAAACTGACAATACTAAAATGTGTGAGGCGATTGGTCCTGCCACAGTGACATGGCAGGAAGGTATTCGCGCCATGGTTGAGAAAGCGGGCGCTTTAAAAAGTTAAGCCTTAAAGCCTTAGCTTATCGACGGTTTATTGTTGATTGGGTGCTAGCAGTGCCAATAGTTCGGTATCCGGAGCCATATCACCATCGGTTCTGAGTGCCTGGATACAAACATGGTCTGCGCCTGCTTGCCAGTGCTCTTCAATCCGCGCTCGAATAGTATCTTCATCGCCCCAGGCAACAATCGCATCGACTAAGCGATCACTGCCGCCCTTTTCGAAGTCATCATTGTTAAAACCTAACTCTAATAAATTATTCCGATAATTGGGCAGGCTTAAATAGGTCCCCATATGCTGCCTAGCGGCAAACCGCGCTTTTTCGCTGTCTGTCTCTAATAAAACCGCCTGCTCAGGGCAGAGTAGTGCCTTATCGCCGATTAATTCTCTTGCTTTAGCCGTGTGCTCTGCAGTAACAAAATAGGGGTGTGTACCTTGGGCTTGTTCGGCAGACAGCTTCAGCATATTGGTTCGAAGTGCACCGAGTAAAATAGGCACTTGCTGTTCGGCTTCGGGCCCCATATAAAAGGCAGATTCCATTCGTTCTAAATACGAACGCATTTGCGTGACGGGTTTTTTATAATCATGGCCGCGTAAATCACTTACCATTGGCGCATGTGAAACGCCTAGACCAAGAATAAAGCGTCCGGGCGCTAGTTCACCCAGCGTCTTTCTACCGGCATTAGTTGCCATTGGGTCACGCGCATAAATGTTGGCGATGCCAGTGGCAAAAACTAGTTTTGTCGTTTGTGCGGCCAAGTAGCCAATGATACTGAAGGGGTCGCGACCAACAGCTTCAGGTAACCACAGTGCTGAGTAGCCCCAAGCTTCAACTTTTTGTGCAAATTCTGCCGCTTCAGTGGCGCTGTAATTATCGATAAAACTCCAAACGCCGAGTTTTCCTAATGTGTTTTTCATAATTTGGCCTAGTCTCAGTAAATGCTAAGTTAATGAATATTGCTGATATCAGCAAGCATAAAGGCATCACCGATAGTCTGCTGGCCGTCAAGACTTTTAACCGCTCTGTCGGTACTGTGCAATAATTGCCGACTGTAGCAGACTTGACCGATATGTTTACCCGTGCAGAGTTCTAATGCGGCTTCTATCATTACTTCAATGGGCTCAACCATATCAGGATTTTTCTTTGCAATATCGATCACGTAGCTTGCGCCTTCTGTGAGTACTATCGCTTCGGGCGCCAATGTGTTCATGTAGATATGATCGCCGTAGACTTCATGTGAAAGGCCTTCTGTATAGCGGTCTAAAGCGGCTTTTGTCGCGCCATAGGCAACACAAATATGCGCAGCTTGCGGGCTATCACGATAGGGTACGTTAGGTTGAAAAGCCGTTGCGCTGCTGATATTCAAAATCCAGCCGATTTTTTTCTCCCTCAGCGACGGCAGTAACTGTTGAGCAAGGTCGATGGGTGCATTGACATTTAAATCAAACATCCAGCTTCGTTCAGCACTAGTTGATAGGCTGGGCATTTGCATTTTTGCCCCCGCCGCATTGTTGACTAAGATATCGATAGGGCCAAATATCGTTGTCGCCCGCTCGATCAGGCTTTGTCTTGCCTCACTATCGCATAGGTCACAGGCAATGGCTTGTGCCTGACCACCACTGGCTTGAATAGTGGCAACTGTTTCCTCTAAAGTCCCTTGAAGATTACCGTGACTTCCTAGGCGCGATGCGACGGCAATCACTTTGGCGCCCTCGGCTGCAAATCGAAAAGCAATTGCTCTGCCTATGCCTCGCGAAGCGCCAGTTATAAGTGCTACTTTACCGGTTAATTCATTCATAGCTTATCCTAGTTGGCGCTATCGCCAACGGTGGTGGGATTGTTAGAGGGTCGTTCCCAGTTATAGAGCGTGAAAAATTCGTCAAGCTGTTGTTCAATTTTTTCAACCGAAAGGCCGTCGTATTCTTCAATGCTATAGCGAAAGTGGGTTTTATGTGACTTTTCTTTTTGCTCATGTTCGATTAAGTACTGGTCGTATTGCTCGGATACGTTCATGCCCAAGTTTTTATAGAGTGCATGAATGGTCTGTCTGGGTTCCGTGATCAGTTGGCGGTAGTCGACCAGCATATGTGGCACATGCGGATGCTTTTCTAGCACAGCTTTAGGGTGGGTAAAGCTTTCATAGCAGGTTTGCGTCAGCAGCTCTAGTGACCTTGCATAATCTTCTTTTTGCCAGCTTTTTCCTTGCCAGCTAACCTCCACTAATTTTAATAGGCTGGGTATGCACTCTAGGGGGTTACGCACCATAACAATAATTTTTGCATCGGGAAATGCCTCAATCAACGTTTCGGTCCAGCCGCACATCACGGGATTTTTACTAAGGTGAATCGCTTGCCCACCGTTTAACAAGAGTTGTCGCTTAACGATTTCTTTATAGTGACGCAGCCAGCGTTTTTTCTTGTTAGGCATGCTATCAACATGGAACATATCGATGACTTCCATTAAGGGGATGTCAGTCGACCATTGCTGTGTGACGAAAGCAGCACGCATTGAAAACTGATCTTCCTCGGCGTTCCAAAAGCTCATATAGTGCATATGACGATAGGGGCCAAATAGATCATCATCGAGTTTGACCAGTCGCCTTTTAATGGGCCCGCCGAAAATGTGCTGATCGATCCAGCCCATTAGACGAATAAGTTTCTTTTCCGTCAGCGATGGAAAGAACATTTCCCAATATAAAAAATCATTAAATTTATCACCGTCAGCTGACATTAATCGATGTATAAGGGTTGTGCCGCTTCTNGCATGACCGATTATGAAAATNGGTTGGGTTATTTTCTGCANCCAGAGTTTCGGGAAAAAAACATAATCTAGCAGAAAGAAAATGGCATGAAAGCTGCTTTCGAGGGGGACAAGCACCAGTAATTTAAACAGCGTTTTTCGTCGGTGTGGCCAGCCCTTCAATCCCCAGACGTGTTTAAGAACTTTGGAGTAATAGTCAAAATCAAAATACATCTCGATACCCTTGCAAACTTATTGTCATTGTTGCGGTGCTGGCTGGCTTAAAGCCTTGATCCCTATGGTAAACCAAAATCAGCTTGAGGTTGCTTTTAAATAACTGTAACGATCAGGCAAAGCGTTGCCTGATCGTTTGTGATCGTCTTTTTGAAAAGGTTGGCCTCGTTTTTGCAGACTTAGCAATAAGGCCTTTATTGGCGCAAAGATGACGTAAAACCGTCAGTGAAAGCGATGGCAGAAGAAGAAAATGGCCAAGAAAAAACTGAGGATGCGACCTTTAAACGGCTTGAAAAAGCCAGAGAAGAAGGTCAAGTCGCTCGATCACGTGAATTAGGCACCACGCTGCTGTTAATGACGGGTGGTTTTTCTGTGTTGATTTTCGGTGCCACCCTAAGTCGTCAAATTCAATCAGTGATGCTCACTAACTTCGATTTTGATCGCGTGTCAGCGATGGACCCCAGCAGGATGTTGGCCCATTTGTCGGTCTCGGTAGAAGCCTTACTGTCTGTGGTGGGTATTATTTTGTTTCTATTGATGTTGGCAGGTGCTTTCGGGGCCATAGGCTTAGGTGGTTGGATTTTTTCAGCCAAGCCGATGCAGCCTAAGTTAAGCCGTCTTAACCCCATTGCAGGGCTTAAACGCATGTTCTCGCTTAAGTCTTTAGTCGAGTTGTTAAAAGCCACTGCCAAATTTTTATTGGTGGCGATGGTGGCCAGTTTGATCTTGTATCAAATGAAGGGTGATTTACTCTCTATTGGCCAACAATCGATTCGGCCCGCAATTCATCATGCGAGCTGGATTGTTATTTGGTCCGCGATAGGCATGAGTGCGGCGACTGTGCTTATAGCGCTAGTAGATGTCCCTTTTCAGATCTTCGACAATGCGCAAAAATTAAAAATGACGCGCCAGCAAGTTAAAGATGAGCTTAAAGATTCAGAGGGTAAGCCGGAGGTTAAAAGCCGAATTCGCCAACTTCAGCGGGAATTGGCTCAGGCAAGGATGATGTCTGCTATCCCTGATGCCGATGTCATTATTACTAACCCAGAGCATTTTTCTGTTGCCCTAAAGTATGACCCAGAGGGGTTGTCTGCGCCTGTGGTTGTCGCGAAAGGCGCTGATCAAACAGCGATCAAAATTCGGGAGGTTGCGATCGCGCATCAGGTGCCTATTATGCAGTCACCACCATTGACGCGAGCGGTGTTCTACAGCACAGAAATTGATGAAGTGATTCCCGCTAAGCTCTATCTTGCGGTGGCTCAGGTATTGGCTTATATCTATCAATTACGCCAGCGTTCGTCGTATCGCTCATCACCAGGGCCAATTCGAAACAGTGAATTAAACCGGCAAATAGAGATTCCAGAGGAATTACAATTTGATGCTGCCGGTGATCTTGTGCGCTAGTCGACAAAAGTGTTTAAAAACAATCAATAACGCGACTTTTGTCAAGACTTGGTTTGGTTCTTGCAACATAAGCTTAATACAGGCTTAGGGTGTCAATAATGCGTCACCCTAGATGATTTTGATCTTTTATCGAGATACCTTGTTTTGACGACAGAGCAAACAATTTCACGATTTGGCTATGCAGCACAGGGCAACCTCGGCGTGCCGTTACTGCTGTTGACGATTCTTGGAATGATGACCTTGCCGGTCTCACCATTTCTACTCGATACACTTTTTTCTTTCAATATTGCACTATCCATCGTTGTGCTACTGGTATCAGTCTATGCCTTGCGACCGTTAGATTTTGCTGTTTTCCCTGCTATCCTATTAATTGCGACATTGCTTCGCCTAGCCTTAAACGTAGCCTCTACAAGGGTTGTTCTGCTTGAAGGGCATACCGGTAGTGATGCTGCAGGTAAAGTTATACAGTCATTTGGCGAGGTCGTGATCGGCGGTAATTATGCTGTTGGTCTGGTAGTGTTTTTAATCTTGATGATTATTAATTTTGTCGTCGTGACGAAAGGTGCTGGTCGTATATCAGAGGTCAGTGCACGATTTACCCTTGATGCCATGCCCGGTAAACAAATGGCCATAGACGCTGATTTAAATGCGGGCATTCTCACTCAGGAAGAGGCGAAGTTAAGGCGCCAAGAAGTCGGCAGTGAAGCCGATTTTTATGGTGCAATGGATGGCGCCAGTAAATTTGTTCGAGGCGATGCCATTGCAGGCATATTAATCTTACTGATTAATATCTTAGGCGGCATTGGCATCGGCATGCTACAGCATAATTTATCTTTTAATAATGCGATGCAGGTCTACACCTTATTGACTATTGGCGATGGTCTGGTTGCTCAGATACCTTCTTTGTTGTTGTCAACGGCGGCGGCAATTATGGTTACTCGAGTGAACAGTGAAAGTGATATGCGTGAGCAGGTGGTCGATCAAATGTTTGCCTCGCCGAAAGCGTTGACGGTTGCCGCTTTTATATTGACGATCATTGGTATTATTCCTGGTATGCCACACTTTGCCTTCCTTAGCTTGGCAGTGGTCTGTGTCATTGGTGCGGTACTTATTCAGCGTAAAATACTCAAACAAGAGCAAAGCATCGTTGACCAACAGCAGGCTCAACAACAAATAGCCTCTGAACAGGGACAAGGTTTGGGTGCTGATTTGGCTTGGGATGACGTGGTGCCAGTTGATATGATTGGGCTCGAGGTGGGATATCGATTAATTCCTATGGTTGATAAAAACCAATCGGCAGAGCTGCTGAGTAGGATAAAAGGAATTCGAAAAAAGCTGTCTCAAGAAATTGGTTTTCTTATTCCCTCCGTACATATTCGCGATAATTTGGATTTACAGCCTAATGCCTACCGGATTTCCTTAATGGGCGTCAGCATTGCTGAGTCTGAAGTCTTCCCAGATAAGCATTTAGCGATTAATCCCGGTCAAGTATTTGGTGATATCGAGGGCGTTCAAATCAAAGATCCAGCGTTTGGTTTAGATGCGGTGTGGGTTGAGAATAGCGTCAAAGACCATGCCCAAACATTAGGTTATACCGTGGTTGATGCCAGTACGGTCATTGCCACTCATATGAACACACTTTTACAAAAACACGTTCATGAACTATTAGGTCATGAAGAGCTACAACAAATGCTAGACCGTCTAGCGCGTTACTCACCAAAGCTAGTCGAAACCTTAGTCCCTGACACCTTGAGTATGGGGCAGTTGTTAAAAGTGTTGAAAGGCTTACTTGCGGAGCAAGTACCCGTGCGTGATTTTAGAACAATAGCAGAGACAATCGTTGCTAATGCGGCGGTTAACCAAGATGCTGGCCAGTTGATTGAGTTAGTTAGAGTCGCCTTATCGCGTGCGATTATCCAAGAAGTCTTTGGTACATCTTCTAATTTATCCGTAGTCACTTTAGCGCCAGCGATGGAGCAGATGTTAATGAGCTCTGCTTCATCAAACAATGTTGCTGATGTCACGCTTGAGCCCGGTTTAGCAGAACAATTACAGCGTTCAATTAACGAGGCAGCGCAGTCCCAGATCATGAAGGGCAGTCCAGCGGTGTTATTAGTGCCTGCGATTTTAAGGCCAATACTGGCCAAGTTTGTTCGTTTTAGCGCGCACGCATTGCACGTATTATCCTACAACGAAATACCCGATGATAAACAAGTGACTATTGAGGCAACAGCGGGTTGATCCGCACTGTCTAATATGACGCAACAAGGAGATTAAGATGCAGGCCACGACAATCAGTAAAGAGCAACGTTTTGTTGCAAAAGATATGAGTCGCGCTATCCGTAAACTCAATGAGGCCTTAGGCCCTGAAGCGATTCTTTTGTCGTCTAGAAAGGTGGAAGAGGGTGTCGAGATCGTTGCTCTACCGGCGGGTGAACAGCCTTTAGCAAGCAGCCTTCATCGTCAGATTAGCGGTCGCCGATTAGAACAACGGCGTCAGACTGATAATATGACAATTGGCACTGATTCAAACGCATCGGCAGTGGACGCTGAAGCGGAAGATTTAATCTCACCTGCGGCCAGGTTGGCAGCATCAATTGGTGAAATGACAAACCCTTACGAGCAGCCTGATGGCTTTGAAGAGTTACAGCATGAGTTGCAGCAAGTGAAAAAAATGCTTGAAGAAAAAGTTCGCCGGCAGGGACGTCACGATACTATTTTTTCGCGACCGATTCAGTATGGCTTATTAAACCGGTTATTAGATTTAGGTATTAATCTTGATATAGCTGGACCTTTAACGGAAGGGATTGATTTTGAAGGCCAATTAGCCACAGCCGCAGAAGGCGAAAATAAGTTGGCGCATGCATGGTCGCTGTGCCTTGATAGATTGCATGCAAAGATGCCCATCGCGAGTGATGATGCCCTAGCCAAGGGAGGTATATTTGCATTTGTTGGTCCTAGTGGCGCTGGTAAAACATCGGCATTGATGAAGTTGGCTACCCGTTGGTTGCTTGAGCATTCCGTTGACGATATTGCAATCATTTCTGTTTCGAGCGAAACGGAGTCGATTCATCGCTTATCCGCGATGACCAAAATACCCGTTTATTTTGTTGATAAGAAAAATAGTTTGGCCGATAGATTGGCGCAATGTTCTATGCGACGATTGGTGTT
>PBSZ01000002.1 GCA_002726445.1 Cellvibrionales bacterium | reverse complement strand
TTGACCGTCATTCTCACTGAGATCGATAACTGCCTTTCCTATCAAATCAAGTTTTGCTATCGATTCTTGATATCGCAACTGCCCATCTTTATTTTCTATAAAGGATAACGACGTGGTCATTAATATCCCCATAATGAAAACAACCAACAACATCTCGAGTAATGTAAAACCATACGTTAAGATTTTTTGTTTAGATGCAATTATCTTCATGCTTAATGCTTCTTATCCCCTAAACTAAACAAAAATATAATTAAAACTTAAATATTACCTAAGGCAGAGAATCAGGTCATCTGGACGTAAATTTTGTGGCTCTTTATTGATTTCATTTTGAATATAACTACAACTGTCCTTTTGAAATTTTTCAACTCCTAATTCATAAACCCCATTTTCACCCATGCTAACAATTCTCGCTTTTGATAAATCATCTAAGTCAAAAACCAAATAGGGACGTCCAAATTTTAAAAATGGTTCTACTCCATCATCACTTCCTAAGGGTCGCCAATCAAACAAACAATTTTCATTACCTGAATTCTCATCTACTCCGATAGTGCCATTCAGGTACACAACACAATTATTTGATTGGCTATGGTTATAAACTGGATGTTGAGTGAAAGGGTCAGGTACCGCTCGCTGTAATTTTTTGGCAGCGAGTGAAATAATATGCGCGTCACCAGAGCCATTAAACTCTAAATCATCGCCAATATCGACAACCCCACCGTCGCCTGTCGTTAAATATGGTCCGCGCCAACCGCTTTGATAATCATTGTTCCAAGAGTGGAGACTATCAGACTCGTTATACGGGTTGTCGAATAAAAATGATAAATCTACTGTTGAGGTTGGAATTGGAAAGGAAAAATTGTCTTTTTTATAATTTAACAGTGCTTGTCTGAGCTGCTCCATTTCAAAACGAGCAGATGTTTCCTTAACGTTACTTCTTACACTATTATCCCCGCCTGCAAAATTAACAATGACGATACTTCCAACTATGGCCAATATGGAAACGACGAGTAAAAGCTCAATCATGGTAAAGCCAATCTGGCCGCCTCTCAGGCAATAATTTTTATGGTTTCGTAGCATACTCGTCTTCAAATTTACAAAAAATTACAAATTCAAAAAAAAACAATGAGGCTCCCTAATGGGAACCTCATTGTCAGTGTTACTCCATTAACACAAAAGCGCTAATGTCTTTACTTCGAGCTATTAAGTTTTCTGATCAGTATACTCAGCCAACTCTTCAGCGTAGAAGTCGCCTCGCGCGTCAACGATAGAAACGATTACGGCTTTAGATGAAGCAGAAAAACCGGTTGATAGATCGCCATCATCATCAGTACCTACTTTAACCAATGCGATATAGTGAGAGTATTTATCTCGCGCAATTTGACCATAGTAAGGCGCTTTTTGAAGCGTAGGCACGATACCATTGATCTCTTCAACACCAACCATTGTTGAAGCGTCGCCAATACCTAAACCAACTAGGACATCAGTAGCTTGGCCGCCAACTTTTACATTATTGTAACCGCCAGTGCCACGGTTCCAAACCATAAGAGGCATTGTAGAACCAACAGTAGCTGCAAAACCACGACCACGATTTCTGCCAGAACCAGAACGTGGCTCTTCAAAGATATGGTTTGGGATATTTACATCGCCTAGTGTTCCTTCGATCGAAGCGGCATAGCCTGCTGTTGCAGCCATGTCTACTGGATCAGTAGCTGTGGCGCCATCACAAGCATCTGTTTCTGCATAACGAATAGTAGTTACACCAGAATCAGATAACGCACTAACATCTACTTGAGCAAGATCAAATTTTGCTGCGAGTTTAAGGCCAAGACCCCCGCCACCAACAAGGTTAGATTCACCGCCAAGTTTGTAAGCCTCGGTTGAGGTAGCCGCAACAGTGCCGTTAGCGCTTGCTGCGTTATTAACGGTAACACCACTTAGATCGGCTGCATTAGCAGCTGGCGCACAAGCCAATGATTCTAGGCCATTCGGAAGAGGAGCTTCACTGTTTAGTGCTCCGTAAAGTGCTGTTGCTGCATTTAGTCGTGCAATACTATTGGTTGCCGTGCCTTGCGCAGCATTCTCTTCATTGTTTCCGAAGGTCTGCAGAAGTGTACCGCCAACCATGACAAGGATGCTGACAACGATCAGCAATTCAAGCAAGGTAAAACCGCCCTGCTGTTTTCTCATTTTATTCATTTTTAATCTCCAAAAAAATTAAGGCTCACAATGCTCATCATCGCTTTTGCTCTGTTAGGTTTCTTGCTGGCGCCCATCTCAGCTTAAGGCACTATCTAGCAAGCAAACCCGCATTGCCTTGCACTAAATTCCTCTGTAGTTTGTTTTTACGCTGCGCTATAATTTTTTTTTAAATCTGTTGACTTTAACCGCGTAACATCACTGTCTATAACAAACCTATATTGCTTTCCACAGTCGATCAGTATCTCCTTCTGATTTCTCTTTAAAATCTTGACGTTGACACTGAAGCTCCCATAACCATCGTGGTCAATGAGTTCACGGAAAACTTCGAGTAATTTTTTTTCGACGTCTGAGTTGGACATATTAGAAGAAGCCTATTCGGTTATTTAACGTTGGTCCGTGGTGCCCACCACCACTTTTGCAAAAATATATTTCAAAGACAATTTAAAACTGTCAGTTTTATTTTTTTGCAAGCAAACCCACATTGCCTTGCCGAAAGCGCTTAACTGAATCAAGTTATTTGTCAAATTCAGTTTTAAGATTTTACTGAGAACATTTTTCAAGTTTCTTAGGCCAATCACTACCCATCCATATAGAAACTTAATATCAAAATTGGTATCGGTGCTGTCTTAATAATAATCAAGTAAGAAAAGCAAGCAATAATACTATTTGCTCAATTCTTTGTAGTGCTGTGTGCTCAATGCAAACACAAAATGACCGAAAAGCACTCAATTAATTTAAGCGCTATATTAATGATAAAATTCACAAATAGCAATGATTATCATTCACATTAAGGAAAAAACATATGTTATTCGTATGCTATTGAAATTATTATTTTTTTTTATAAACGAATAATTTAAATCTAAGTATTCCTGACAGTATAGCAATCTTACCCTTATAAGTTTTTTGATTAGGGCGCGGCCATCAGGCAGCTATTTCTTTGCAAATCAACGGTCCCCGAAGGGCTTGGCATGTCGCATTCGCCATACTAACAACATCGGCATTAGCAACCACGGCAAATTAAATACTAAGTAATAAAAAGTGTTAGGTGGCGGATGATCACCCAACAGTGTCGCCATAAAATAATAGTACATGTTGGTTATGGCAGATCCGGCAAACAGCCAACAAGGTAAACGTATCCAATTTTTTTCATTGACTAAAGCATAAATCATCACCGCAATGAATGGCGTATGGACAAAGGCATCAATGGCCGTTGCACTTAATAAGAAGATCGGTAACGGCACTAATAAGTGTGCAGGCTCTTCAGCAACAGCCCACTCGTAAAGCCAGCGCAACGGTGGCCATGGGCTATCGGGGCTAACAGCCACGCCTAGCGCCTCTGGAATATTGAACAAAAAGCCATAAGTAAATGAAACAGCATAAAAAGCAATTAACAAAATATCAATGGGCCGCTTACTAAGGGGAACAGTGCTCATCACAAATACCTCTGTTATTATTTTAAAAAAATGGGTAACGGTTATTCAGGGATGTTGATCTGATAAATGTCATAGGCAATACCCTGCTCGGTAGGTTTACCAATGCCTATTGTTTGCAAACTGTTGAGCCAAGTGAATTCTTCTGCTGCTGTTTCGAATAATGGAGCGATAATAACTGTCAAGTTTTCTCCGTCAGGTTTCGCTATGCCGTTATAAGTCATTAACACATATTGCTGGTCATGACTTCGCAACACTAATCGAACATCGGCTTTCATTGTGCCATCGGCTCGTAGGGTCGCCCATTCGGAGCTGGGACCAGAAACAATTTCACCCTTAAAAGCTGGCCCCTCGACCACTCCGCCAGTCGGCGCAACAATGACTCGATCAGCTTGCGGGCCAGGACTAATTGCAATGGGTTCGTCGATAAAGGCTTCTAAGCGAAATAAAAAGCTAACCGGTAATGCATTCATCATAAATTATTATCTCAATTATTGATATTGAGCAAATGCCTGCTCAATCTCTTCATTAGTTAAACCAAATTCTTCTGCAGTATAGCGATGGCCGCTTATACTGTGTTGCTGATCTTGCTTAAAATCCACTAACATTTTAGCAATGTCATTCTCAAGATTAGGTCGCTCATCATCTATCGCAAAATGACGGTAAATGCTTTTAATTACCGTCGCGGGTTCTTGCTGCAATTGTTGCATCGAAACATCGTATACAGGAAGTGCTAACTGACTTCTACGAAACGCGGTTAAGTTTTCTAATAAACCTGACCATTGCGCTAATTCTCGGCGACCAATGCGATGCTTATCGATATCAGGCTCAACCATTTGGCGGGTGGTATAAACCAAACTTGCCACAGATGGTATCAACTCACAAGGGTCGCGATGCATTTGCACGATACAAGCGTCAGGGAAAGTAGCCAATAAGGCTTCAGGCGCCCATAAATGACTGGGGTCTTTCAACACCCATCGGCGCGAGTCACCATTACTAATTAATTGCAAATTCATTTTATAGCGCTGATAAGCTGCAGTGAAGTCGGCCCCTAATAACCATTGCTCATAGTCGCCCACCCATGCCGTTGATTGAAAAGTGACGTTCATAAAGCTTTGCATCAACAATAGACGGCACTCATCGGCCTGATCGGCCGCCATATCATGAATATCTTTAAGTTGCGGTGCTGCTTGCTGCATGAGTTTAAGTTTTTGATCGCATTGCTGAAAGTCTAAGGTGCTTGACCAATCAGTCTTATCAGATCTTGGCTGAGGTCTAACTCCCAACCAATATTCTAAACCTTGATTATAGTCATCTGCTACAAGTAAGCGATGCAAAGCTGTTGTGCCACTGCGCGGCATGCCAATAATAAAAATTGGCCGAACAATTTCAGCATCGAGACAGCTGGGATTTTCTGCTAGAAAGTACTGGCTGGATAAACGACTCTGTAATACATCGATAATATTTGCTCGCATTATCTGAGCAGTAAGGGGGTTGAGATCATCAGCAGCATCGAGCGATTTAGCCAGCACCTCTAAGGCTGGCTGATACTCATTGCCACCGAAGTCGTTAAACCCGCTTCTTTTAGTCGAGCAAGACTCGAACGCCCGTTGCGCTTCATGATGAAATTGCGGTAGATCTTGATAAAAACTCATGCTGCGCCTTTTATCGAATCCTAATGATTTTCGCCCTTATGACAGTGTGATTAATTCAGTCAAGGGATCAGTTTGCTTTTCTGCTGCAGCTAACCAACGAAGGGCAATCACACCGCGCTGATGAAACTGAGTGCTTAACCAATTTTCGTGACCTGGATCATTAGCACTGACCATAATGACAACAGACCCGTCTTTTTCTTTTACCGCTGAACGCATATTAATAGAACTCATTATCGAACGACTATCAAATGACTCCAGCCAATGATTGGCTAACTGAATATTCCAGTAGTCGCATTTAGGCGGATGCAATACAACACGCAAGGCTTGGTTTTCTTCTAGCTCAAAATAACCGTAATTGTATTGACAGTGAGGGTCTCCTTTAGCCATACCCAATAACTCGGGTTTAATTTCGGTGATTTGATTTTTACGCTGCATGAAGTCATTAGTCCAGCCTAAGAACTGCTGAGCAATGCCATGTACCATCAGTGCCGGGCGACCCAGCATGTTATCTAATCGCTTAGCCGACATCGGTTGGTCAAGGCTATCAAGCTCACCGCCAATGATGTCTATCGATAAATCAGCCTTGGCTTCATTGCTTGGATCTAATAAAGTTTGGCGGATGATTAAACTGTTTGACGCCTCACACAGCGGCAACCACTGTCCCTCATCCCTTTGGGGCGCTTGGTTACTGGCAATAACCGTGAAGTGACCTCGGTCATCGACTTGCAAATCATGCTGATTTAAAAATCCCGTCGACTGCAAGCCTTCTGCAGTGCCTAACCGCCCATGAAACGCACCAACATTAAATTGATAACAATCGTTTAAACAACCCGTTATTCGATAAGTTAAATTACCCCTGATCGGCACGCTGGCATAAACGAAGTCAGGGTTATCGGCACCAATACGAGTTGTCCGATACTGGATAGTGGGCGGCGTTAGTGACGGAGGCTCAACCGAGTCTTGTAGCGAACTGGCTAACAATCGCGCCAAATAACGAAACCCCTCGCTTCGCTCCAATTCGTCCTCCACAGAGTTGTCGATAACAAACTGACCTGCCGCTTTCAAAAGATCACAAAATTCATTCCATGACTCACCGCTAATGACTTTTTTTACGAGCGCTTGTTGATGCTTTTCATCGGGCTGACTCATGGTTATCTTTCCATTTATTTACGGCTTAAAAGCCACGCTTGCCGCTGAATTGGTAAAGAATTGATCACTGAGATTTAACCACGTTATTTTAATACCCCTTTATACAAGTTGTTAATACTTATAATGGCGATAAAATCGACGATTGATATTTTTATCTCATCAATACCCATTACTTTACACGCTCTGCAAAGGTTTAATAAACAGCATCCCACCAAAATGAAAAACGATGAAAAGGGCCTCAATCTGCGCTTAAATACTATTGCGATAATACGGCTTATGGCTTATTTTAAGCAGTTGATAATTAAAATTCAGGAAGCGAATAATAATAAATGGCCACTCAAAAACCAATTTATTCAGCGGCAACTAATCAACTTCAACACCCAGTTATTTACCTGCTAATAATACTCTTATTAGTCGCATGCCAACCCCCTTCGACTCACACAGAAAAAAATGTAAGTCGCGATTTTCAGCAATGGCGTCATTATGGGGGCGACCCCGGCAACAGTCATTATTCAGCATTGGCGCAAGTCAATCGAAGCAACGTTGCCGACCTCGCCCTAGCATGGTCATACAACAGTGCTAAACAGCAAGCAATTTCAGCCACTTCAGAGCTGCAAATTAACCCCATTATTGTCAATGGTATTCTCTATGGCCGAAGCCCTCAGTACAATGTGTTTGCTCTGCATGCTGACACGGGTAAAGAGCTTTGGACCCGCCCAACTGATACCGAACCGGTCGGCCTATCGTTTATGCGCGGGCTAAGTTACTGGCAAGATGTCCGACAACAGCAACAGCGAATTTTATTGACTACCTCTCATTACTTACTCGCCATTGACGCCAATACAGGTCAACCGATTAGTGATTTTGGTGATAACGGTAAAGTAGACTTGCGAGCCGGCTTAGGCCGCGATATCAATAAAATCTCTGTCTACGCCCCCTCACCGGGAGTGATCTTTGAAGACCTGATTATCATTGGTACTGCAGTGAATGAAACCTTTGGCGCAGCCCCTGGCGATATTCGCGCCTACAACACACTCACGGGAAAATTAGTTTGGCGTTTTCATACCCTTCCACATGAGGGCGAGTTCGGTTATGACAGCTGGCCAACAGATCATTGGCAAACCGGCGGCGGCGCGAATGCCTGGGCTGGTTTGAGTGTTGATCATGCGCGAGCCGTTGTCTATGCGCCAACCGGTTCAGCAACACCTGATTTTAATGGCTCAACACGAAAGGGTAACAATCTCTTTGCCAATACGATACTAGCCCTTGATGCACGCACCGGCGAACGGCGGTGGCATTATCAAACGGTACATCATGACTTATGGGATCGCGACTTAAGTTCTGCACCTACGCTAGCGACGATTAGCGACCAAGGAAAGCAGCAGGATGTCGTGGTGCAAGCCTCAAAACAAGGCGTGCTGTACTTACTCGATCGCGACAGCGGAAAACCGATTTTCCCGATTGCAGAAGTGCCAACACCCGCCAGCCCTATCCCCGGTGAGTACGCCTCACCTACGCAGCCACAAGTGACGTTACCCGAGCCGTTTACACGCCAAGCGTTCACCCCCGATATGATCACCGACATTAATCCTGAAGCCCATGCTTACGTTAAAGCACAGTACGATGCTGCTGCGCCCTTTGCCTACTTTAGACCACCGGGACTTCAGTCCAGCATTCTTTTCCCTGGCTTTTACGGTGGGGCGAATTGGGGTGGCGGCGCTTATGACCCAGAGACTAATCTTTACTATATTAACGCCATGGAAGACGCGAACTTAATCAACATGGTTGCGCTCGAATTGGCCAACGATAATCACAGCGACCAAGGCCAGCTCATTTTCAAGCAGCATTGCAGCGGCTGCCATGGTGATCAACTGCAAGGCTTTTACCCCTATGCGCCGGCACTGTCCGACATCAGCCTGACCGGTAATAAATCCGAGGCCATGGCTATTGTTCAATCGGGAAAGGGTCGCATGATGCCATTCAATTACCTCTCTAATGATGAACAAAGCCAAGTGGTCGATTATCTGTTTTCACTGAGTGAAAGCTTACTGCTATCGCCGTCAAGCAAGACCTCCAACCCTATTGAGCCTGCATCAACCAATAACAATACGCCAACCACACCGACAGAAACCGCTTATGTTTTTGGTGGCTACTCGCCATTCGTCGATCAACGCTACTATCCTGCGGTTAAGCCCCCATGGGGAACTTTGAACGCCATTAACTTGGCCACTGGAAAGCGGCAGTGGCAAGTTACGTTAGGTGAATATGCCGAACTCATTGCAGAGGGCATCGCGCCGACGGGCACCCGCAACTACGGCGGGCCTGTCGTCACCGCAGGCGGTCTGCTCATTATTGCCGCCAGTAGTGATGAAAAACTGCGTATTTTTGATAAATCAACGGGCGAGTTACTCTGGCAGTATCAGTTGCCCAACGCCGGTTATGCCACGCCAAGTACCTATGAAATCAATGGCATACAGTATATTGCTATCAGCTGCGGCGGCGGTAAATTAGGCACGGCTGCCGGCGATCAATACTTAGCATTCGCTATCCCAAACTCATCACAATAAATCCTTTAAGACCGCCTAACTAGCCGGTTCAAGATGTCAACATAAACAATAAGTAAGCCGATAATTGCTAGTTCTAAACAATAGGCAATCTTTTATTTAGGAGAGTTTCGTATACTTGGTATATAGCAAAAGGAAAATGAAATGAGTGAAGCCAATATCATCGCCAGAGACTTGCCGCCTCCCTATCAAATAGAGAGCTCGTTACCAACCAGATATCCGCGTGGCTGGTTTTGTATTGGCGCTGGCTATGAGTTTTCCGGTGAGCCAACGATGCTTAAATACTTTGGTACTTCGCTCGTAGCTTATAGGGGTGAAGAAACAAATAAGCTTTATGTTTTAGACGGTTACTGCCCCCATATGGGCGCTAACTTAGCCGACGGCTGCGTGAAGGGTGATTCTGTAATTTGCCCCTTTCATGAATGGAGCTGGGGTAGCGACGGTATCTGTGACGATATACCTTATGCTAGCGCCATTCCACCTCGTGCGCGGATTAAAAGCTGGCCTACTATGGAAATTAACCAGCTCGTTTATGTCTGGAATGACCCTGATGGTGGGCCTCCTATTCCCGAGCAAGCTATTCCCGAAGATCCTACTGTACAAGAAGATGGCTGGACACCCTGGGTGATCCGACGGGTGCCAATCCCTAACAATGCCCGCGAACTGATTGATAATATGGCCGATAAAGCACACTTTGGCCCAGTTCACGGCCTACCTGCAGTCGATAAATTCATTAATATCTGTGAGGGTCATACCTTTACGCAAATACAAGAAACTAATACGGAATTTATGGGTAAAGCAGAATCAACGGCTACCTACTATGGACCAGGCTATATGATTCACCACCAAAAGATGAATGGTGGGACAATAATGGAAGAGCACAACTTCATGTCCTTAGTGATGAACGTACCCACCTCAATGGATAGCTTTGAATTTCTTGCCGGCTTTAAAGAGCGAATCCCTGAAGGGATGGAAGATGATCGCGAGGCGCAAATTGCTTATGTCGAGGAAAGGATGGCTGAAGCTGAAGACCGTGGCGTATTTGCCGATATGCGTATTTGGCAAAATAAAACGCCGATTAATAATCCTATTCTCTGTGACGGTGACGGACCCGTCACACGACTAAGACAATGGTACGAGCAATTCCTGGTGCCGACAGACCAAGTGCCCGTTAGCTTAAAACAGCGAAAAGTCTACGATAAAAGCGAGCCTCGCCTCGAATGGCCAGCCAATTTAGCTGCCTATCAAGAAATGGCCGATGAAATGAAGAGTCTGAACGACTGATTATGCTTGTCTACTAATGCGCCCAACTTCTACTTCCTAATCTGGAAGTCGTTTGGTTCGAAGTCAGCACCTGAAAGAAACCAGTGAGAACTCTTTTTTTAAAACTGGTAGCCAAGGGACAAACGCAAAGTTCTTGGTTCAAATACATGAAAATGGATATCTTCGGTACCCAAGCCAGTAGCTTCGCTTGGTAAGCGAGATTCATAGTAGTAATCGACATCGTGATCGTCACTGTCAGTCAAGTTAAGTATGTCCGCTTTAAACACCCAGTTTTCTCGTTGATAGCCTAAGCGAAAATTCCAGATAGTACTACTATCTGATTCAACTGCACCGTCTTCAGTTAATGGGCGTTCGCCGAAATAGCGTAAGCGTAATGAGCTAAACCAGCCATTTTTCATTTCGATATTTAAACCCGCTTGTAATACCTGCTCAATGGCACCCGGGATCTTATCGCCGCCACCTAGGTTTTTTTTAAAGCGTGCGTCACTGTAGGCGTATTCGAGATCAAGACTCCACTGTTCATTAATAAAGTAATAATTAGTGATTTCAACCCCTTGCCTAACAGAGGCTCTATTGGCCTCTGTATTACCAGCATCACCGACAAACAATAATTCACCATCAAGATCTAGCGCCCACAATGCCATTGAAATGTTCAATTTATCAGTCATAAATCCACGGATGCCCATCTCATAACCCAGCGACGAGACTAGCGGATCAACGGCATCTATCTGACCACCAAGTGGATCAAACGGGTCAACGGTGATCGTTGTTCCCCTGCCGTCGTTAGAGTGAAAGCCCTGACCTGCGGATGCATAAAACTCCCACTTTGGGTTGAGTCTATATATGGCACTGGCTTTAAGCGAGATAAGGTCATCATCAATGTTGCCGTTGTTAAGATTTAAATTTACACCATGAATATTAGTTCCTACTCGATTAGTATTTTGAAAATCATAGTAATCGAAGCGCGCCCCAATCATGGTTCTTAATTGTGAAGTCCAAAACGTCTGGCTTTGCCAATAAAGCCCCAAGCTTTTCTCATCGACACGATCGCTTCGAATAGCACCCATGCGCTGCCTAGCTTGGGTGCGATAAAGGCCCACCTCATTGATATCGTCGATGCGAAACTCAGCGCCCATTTTATTTTCAGAAATAAAGCCAAACCAATCAGTTTCAAAAGCATAACTAAGATCACCGCCATAGATCAGACGTTCGTCTACTTGCTGAAATTGATCACCCTTGATTTGATCCTCAAGAAAGTAAGAAAAATTAGACCATAAATGCATGTCGTAACGAATGAGATAAGCCAGCGCATGCCAGTTACTGTTTTGCCAGTGCAGGCTTACACTATAACGACTCGACTCACCACCCACTGTGTCATCAATAGAGCCAAGCTTATCAACAACACCTTGATCGACAGCCCGAGCTGGGATTTGATCAGCACTGTTCCATTCATTGCTATAGGCCATGAAGGTCCACGACAGTGTGCCATCAGCAACTGGTTGTGAATATTTTAAAAGCCCATTATATTTTTTCAACTGCTCTTTTATATCTATCCATGGACCATCGTTGTAATTCACCTCAAAGCCAAGCAATACATTCGCATCATTAATTGCAAAGCTATCAATCCCAGCCGCTCGAAAAAAATTATTCTCGCCGCCAGTGATTTCAGTCATGCCTTTATCAACAGTGGTGCTGGTTTCAAACGCAGCACTCCCTGCCCCACTAAAGTCACCGACATCGGCAAAGTAGGCGCCCTTTTTATAAGTCATTTTTTGTATAGTTTCTGGGATGATAAAATTGAGATCAGTATAGCCCTGACCATGACCATGCGTACGCATATTCACCGGCATGCCATCAATGTACGTGGCGAAGTCAGTACCATGATCAAGATTAAAACCACGTAAAAAGTATTGATTGGCCTTACCTGTTCCGCTGTGTTGGGTCACCACCATGCCCGGCACAAATTCCATAATATCGCCGCTACGCAATAAAGGCCGAATTTTGATTTCTTGCTGACCAATAATACCCTCGGATGGTGTCAGCGATTGACCGATCAAGTCGACTTGACGACCGTGCACAATGATTTCTTCCATTGGCACATCATGAGCAAATAAAGTTGCACTGAAACCTAGCAGAAGAAAACCGGAAATACGCCACATAGTAATAATCGAGAGTGAATTTTGAGGCCGCCATATTAATAGTTTCGGAGNGACCCTGCAAATNTTAATGATTATTATTCATATAGTTGAGACTTTCACATAGCTGATAGCTTAGATCAGTAAAACGTCTTTACTAAATGCAAGGCACAATCCGACTAGCTACAAATTCAGCTAGTTGTTGAGAAATAGCCGACAAGATGAACGACATAAATGACTCATCATAGGTATAAAATGGCCCTGAGTGAATCCAGCTACTAGCCGATGAAGCCTAGAAGTTGCTGGCGAACGGCCATCACATCGTCGAAGCGATGGGCGAAAGCAATGCGAATTTTATTGCGTTCAGTGGTTATCAGGAAGCCCTCGGCGTCAAAATCATCAATCTGCGGCCACTGGCCCTCGAGCTCTACACCCGCCAGTTCACAGCATTCAACCAAAAGCTCATGATAATCGGGCTTTAGCTGTTGAATAATTCGCTGCCGTAATGCTATCGAAAAATCATCAGCTACACGCAAACTAAATAGATCGGTTTCTTGTGACTGACCATTAGGGTCTATAAACCAATATTCTAAAGGGCATTTTTGGGCGTTCATTCGGTCTCCAATGGTTTTTTATTATTGAACACTGCTCATCTATCACAGCATTTATTATTGTTACTTAAACTTAGTGCAAAGTCGGAATAACCCCGCTCTCTTTAACCGCAGAAGCATTATTAGCTTGATGCTGATAACTTGCATTGAGAGTTTCAAATTGCTCCTCATGGCTCCAACTTTTAAATAAGGTTTTATAGGTCATATCTAATGCATTGATACATTCGGTCAGGTGATGGCGCAACTGAGCAGTTGGATGAAATGTTTGATTGATCATTTCTAATCGATGTCGCGCTAATACTAAATAATATTGACTAAGCTCATTGTCTGTTAATTTACTCAGGCTCGTCGATAATAATATCGTCGATGTAATTAAATGATTAACCGACGATATAGGATCAATTATTCCTGCTTCAAGGATGATCTCCGCAGCGTCTAATGCCCCACCAAAGCAGTCCTTTGCACGTGTTATCTCACCTGCCTGAAACAACAACTGGCCTTGATGCAAGGTCTTCTTATAAACCTCTAAGGCTTTATAAGGGCTTTGCTTTAAGAAACGCAAATGATTGGAACAAAGAAACGGTGGCTGGCTCACGATAAATTCCTAAAATAACGGCGTTATATGATTTCAATTAATAATTATCTGATAAGATAATAATAATCATTCTCATAAACAAGGTCAATAAATTAAATTACTTTATATATCAGCAGCTTAAGATAAAGATCCACTTTTATTTCCAATAGATAAGTTGTAAATAGTAATGCATACGATTATCATTGCACCGATTATCGGGTGGCATGTCGTCTTTTATAGCAACAATTTTACTTACGCTCAGTTCCCCCCTAGACCCAGCACACCACTTTTTGAGATTATTTATGTCTACTACCTGGTTAGAAAGCCTGATGTACGAGGTGTCAGGATTGTTTCTTGCGCCAGTCTTACTATTACTGGCCGTTCTATTTGCTTACAGTTTTTTCTTGATCGGCGCCTTTTTAATGCAGGCCCTGCAGCGAAAAAAAGCCCTGCCCCACTATTTAATGAGTTTAAAAAATCTGGAGAATGATGTCACCGCTATCGCTGTTCCTGGCTATCCTCTTTTAACGCTTGCCGTTCATCATCCTGACAGCGATAGAGATCAGCTGGATATTGAAGCGCTCAAGCAATTAGAGGGCGTGCGTTCGATCAGTCGCCTTGCACCCATGCTCGGCTTAATCGCCACTATGGTTCCTATGGGGCCCGCACTAAAAAGTCTTAGCGATGGCAACATACAAGGCATCAGTGAAAACTTAGTAGTGGCTTTTTCGGCGGTGATATTCGGTCTGGTTATCTCCTCGATCACGTTTTGGATTGCCAGTTATAAAAAACGTTGGCTGGCGATTGAGTTGGTGGATGTCGATCGGTCACTCCGCCAGCGCACAAAAACCTGTAACGAGATATAAACGATATGCGCCTACTCGATGAGGATGAAGCCGCCAACCCGTTGCTGTCAGTGACTAATTTAATTGATGTTTTTTTAGTATTGATCGCAGCGTTACTGATTTCAATTGCGCAAAATCCAATGAATCCTTTTTTAGACGAAACCGTCACCGTGATTAAAAATGCTGGGCAACCCGATATGGAGCTGATCATTAAAGACGGTGAAACCATTGAAACGTATAAAAGTAGCGGCGAAATCGGCAATGGTGAGGGCGTTAAGGCTGGCATTGCTTATAAGATGCCCGATGGTTCGATCGTTTATGTACCTGAATAACTGCCAACTCTGAAAATTTTCATCAACCACACTAATTAATATGGTTTTAGCAACAGCAAGGGAGTAAATCCATACATGCTAGGCATCAAATCAATAGCGAAAACGTTATTTCCAACATTCATTGCAAGTTCTTTACTTCTGCTCTCGACGTTATCCCCTGTCGTTACTGCTAATAATTCCAAAGAACCGGAAGCATCGCCCAGCATCTTATTGGTGAGCGGCTCGCACAGTAACGGCCAAAAAACTGCATTGCTTCAGGCTGGTGCGCAAGATTATGGCTTTACCATTGCAGTGACTCGAGCAGCTGATATTAAAAACTTAAGCGATAGACAAACGGCGTTTGTCGAGCATTCTTTAGTTATTTTCGATGGCGTTTCATCACGCGATAATGCGGCTAGCTTTGCTGAATTCATTCCGCTAATAAAGGGGTCGAGTCAAGCATTCATGGCCATGAAGTTTGAGCCTGACTATCTGCATAATTTATCGGCAGAATCCGCTAAGACCATAAGTGCCTATTATGATAATGGCGGTAAAAAAAACATTGACCGTCTGTTGAGCTATTTCCGCTACCGTATTTTAGACGGTAATCAACAGCAAGCAATCTTACCGCCAGTCGTGTATCCGCAGCAAGGCATTTATCATCCTGACTACAACGGTCTAATTTTGAAACACGAGAAGCCTACAACGACTGGCTAACGAAAAAAAAACAAGCTCTTAGTGCCAATAAACCCACTGTCGGCATACTGATGCAACGCGCCTCAATTGAGGTGATGGAAACCGGCGTCATTGATGCCACTATTGCTAAGATCGAGGCCAGTGGCGCACAAGTTATTCCGTTCTTTTTTGAGCTGAGTCCCTTTGCTGCACAATATGGCCAATTAATTCAGGAGCAAGACAATACATTGGTTGATGTCATCATTAACTTCCGCATGATTCATTGGGCCAATAAACGGAAAAAGGAATTTGAACAGTTTGGCGTGCCGGTGATGCAGGCACTGACCTACTTCGACGGCGGCCAACAAGTGTGGGAAAACGATATACAAGGTATCTCACCTGGCATGACGCCGTTTGTCTTAGTCTTGCCAGAATCGTCTGGAGTGATTAACCCACTGACCGTGTCAGCCGTCAAAGGCGGCATCAGTGGTCGCGGCGAAGAGAACGATGAACCCGCTGAAATTGAGGTGATTGACTACCAAGTCGATCATATGGTCAATCGCGCATTGGCGATGGTATCGCTCAAATACAAAGCCAATAACGATAAGAAAATTGCGGTAATGGTTTGGGGGGGAGAAGACATGGGTGCATCCTTCCTGAATGTGCCCGATAGCCTACATACCTTAGCGCATCGCTTACATAGCGAAGGTTATGACATTGCTCCCTACGAACATGATTTTTATAGTGATCGCGCCAAAGCCATACTCGAGCCTTTTTTCCGCGACGATCGACTAGGTGAAAAAATGGATGAACTGGTAGCCGAGGGATTAGCCGACTTACTGCCATTAGATGACTATTTTAAATGGTTTAATCGCCTACCGATACATATTACCCAGCCAATTATGGACTATTGGGGCCATCCCAAAAATAGTTTTATGGCCATGGAGAAGGACGGCGAACACTACCTGCTGATGCCACGTATCCAAAACGGCAATATGGTGGTCTTGCGTCAACCGCCTCGTGCCGACGATAAAGAGCAGGCTGAACGTATTTATCACGATAAAACCGTGCCGATAAATCACTTTTACTTGGCGGGTTACTATTACGCCCGCGAGTATTGGGCCAGTGATGCGATTGTTCACTTAGGAACCCACGGCTCACAAGAGTATCTTTACGGCAAAGAGCGGGTACCCAGTATTTATGACGACTCTAATCTCGCGGTCTGGGATACACCGATTCTCTATCCGTTTATTGTCGATGACGTGGGTGAGGCAATGCAATCAAAACGCCGCGGCAGTGCTACCATTATTTCACATATGACACCGCCCTTTGCGGCGGCTGGCTTACAAGGCGAATTAGCGGATATCCATAACCTCATGCACGAGTATAAGGCTCTCGATGAAGGCGGGGTTAAAGTCAAAACTGCACAAATGATTATCGATACCTGTTATGAACATAATATTTGTGATGACATGGGTCTGACACGCGAAGTCATTGCAGCAGATTACGGCGCTTTTCTAACGCAATTACACGATTACATGAATGAATTGTCGGGGCTTAGCCAACCATTAGGCCTGCACTCTTACGGTGAATTAGCCCGGCCTGAATTAGTCATCAGCACTTTATCGCAAATGTTAGGCACAGAATTTTTAAGCGCTGCTGCCGAGTTTGAGACTCGCGCTTATCAGGCCGAAGTTCACGATGGCAACCATGAACACGGTAACCATGACCAACATAATCACGACACTGATCAGCAGAATCACCAACATGATGATGACAGCGATCATGGTTTTCATGAGACTCAATCTGAACTCGAGCAGTTAGCAGGCTTTAAAACTGTTCGTGATTATGTTGTCGCTGCAGTCGATGCTGAAGTTGATGCCAAAGACAGCGATCACCATCAATATACCGACGCGCATCATCATGACAATGTACCCGATAACGAGCACAGTCACGATCACAGCAATGAGCATGACCACTCACACAATGCGCCGATACCGATAGAAAAACTCAGTGAAGATTTGCAGGCGTGGGTAACGACCGGCCAGGACTATTATCGCAATATGCGCGGCATCAAAGAACTGGATAATACCGTGGCTTTTTTGCGCGGTGAGTACATTCCCGTCACCACCGGTGGTGATCCCTTGCGGCATCCTGATTCATTGCCAACAGGTTTTAACCTTTATGGCTTTGATCCTTCTCGCGTGCCCACTAAAGCCGCCTATGAGCAAGGTACCGAACTGGTCGAGCAAATCATTATTGACTACTACAATGACAATGGCCGTTACCCGGATAAACTAGCCTTTTCCCTCTGGTCCATTGAAACCATGCGGCAGTATGGTGTACTAGAAGCACAAGCCCTTCGCGCGATGGGCATGCGACCCGTCTGGTCTCGCGATGGGCGGGTGGTTGATTCTGAGATCATTCCCTACGCCGAATTAAAAAGACCCAGAGTCGATATTGTTTTATCTAGCACCGGTTTATATCGCGACGCTTTTCCCAATATTATGCAGTACCTAGCAAAAGCAATTGAAAAAATTTCAGCGCTAGAAGAAGATAATAACTATATAAGACTTAATAGTCTCCGCATTGCTAAGGAGCTTAAAGAACAAGGCGTTGAAAACGAAGAAGCAGATTATTTATCAAGTATCCGAATTTTTTCTAATGCCCCCGGCCAACACGGTTCTGGTGTAGATAGCACCACCTTTGCCAGTGATACCTGGGACGATGACAGCGTTATTGCGGATATTTATTTGAAAAAAATGGGTTATTACTACGGCAGTGATAACAGCCGCTACGGTAAAAAACTTGATAATGTCGACTTATACGCACAACAACTATCGGGCACTGACATTGCACTTCACTCTCGCTCGTCTAACTTGTATGGCATGCTCAGCACCGACGATCCGTTTGAATACTTCGGCGCGTTATCACTCGCGGTGCGCTCCATCGACGGAGCAAGTCCGACGATGATGATCAGCAATCTTCGCAACCCCTCCAAGATCAAAGCTGAAACCGCGGATAAGTTTTTAGCCAAAGAACTGAGAACCCGTAATTTCCATCCGCGCTGGATTAGCGAGATGATGGTTGAGGGTTACAGCGGGGCGGTAGAGATGAGCGCCAGAATTGACAATTTTTGGGGTTGGCAGGTGGTTGACCCCAGCTTAGTGCGCGATGATCAATGGCAAAGTTTTTACGAGGTCTATATTGAAGACAGCTTAGATTTGGCGATTGATGAATTTTTTGAGGCCGTCAACCCCAATGCCCAAGCGCGAATGCTTGAACGTATGCTAGAAGCGGTGCGAAAAGACTATTGGGCCGCCGATGAGGCAACCCTCCAAGCCATGGTCGAGCGTTATATTGAAATAGTTGAGCAGTTTGATCACTATGTCGATAATGAAAAGCTACGCGAGTTTACCAATCTTAGCGCGCAAGGCTTTGGGCTAGACCTTGCCTTACCCCCACCTCAGAATAATTCCTCAGCCAACCAAATGGCTAACCCAGAGGCCGTTGAGGGTCAGCTGCTTGAACAGCAGAATGAATCAGCCGAGGGGGAAGTTGAATGGGATAAAATTCTGCTTATTTCGCTCTTGGTCATTACTTTGCTAATGATAGCTGGCGCCGTGAGGCAAGCTCGAAAGCTTTAACAAGGCAATCCAGGTTGCCAGTAGCAATGTGCTGGCAACCATTCAAACATTAAAAAAAATCAATAAAAATCCTGTATTAAGCGCAATGGCCTCAAGTAACTGATATATATTAGTTTATTTTTTAAGCATATCCGGGTGTTTTTGAACAATTAATAATCTTTTTACTTGCAATTCTAAATAAGAATAATTATCATTGTCTTTCCAATTTAGATACAGATTTAATTTTAACCCTGGAGAACAACAATGAAAATCAATAAAATCGCTTTAGCGATCTCACTTGCCGCAGCTAGTAGCATGTCTCATGCTAGTCTAAGTGGCATGAACTCAAATGGCCTAGCAAGTTTCCTTATAGACGTTTTTGAACCTAACGGAACAGCTTATGGCGGTTCCTACCAAGCGGTGAATAGTTCAGCGCCTTTCACAGACATGATGAGCGCTAGCGGTTCCTCTGGTGGGGGCTTAGGTGTTACTTCCGCTACGAATACAACTGGTTCTAACCTTGTTCTTGGTAGTCCAGGTGATAACCGTTTGTATGACAGTGGTTACGCTCAAACCTTCAGCTTTACTGCTTATCACATGGGTGGTGGTGCTAATTCAGTCGATTTGCAAGTGAAATCCTACGGTAACCCTGATTCGGTAGATTCTGTATCCATTGTTGGAGCAGGATCATTAACTGGACAGCTTTTTGCCACTCAAACTGGCTCGTCTTCAGTTGTTGATGGAGATGGTAATTACCTTCAAACTTATTCGTTTGATTTGGGTCAAACATTAGCCCCGCATAGAATGTTTACAATTAATTATACAACCTTAGGCGAAAATAGATCTTATGACGCATTTGGTATTGTAACCAACCCTGTGCCAGTTCCTGCTGCGGCTTGGTTATTCGGTTCTGCCCTATTAGGTTTAGCCGGTCTTCGTAGAAAAAAGTAAACCATCAATAATTAACCAGACATACCCCTAAATAGGGTATGTCTGGTTTTTTTCTAACCTTCAAATTTAGAGTCGCCAAAAAATGTTTAGGCCTATAATATTTTTTATCCTAACTATATTCATTAGCGCACAAGCCCTTTCCGTAAATTCTTTTCTGCAACCAAATCAGATTTATCTTTCTTGGTGGGAGAGAGGTTCCACAGGATCTTTATACGCTGGTTGGGATCAATTTGGCCCATCTTCAGGTGATCTAAGCGATGAATATTTTCAGGAGCAAGGGTCACCTTGGAGTTATATAAATACAGATCAAACGCCTGATGGCTACTATCTTCAAACTCTCAATGGCCTTATTCATGTATCTCCCACACCCTTTGGCTTAGAGGATATTCTAAGTAATGGCACTATAATTGTTCCGGCTGCACAAATTGTTGCCGGGTCTGGTCTAGGAATTTTTGTAACTTCTACTAATAACCTATACTCATTTAGTGCTACACCTAGCTACGATATAGTCTTGGTGGCTAATAGTGATCATCAAAGCCTTGAAGGGCCGATAACCGTTGCTTTACAAATTGCTACGCTAGGAAGCGACATTGACGACGCAACAGTAAAGCTTATTGGAGTTGACTTAGACGGATCATCAAATACTACAACTGATATAGTAGACCTCCCCTTTGATAACAAGCACACCATTTTCAGTGACGCAATAGATGCTCATGGAGGTCCCTCGACTTACAGAGAGTATTTATATATTTGGGAACTAGACTCTGCTCAGTCTGCCTATGATATAAGATTTACGGGCCAAGGAAGTAGTATGAGTCTAGATGCGCTGGCAGTAGATATTGGCCCTTATCAAGAGGCCAATGTACCATTTTTGCCAGCTTGGGGTTTATATGCTCTGGGTTTTGGACTTTTCCTAGCTGCTAAAAGATCTAAAATATATAAGAAGTAGTTAATCTATAGTCTCTACCAGCTGATACATTTCCAATACCCCCGCCAAAACCGCGAAGCTGGTAGTTTTTGTTGAAGATATTATTTATTGAAGTTTTGAAAATCCACCTGCTATCAATATCAAATGTGGCATATGTATTTGCCACAACATATCCGGGTATGCGTTCATATCTCGCATCAATAGCGCTCATGGTTCGATCAAGATTTTGATCGACCTTTCTGGATTTAACGCCTCGAAGCATTAGCCCTACTCTCGAATTAAGATAACTCCCTGTTTTCGAAATATGTAAGTTTATTGAATCGCCCGGTGGTGCCCTAAGACCAGTAATATATTCAACATCATTAATTACATCAATCCTTTTACCTCTCAACTTAGAATAATTAAAGCTCACCATCCAGCCTGCCATATTAAAATAGTTAATTTCTGCTTCAAAACCATAACGGGACTCTGTATTAGGCTGACTAACTTCAAGTGTAGCCGGATCTTGATAAAGTGAATTTAATTTATGCTTCCTATTAATATCAAAATAAGTGAGTTTACTAGCTAGATTTTGATCATCACTCGCAAACGGAAAATCAATTAAAATACCGCCCTCTTTTGTTGTGGCCTCTTCTGGCTTATAAACATCGCCGCAAAAGAAAGCCTCCTCTTTTTGCCATTCAGGCGTATTTTGCTCCCAATCAGCCAGCGCCTGTCCGTGTTGTATAGCGATGTTAATAGCTGACCCTGTAAAAGATGAAACGTCTGGAGGAAAAGAAATCTCACTAAAGTTAGCACATGTGCCTTGGTCAGACGCATTGGTAGCACTTGGAGCAAAATACTGAGTGACTAGAGGTGCGCGAAAAGCCTCACTTTGGCGATAAAAAAATGTTGAAAGGCCTAAATTATAATCGATGCTAAATGATGGCGTAGTCTGTGAAAATCGGATCTTCTCGTCACCAAAACGCTCTGCTGTGAAACCAGCTACTCGATCATCCTCTGAAGAAACTTCATAATCATCATGCCTTAGTCCGACTTGGAAACGCAGTCTTTCATAATCTAAAACAACGTCAGCATAAGCGGCTTTTGTAGATTTCAAACCTGATGGTTGATTGGTATATTCTATTAAAGATCCATCACGATCCTGTTTTGAGATTCTTTTCTCACGAGAGGATTGGATACCATAAGTCCAGCGAGAGGATATGTTGTGAAAAGCTAGCTCAGAGACATTTTTAAGGTTTAAGTTCCAAATGTCGTACTGGAAGTAACCAATCGGGAAGTTAAAACTAGCTTCAAAACTTCCTCCTTGATCAGTTTGTTCAACAACACTTTTATCGATATAACCTATGACAAAATCAAAATCAATCAGCGAGTTGGGCGGGTTGTACTGCCCTCTAAAAGAGTGAGCCGCCTCAGAGGTCTCTCTAAGCATATCTCTGCACAAAGTATTTGTAGAGGACGCATCATTACAATTGCTTATTAGATCAAATGGTTCAAGACCAACATCCTCGCTTTCTCTGTAACTATAACTTAAAATGCTATCTGTCGTATAATGTTCTACTTTTACTAATAAGCTTTCCTGCTGTTCATCTGAATTATTGAACGGTTCACCATTTGCTTGTGTTAGATCATTTGTTTTACGAGAGACGGCATTAATTAAAACATCAATGCCATCAAATGGCAGTGCATAACCTGTATAAGATTGAAATTTTTCATCATTATTATCTTTCCAGCCTAACCTTATGATAGCACCAATTTTTTCATCTTTTAAAAAATCACGGGCATCTTTGGTTTCCATTTGTACCACACCGCCCAGATAACCCGCACCTTGGGCGACACTGGTACCGCCTCGAAATACTGCAATTTCTTTGAGTAACTCGGGCTCAATTTCAACGCCGGTACCCGCACGATACTTTTCAAAGTTCTGTGTCACCCCATCTATTTGTATCAATACATCTTCATTATTACCAAATCCTCTTATTGAAAATGATTTGCCACCTGTAGTGATGCCACCTTCAATATCTATGCCTGGCATAGACGACAAAAGATCAAATACATCTGCTGATTGAATTCGCTGGATAGCCTCAGTACCTAAAATATTGGCCGACTCTAGACGATCGACTTTTATTTCATAACGTAGGTCGTCAGCAAAAACCTCGACCTCCTCAACCACTTTAGAACTTCCATTATTTTCAGCGAAGACACGTCCTACATTGAAAACGCTGGTTGCTATCAGTATAGGTAAAAAAATCTTATAACAAATCTGCATAAATTATTTATCGCCCGTTAAATAGAAATAGCTAAAAGTAGTGTTAAAAATACGTTTAACTTTTAAATGATAATAGTTATCATTCTTCTATTCAATCAGCTTACGTATGGATTTTTAACTGTTTCGGAGTTCAAAATGATCAAAATTGCAAAACTCTCTTTAGTTATACTGTTTTTGACCCAAGCCTCAACTGCTCTGTCAATAGAGCTAGTCATTGGCACTGAACGATTAAATCCGGGTA
>PBSZ01000001.1 GCA_002726445.1 Cellvibrionales bacterium | reverse complement strand
ATGAAAATCGGAAATGACTATGAGCTAGATAGGTTTATTGGCAATATAACATTTCTTTCGTCCCTTGTAGTTGACTATAAGCTTGATTTTTCTCTGGGTCTTGTGAATGGGACTGCACCTATTGTAAATGCGTCAATATCAGATCAAGAAGATGTTTATGACCTTTTCTCAGAGGTTCAAGTTGCTTTTTATCCCAGCCAATCTTCAAGTTTAAAGATTGGCTCTTCAGTTTACACAAGAACATTAAAATCAATATTGGTTGAAGACGGTGGAGATCCAGAGCCTACAACAGATAGAGACTTGCTCCATTATTTTATGGAGTATAAGTTTTGGAATAAAGATGGCTCTGTTGGGATTTCGTATGGCGAAAAAAAGAATGATTTCTTTTATGATGACTTCCATTATTTATCCGTTTCCCTCAGTCGTTATTTATAAAATTAACATGGAGACTTAGAGTGAGTTCTGATTCATATGAGATCCAGTCCCTTCTTTATGAGTATGCCTTTCATTTGGACAGCGGAGATCTTCAAGAGATGGCGAACATGTTCGCGCATGCCAAGTTCGTTGCCGGCGACGGTTCTGGTGTTGAGATTTCAGGCGTTGAAAATATTCTTAAATTATACAAGGAGCATACTCGTATTTATTCGGATGATGGGACGCCTCATACACAGCACGTAACCACTAATGCAATCGTCAAGGTTGAACCTGACGGCGTTCACGCTGAATGTAAATCTTATGCCATTGTGTTTCAATCAGCAGATGATTTTCCAATTCAACCTATCATTGGCGTTCAATATTTCGATAAATTTGAAAAAGCGGATGGGGTTTGGAGATTTTCAGAAAGAAAGATCGTTTCTCGTTTATTTGGCGATCTAAGTAAGCATCTACTAAAGTCAATTTAAATTTCACAATTGTTCAAAAAGATAGTCTTATTAAATTATTTTACTGCCTTCTCTTTTTTTACAAATTATAAAACTTAGCAGGATACTGTTATGAAATTTGTTTTATCGACCTCGTTTAATACCGTTGAAGACCTAATGGCGCTCGCGCCGGTTGCTGATGAAAGTGGTTGGGACTCGCTGACTTTTTCTGATCATATTGTTCATCCTGAAACGATTTCAACACCTTATCCTTATACGGAGGATGGTTCGCGTCGCTGGGAGGCGTTTACTGACTGGCCTGATCCTTGGGTATTGATTGGCGCCTTAGCCAGTATCACTCAACGAATCCGATTCACTAACAATGTCTATGTATTACCGATGCGCAACCCGTTTATGGCGGCTAAAGCCATTAGTACTGCAGCCGTAATCTCAAATAATCGTGTTACGCTAACCATTGGCATGGGTTGGTCATCCGATGAATTTGCCTTAGTCGAGCAACCCTTTGAACGGCGCGGCAAGCGAGCCGATGAGATGGTCGAGGTGATGCGTAAATTATGGACCGGCGACTGGGTCGAGCATCACGGTGAATTTTATGAGTTTGAGCGTTTAGAAATGACGCCGGCCCCCACTGAACGCATTCCTATTTATGTGGGCGGTATTTCGAAGTTTGCTTTTCGTCGCGCCGCGCGATTGGGCGATGGCTGGTTAAGCGACTTACAAACCAGCGCCGAAATTGTCGACTGCATTAATATGATCAACAACTATCGCAAAGATTATGGCCGCGACCACTTGCCGTTTGATGTTATGGCCTCACCCAGCGATGCTTTTACGCTCGATCACTATAAGCGCCTAGAAGAACAAGGGGTGACGCATTTACTGACCATGCCCTGGCCGTTTTATCCCAATGACAAGGTCGATGCATTGACACAAAAAAGCGATGCGATTAAGCGATTTTCCGATGAAATTATTGCTAAAATGGACTAGATAGCTATCACCGTCTAGATAACTATTATGGATTAGAAGTTTATTAATGAAGCCAGTCGAATAGAACTTGGCGAGCGGCCTCAACCCCATTGCCCTTGGTGGCTGAAAAGAGTTGTACCGAGGTGTTGGGCTGGCTTTTGACGGCCTGCTCAACCGTCATTAATGCTTGTTTGGCTGCGCCGCGTTTTAACTTATCTGCCTTAGTGAGTAAAATATGACAACGCAGGTCATATTGTTTTACCCAGTCCAGCATAATCACGTCATAGGGTTGTAGTGGGTGCCTGACGTCCATTACCAGCACTAAGCCCGTTAATGAGGTTCTTTTCTCGAGGTATTGTTCAAGGTGTTTTTGCCATTCAAGTTTTTTGCTGATGGCGACTTTTGCATAGCCATAACCGGGCAAATCGACTAAACGTTGCTGGTCTTTGAGCATAAAAAAATTGATGAGTTGCGTTCGACCAGGTGTTTTACTGGTTCTAGCTAATTTTTTCTGTCCTGTTAAGCGATTGATTGCGCTAGATTTTCCAGCATTTGATCGGCCGGCGAAAGCGGTTTCTAAGCCCTCGTCGAGGGGACATTGCGCCAATTTTGCAGCACTTTGCGTAAAACTAGCAGAGGCGAAATACTTTTGGATGTCGCTAACAGGGGATACTGCATCAGTCATAGTCAATCAGTCGCTATTTTTAATCCGAAGAGAAGCGGTGGATAACCGCAGGGTCAGTATACCGCGATAATTGCAACCCTCGTTGTTTTGTCTTTTGTGGCAGGCCAAATTGGCAAAAATGACGTATAAACTTGAATGAAAATGTATATTTACTATTTTCTGGGAAAAAATAGCCTTACGGTAACAAGGCAAGCAGTGATAGAATCGCGCTTTTTAAAATATCGAGAATTGGTCGTCGAGACACTTCAAAGACTAATTAGCATCAACAGGTACTCTCTAGGTAAAAGAAATGACAAAGCACCGCCCTTTTTACACGCTTATCCTCTGTTTGTTAATGTCAGCTCAATCGGTCTGGGCCGGCGGTGATGCAGCAAGCGGCAAGCAGAAAGTTGAAAGTTGTAATGCCTGCCATGGTGCCGATGGCAACAGTCTAATTCCTTCCAATCCTAAGTTGGCTGGTCAGGGTGAGCGATACTTGCTTAAACAACTTAAAAACGTACAGACCGGTGAGCGTGAAATTGCCATGATGGTCGGCCAGCTTGATCATTTTAACGATCAAGATTTAGCCGATATTGCTGCGTTTTATGCCGCTCAAACCCAAACGCATAGCTTTTCGGAAGAGAAATGGGTGAACTTAGGGCGAGAAATTTACCGCAATGGTAACCCTGACCGGGGCATACCCTCTTGCACCGGTTGTCACGGNCCNTCNGGNACCGGNAATGCGCCNGCNGGNTTNCCTATGNTGGCCGGNCAGCATGCCGAATACCTTGCTNTTCAGCTNAGACACTTTTCTATCGGCAACCGTCATAATGACGGCGAAGGTAAAGTGATGCGCGATATNGCTGAACGAATGAATGANAATGAGATCCAAGCAGTAGCCAGTTATATCGCCGGTTTACGTCCTTAATAAGTAAAGCATTGGGGATTTACNCCCCCCGTGTGCTGATTNANAAAAATTATTTTTTGCTATAGGGTTCGCCGTTATGAAAAGCCTTCGTCGTTTAAGCTACTCTCTGTTGCTGCCATTTATTCTGTTTGCCTCTGTGGCCTGTGCCGATAAATCAGATAGCCAAGCTGCATCTTTTGAAGCGGGTGTTCACTATCAAGTGCTGAGCAATCCTGCGCGGACGTTAAAGCCTAATAAAATAGAAGTAATGGAGGTCTTTTGGTACGGCTGTTCCCACTGCTATACCTTTGAGCCATTGTTGGACAAATGGCAGGCAGGCCTGGCAGATGATATTGTATTTGCCAAAACGCCAGCCATTTGGCGTGATTTTATGAAACTTCATGCCAATGTTTACTACACGGCAGAACAATTATCTTTACCCCGTGCGGGCCATGACAGTATTTTTGCCTTGCTGGCAAAAAGCCCTCGATTAAGTGATCAAGGCAAATTTGCCGATATTTTTGTACAACACGGCATCAGTCGTGAAAGCTTTAATCAAACACTTAATTCCTTTGGCGTGATGAGCAAGGTGTCACAGTCTGAAAAGCGGGTGAAGAAACACTATCGGGTACAGGGCACGCCTGAACTTATCGTCAATGGTAAATACCGAATTAGCGGCCGAATGGCTGGAAGTCAGGCGCAAATGTTACAGGTCGCTGATTATTTAATTGCCTTAGAGAGGCGAGGAAAGTAAAATTTTCTTAGTATTTATCAAAACCGCCATTAGGGCGGTTTTTTTTGTAAAAGCCGCCTATAATTAATAAACGCTGGCCTATTTGACTTAAACACTCACCTATTCCTTCACTTGATAAGAGTCTTTATGAAGTCTATTCCGTTTTTTACCCTCGCTCGAAAGCAATTGTTGGCACGTTTTCGTAGCAAGCAAGTTTTAGTTGAGCAAACACACTCGCAAGAAGAATTACTCTGGGAGTTTGCACTGTTCGTCGAAGGTCAAGATGATTTGCTCGATGAGTGGATTGCCAGTTTGCGGCAACAGCTTCGTAGCAGTAATGAAGTCATTGACTCTGCATTAATCGCTGCTGCGCATGAGGCGATGAGTAATGCCGTAACGGCGCGCCGCAATAGCCTTGACCAGCAGCTTCAAAGTTTTAATGACGGCGTTGCCCAACTGTTAGCCTTAAACCCCTCTGCAGAAGCGAAGAAAAAATTAGCAGCATTTATGCGCGGCTGTCAACAAGCACTCACAGGCAATCAATCCGCAGAATTTATGGCGGTTAATTTTTTTCGCTTGCAGGGCTTAATCTTAAATGACCTACCTAAGCATTCTGCTGGGGGCGAAGAAATTGAGTCGATCGCTGGGCGCTTAGAGGCAATCCTAGCCGATATCCTCTCACAACTAAAGCCGTTAGCAACAACAGAGAATGCGCTTATTAGCGCGCAACAGATACTGTCTGAAGGTTTAAATAATGAAAGCCTGTTACTGCTATTGAATCACTTAAAGACAGTGATTATCGGTGCCCATGAAAATGACCATCAAGAATTTGAGTTGTTTTTAAAGGGCTTAAACGATCAGCTGTTTAGGCTTAATAACGATGTCAGCAGTGTGGGTGATTCCGCGCAGTCGATCATCGCTTCGGGAGCGACTTTTGAGCGTACGGTGCGTAACGATATGGATATATTCTCAGGCAGTGTCGAAACCGCTTCGTCGATGCAGTCATTGCAGGCATCGGTTAGATCGCACGTGGCGCTAGTTTCATCACAGCTTGATGAATACCAGAAAAAACGTGATCAGCAACAACGTGATTATGAAATTAAGCTCGCGGCGATGCGTTCACATGTGCAGTTATTAGAGGCAGAGACCGCTAGAGCAGAGGCCGAGCTTGAAGTTCAGCGTCAATATACCGAGCTTGATGGCCTGACTGAGCTGCCTAACCGAGAGGCTTACGACCGCCGTATTGGTATTGAGTTAGAGCGGTCTAATCGCTACGGTAATACTTTTTGTCTGGTGGTGCTCGACGTCGATCGCTTTAAAGTGATTAATGATACCTATGGGCATTTAGCCGGTGATAAAGTGTTAAAGTTACTGGCAAAAACAGCGAAAAAAAGGCTTCGCTCCAGTGATTATATTGCCCGCTACGGCGGCGAGGAATTTGTTATTCTGTTGCCAGAAACTGATGCTGACTCGGCGCTGAAGTTAATGAACGACATTTGCGCGCAGGTGCGTAACAGTCCCTTCCATTTCCAAACGAAGCCATTGAAAATAACCGTATCATTAGGCATTGCCGAAGTGGCGACAGATGACTCAGCCGAAGATTTATTTAGCCGAGCGGATAAAGCCATGTATCATGCAAAAGACATGGGCAGGGATCAATGCCAGGTTGCTGCTTAACGCCGCTTAGTATTGCTGAGTGTTTTTAAGCGCTGCATTCGAACTTAAGACGGCATACTAAGCAACAATTTTTGAACGGCTGAACAGAAATAGTCTACAATAAAGGTGAGTAGTTCAGGGGATACAGGGCCCAGCAGATATCAACCCGAGCTAATTAAGTAGCAAGCTTATGTTTTATAGCTGATAAGAAGAGAGGCGCAGAATGAGTGATAAAGATAACACAGATTTAGGTCTCTTTGAGCAGCTTGATGAAGCCTTAGAAGAGCGCGAGCAGGGCGGCGATCGACGAAAAAAAAATATAGGCATTGACTTGACCGATGGAACTGATCGCCGCAAGGGTGATCGTCGAACGACTGAAAAATAAACATATTTTCACCATCACTTTTTCAAATTTTAAATTATTTCATTTCAGTAGCAATGAGCTATGTTTTGCAATGCACTCTTGATTAATCACCGTTAACAATATGTACTATATCGTAACCTTATAACCTGTCTTAAATGATTGTTTTTTCTATTTACTGCTGCGTTTAGACCTAAATCGCTATGGCAACCTCTGGCTACCGCGTATAAGATGTCACTCAGCTTGTAAACACACCGTGCTTTGGTGTGATTGCTCAAGTTAAGACCATGTTATTTAAACAGAATTTTTGAGCTATTACGCGATCCCCGACGGATTTCCAGAGGGCATCAGTGTAATTTTTAATCAATGTCCAGCAACAATAAAAGACGCGATAATCTTATGTTAATAGCTATTCCTAAAGAAACGGCCCCCGGTGAATTACGCGCGGCGTTAATTCCCGATACGGTAAAAAAATTAGTCCGCATGGGTGCAGAAGTTAGCCTAGAGGCTGGCGCTGGTTCGGGTGCGGGCTTTTCAGACAATGACTACGAGACAGCTGGGGCGTCGATTGCTTCGGACAAGGCGTCGCTCTTAGGTGCCGCTGATGTGGTGCTTCGAGTGCGAAAACCTGAACTCAGTGACGTAGAACTGCTTAAGCCCGGTAGTATTCATGTTAGTTTTCTTGACCCCTTTAATGAGCACGCATTAATCGACGCTTTGAAGGCGAAGAATATTAGTGCTATTAGTATGGAAATGATTCCTCGCAGTACGCGTTCGCAAAAAATGGATGCGCTGAGTTCGCAGGCAAATTTAGCCGGCTATGTGATGGTCATGCAAGCGGCCAATTACTTACCCTCTATTCTGCCTATGATGATGACCCCTGCCGGCACATTAAAGCCTGCTAAGGTGTTTGTTATTGGTGCGGGTGTTGCTGGCTTGCAAGCTATCGCAACGGCAAAGCGTTTAGGTGCGCAGGTCACCGCTTTTGATACCCGCTCGGAAGTGGCTGAGCAAGTCAAATCCGTCGGTGCCAAGTTTTTAGAAATTGATCTTGGTGAGACGGGGTCGACAAAAGATGGTTATGCGAAAGAATTAACTTCTGAACAATTACAGATTCAGCGTGACGCCCAGAAAGAGGTGATCGCTTCTTCGGATGTGGTGATTACCACCGCGCAAGTTTTTGGCCGCAAGCCACCGGTGATTGTGCCACGTGAGTTTGTTGAAGGGATGAGGCGCGGCAGTGTGGTGATTGATATGGCGGCTGAGACCGGCGGTAATGTTGAGGGATCTGCACCCGGCGAAGTGGTCGATCTTAACGGCGTAAAAATAGTGGGTACAGGTAACTGGCCAAATTCAGTGCCACGCGACGCTTCGCAAATGTATTCAAGTAATCTGTTCA